>JBOGKW010000274.1:0-1522 GCA_050746205.1 Terriglobales bacterium | reverse complement strand
CACGGCGGCGTAACCCAACAGCGCATTGTACTCACGGTGGCGGCGGTATAAAGCCAGGGAGAACCTGGAGGCTGCAGCCCCGCCCTCCCCCGTGCGCGCCGGCCACAACCGGGGCAAAAAGCGCGGCGCGACGCGGCAATAGTCCGCAAACGCTGGGCCGAAACGTTGGGCCAAATAGGCCTCCTCGCGGCGGATCACCGGGGCGTAGACGGCCGCAAACAGCGCGGCCGCCAGCGCCGCCATCAGCGGGTCGGCGGCAGCGAGCAAGAATCCCGCGGCCAAAATCGCGCTGCCCAAATAGAGCGGATTGCGGCAGTAGCGGTAGGGGCCGGTGGTGGCCAGAGCGTCATTTTTGCGGATGTGGCCGGCAGCGGCGGCGCGCAAGGCCAGGCCCGCCGCCGCCAAGGGCAACCCAAGCGCCAGGCTGAGCGGGCTGGGCCGGGCGCGGAGAAGAAACAGCGCGGCCGCGACAAAGCCCAGCGGCACCCGAATCCGCGCCAACCATGCGCCGAAGTCCCGGCCCTGGGTGCCAACGCGGTCGAAGCCCAGCAGGAGCCGCGACGCACGGGATCGGTGTCCAGAATCCGGCGGCTGGGCTGCCGGCGCGCCGCTCATGACTTGGCCCCCTCGGCGCGAGCCACGCCTCCGGCGGCGAGCAGTTCGCCACAGGCGGCGGCGGCCTCCTCGACACTAATGGCCAGCATGTTGGGAGAGTACCGCTGCGAGCGTCGGTAGCTGGCGAGGTGCGGTTTGTGCAGCACAATTACGCGGCTGGAAAAGGGTCCATTGCGCAGCGGGTCAGTGGGGCCAAATAGCGCCACGACGGGCGTGCCCAGCGCCGCGGCCAAATGCAGCGGGCCGGTGTCGCCGCCCACGGCCAGGCGGGCTTGGGTGAGCATGGCCGCCAAGTGGGCGGCATCGCCGGAGAAGATTCGTGCCCGGATGGCGGTGGCGCGGCGGAAGGCTTCATCCAGGGCGCGTTCGCCCGGGCCGCGATTCAGCACCGCCGCCAAACCGTAGTCTCGGTGCAAGCGCCCCGCCAACTCGGCGAAGCGCTCGGTGGGCCAGCGCTTCGAGGCCCAGCCGCCGCCCGGAGAGAGAAAGACGAAAGGGCCGACATGGTTCTCTTGCAACCAGCGATAGGTGTCCTGCTGCGCGGTTTCCGGGATGGGGAAGGGAAATTGGCGCAGCCGCTCCAGGGGGGTGTTTGGGGATGCCGCGGCGGCGACGTCCAACAGTTGATCCACGACGTGGGTGGAGCGGGGAACGGCATGGCGGTTGTAGAACCAATGCGCGCCGCGCTCGCGCTCGGCGGCGCGGGCCAGGCCCAGGCGGTATTTGGCGCCGGCCAGGCGGGCGACCAGCGCCGATTTCAACGTGCCCTGCAGGTCCACGGCCCAGGTCGCGCCGAAGGCGCGAATCTTTTTTATATCGGCGCGAAACTCCGGCCAGGTGCCGGGCGCGGCGCGCAGGCGGAAGCTGTCCACGGTGAAGACGGCGTCCAGGTCGGGGTGGCGCGCCA
>JBOGKW010000273.1:0-2017 GCA_050746205.1 Terriglobales bacterium | reverse complement strand
CGTCCGCCACCGCTTCCTGCTCTACTGAGGCAAAATTTGCGGACTTGACCGCGCGTCGCGGTCCGGGCAATATGTAACCGGATGGTTACGAACGCAAATCCGGTGTTTCGCGCCCTCGCCGATCCCACCCGGCGGCAGATTCTAGGCCTGCTCCGGCGGCAACCGCAGGCGGTGGGGGAGATTGCGGGTCATTTCCGCTGCAGCCGACCCGCCGTCTCGAAGCACCTGCGTTTGCTGCGGGCGGCAGGGCTGGTGCGGACGGAGCAGCGTGGAAGGCTCCACATCTGCCGCCTGGACCCAGCGCCCTTGCGGCTGGTGGGCTTGTGGATCGGGGAGTATCAGGCTTTTTGGGCGGCGAGCCTGCGCGGCCTGAAAACGGATGTGGAGGGATCGAGATGAATGCGAAGGCGGCCATTGTCGAAGAGATCACGATTGCGGCGCCGGCGGCGCGGGTGTTCGCGGCCTTAACCGACCCCGCGCAACGGCGGCGGTGGTGGGGCGGCTCGCGGTTCCAGGTGCTGGCGGCGGAGTCCGACCTCCGCGTCGGCGGACGGTGGGGTATGAGCTTCGAGGCCTACGGGCGGCGGAGCTCGGTCGGGGGCGTCTACCGCGAGGTCGAGCCGCCACGGCGATTGGCGTTCACCTGGCTGCCGGATTGGTATGAGAATCCGAGTGAGACGCTGGTCACGTTCGAACTGCGTGAAGAAAGCGGGCGGACCTGGGTCCGGCTCACCCACTCGGGCCTGGTGAGCGAAGCCGATCGGGCCAGCCACCGGGGCTGGCCCGACATTCTGACCTGGCTGCAGGCCTATGCCGAAGCCGTCTAGGCCGGTGGGGCCACCGTCCACGCCACGGCCCGTCCCCAGCTTGAGTCCGGGTAGCCGTGCGCCAGGTCGCCCCACGGCTGCCGCAAGGCCGTATGGTCGCCGCTTTGCTTGTAGCGGGCGACACCCTCCCAATACAGCGCACGCGGGGTGAAGGCGCTTTGGGCATACTGGCGGCCGGCTTCATTGAACCAGCCGGCGGCCTCCTCATAGCGGCCGCGGTTCAGGGCGCGGTCGCCGAGGGCGATCCGCATCCACGCGGACATCTCCTCCGGCGGGAGAAATCCGTAGCGGCGATCATGTTCCCGTTCGCCCTCAAGGACCAGGAATGCCGGCGTAAACAGGTGGTGTAGGCGGGCCACCTGCTTGGCGTCGCCGCTGATGACGTTGACCTTGACGGGAATGAAGTTTTCCTGCAGAAAACGCGAGACTTCAGGCTGTGGATACGTCACGGCATCCATGCGCGCACAGCCCCCTCAACGGGGCGCTGCGCTGATATCCAACAACACCGGCCGCTGGCTTTCGGCGGCGCGGCGCAGACCATCTTCCAACGAGGACAGCCATTCCACGGACATAGGATTTCCTCCTCGCTTATTATATCGGCCTCACCCCGGGCGGCTCCATACCAGGCCTCGACACGGCGCTGCGGCTGGGTACAATGGCGGTGCATGAGGAGCAAGACTAGGGTATGGTTTTTCGCCGTCGCGCTGGCCATAGCGGTGGTGGTCGGGGCGTGGGCGGCGGCTACGGGGGGCCATGGTGGGGGCGTGAACTCGGCCCTGCGGGCCAACAATCGCGGTGTCGCCTACATGAACCGCAGCGAGTTTGCCGCCGCGGCACAGGCGTTCCGTCGGGCCTTGGCGGCCGATCCCCGGCTGGTGACGGCCCAGGCCAACTTGGGCATCGCCTATTACGCCGCCACCCAGGCGGCGCCGGCGCGGGCCGCCCTGAAGCGCGCGCTTCAGCAGGATCCTGGCAATCTGCGGGCGCATTATGTCTTGGCGCTGCTGGACCGTAATGAGGGGCACTATGCGGCGGCGCTGCGGGAGATGCGGTTCGTGGTGCAGCGCGCGCCGGAGGACGCGACGGCCAACTACTTCACCGGGTTCTTCCTGCTCCGGCTCGGTCGGGATCAGGAGGCCGTGCGCTATCTGCACCGGGCGCTGGCGCAAAACCCAGATGACGTTTCGGCG
>JBOGKW010000272.1:0-2103 GCA_050746205.1 Terriglobales bacterium | reverse complement strand
CGTTAACGCCTTTGACGATGGATCGTGTCCCGTCCGCCGCTTGCGGTCCTGGGCCAGTGCCGCGATGGTAGGCCCAATAGCTCTCCACCTTGGACTCGTTGAAGGCCTTGAGCAGCAGGAGCGTCGCCCGCAAACGAAAGGCGGTGCGCGCGGGTAGCCACACCCCGGGGGCGACCCGTTGCAACTGGAGGTCGAGGGTGGCCCGGTGCACGGTGGCGAGAATGCCGGCAAGATACCTGACAGGCCGGAAGGTGTGCATTTGGACCCGCACCAGATGGAGGTCCTTGGCATCAATCCAGACCGTTCCTCGGGAGGCCAGCAAGACCTTCTCGGCGCTGGAGGGATGGGGGGCGTTGGGGTTGGGCCAGGCGGGATAGACCCAGGTGGTGCGCCCATGCCAGATGACCACTCGGGCGGGGCCATAGTGGAAATCCGCCGCTAAGCGCGGGAAGGAGTAGTCATGGCCGCGAAAGTCGACGACGCCGAGCGGCGGCGGCGGTCGGTGCGCCAACTGGGCGGCGCGTTCGCGGGCAGCCTGCTGCTGCGCCGCGCGGCCCCGCGGTCCCAGCGGCTGTCCGTCCAAGGCAATCTCCGGCGCGACCGACCGCCCCTGCACGTAATACACGCTCAGTGTTCGGTCGGTGCGGCTGCCACCCTTAACCAGGATGACGCGCTCGCGGTAGCGGTAGCGCCGCAGCGCCGCCTGATCGGCGGTGAAGTTCCGCAAGACTGCCGGTCGGATCGCCACCGCCGACGGTGGAGTGGGCGCGGACGGCACGCCGCCCCAGGCCCCAGCCGCCAGCAGTCCCGCTCCCACCAGCCCTAGCCCCAAGCGCCGGCCCAGGCTCCCAGCCCCAGGCGTCGCACGTACGCCGCGGCGCATCGGTACCACCGGCCTCTCAATCCGCCCTCTGCCCTGGGCTCTCAGGAGTTGACCGTCTCCTCGGCTTCCTGGGGCGTGCTGATCGGCCGGAAGGCCAGGCCGTCATTGTCCAGATAGGCCTCGACGAACGCCGGCACCGGCAGCTGGCCCTGGATCACCAACTCCGAGAGCGGATCCTCGACGTACTTCTGCAGCGCCCGGCGCAGCGGCCGCGCGCCGTAGGAGCGGTCGCCGCACGTCTTTTCTAGAATCCACCGCTTGGCCTCGACCGGCACGCTCAGGGTCACGTTCTTCTGCACCAAGTGGCGGTTCATGTCCTGCACTAGAATTTCGATCACTTGCAGCAGGTCATCATCGCCTAGGGCGTTGAACAGGATGATCTCGTCCACGCGGTTCAAAAACTCCGGGTTGAACAGCCGCTTGACCTCGTTTCGCACTAAGTCCTCGACCTTGGCCACGGTGTGTTCCTCATGCGGCGATTGGAAGCCCAGGTTGCCGCGCCGCTCCAGGTGGCGGGCGCCAATGTTGGAGGTCATCACCACGATGGTGTTCTTGAAGTCCACCGTGTTGCCCAAGCCGTCGCTGAGCTGGCCGTCCTCGAAGACCTGGAGCAAGATGTTGAACACGTCGGGGTGCGCCTTCTCAATCTCATCAAGAAGCACCACGCTATAGGGGGCGCGCTTGACCCGCTCCGTCAGTTGCCCACCGTCTTCGTAGCCGACATACCCCGGAGGTGACCCGATCAGCTTGGAGACGGAATGCTTCTCCATGAACTCGGACATGTCAAAGCGAATCATGGCCTTTTCGCTGCCGAACAAAAATGCCGCCAGCGTGCGCGCCACCTCGGTTTTGCCCACTCCGGTGGGGCCGAGGAAGAGGAACGATCCGACCGGGCGGTTGGGACTCTTCAGCCCGGCGCGGCTGCGGCGGATCGCTCGCGCCAGCGCGGAGATGGCCTTGTCCTGCGAGACCACGCGCTTGTGCAACTCCTCTTCGATGCGCAGCAGCTTCTGCATCTCTTCTTCCTTCACCGCGTGCACCGGCACGCCGGTCCAGCGCGCCACGACGTCCTCAATATCCTCGCGCGTGACCACCCCGGCGGCGGAGTCGTCCATGTGGTATTTTTCGCGCAGCAGGCGTTGGTTTTCACGCTCCTTGCGCTCCTCGTCGGAGTAGAAACGCGCCTTTTCGAACTCATGATTGGCGATGGCGCCTTCCAT
>JBOGKW010000271.1:0-2351 GCA_050746205.1 Terriglobales bacterium | reverse complement strand
GGCGCGCGCCGCGCGGCGCGCCGGGCAGAAACTTGGCGCGAAAGGCGTCCAGGGCCATGGCGGGCGCCAGCCACGCGCGCCAGCGCAGCGGGAGAGCGCGCACGATGACCGGGACATCGAGCATGCTCTGGTGGTTGGCGATGAACAGCACCGGTCGCGGCAACCCGCGCAGGTGTTCGCGGCCCCGCACCTCGATCCGCGCCACCGTCCGCAGCGGCGGGTACACCAGCAGCCAGCGCAACGGTTCGCGGCACCAGCGCACCCACGGCCACAATGGCCAGCGGGCGTAGTGGAACGGGCGGCGGGCGCCGGACGGTGCAGAGCCCCGCGGCTCGGCGGGGCCGGTGCCGCGGGGGGCGGGCGTAGCGCCAGCGTCCCCGGCCGGGGCGCGGGCGACGGCCAGCAGCGCCTCCAGCGCGCCCACGGTTGCCGCCTGCGCCAGGGCGGTTTCCTCGATTTCCAACCCGTGGGCGGCCAGCCACGCCAGCAGTTCCACGCGGTCCAACGAGCCTAAGCCGAGATCCTCGGCCAGCCGAGTTTCCGGCCGCAGCCGGTCGCGGCTGACGCCTAGGTGGCGGGCCAAATAATCCCGCCAATCTTCCACCACCGCCGCGGCCGAGCTCGGATCGGCGGGCGCTTGGCCGTTCACCCAGGCCGCCACCGCCGCCCGCCGCAGCTTGTGCGTGGAGGCGGTGCGCGGCAGTGCGGCTTCGGACCAACGGGAATACGCGGCGATGCGCTGATGCGCCTCCAGTTGGCCATTGGCCGCGGCCACCGCCGCCGCCAGGCCGCCGTCGTCCAGCTTGGGCGCCACCAGCACCGCATGCACCCGGGCGCCACCGCCGCGCTCTTCGCCCACCACCGCGCTCTCGGCCACGCCGGGCTGGGCATCCAAGGTGGCTTCGACGTCCTGCGGATAGACGTTCATGCCATCGGCGGTGACGATGACCTCTTTTTTGCGGCCGAGATAGATGAGGTTGCCCTCGTCATCGAACCGGCCGAGGTCGCCGGTGCGCAGCCAGCCGGCAGCGAAGGCGGCCTCCGTAGCGGCGGGGTTATGGTAGTAGCCCGGCGAGACATTGGGACCCCGGACCCAAATCTCGCCATCCTCGGCGATGCGGAGCTCCATACCCGCCAACTTGCGGCCCACGGCGCCGCGGCGGATTTTGAAGGGATGGGTAATGGCCACGGCCGGAGCGGTCTCGGTGAGTCCGTAGCCTTGCACGACGGCGTAACCTAGCGCCTGCCACAGCGCTTCCTGCTCCGGCGGCAGGGCCGCGCCGCCCACCACCAGGGCCCACATCTTCCAGCCCAACCGGCGGTGCAACCGCCGCCAATGCCACCAGCGCCAGGCCACGCCACGGCCGCGGGCGGCGGCGATCGCGGCTTCCGGGTGGGCGGCGCCTGGGCCCGCCGCCTGCCGTGCCCACTGGGAGAAAACCTCAATCTCGCGGGGCACGGCGACCACCACCGAGGCCCGGGTCTGCTTCACCGCCGCCGCCACCGCCTCCCCGCTCTGCGCCTCCAGGTACACCACCGTACTAGCCAGCAGCGGCGGGATAAGCAGCCCCATGACCTGGCCGAAGAGATGGCTGAGGGGAATCAGGTGCACGAAGCGCAGCGGCAGCAGCGGGCGAGCCCAGCGCTCGTATTTGCGCACCTCATGTTCGATCGGGCGCAGGTTCGCCAGCACGTTGCCGTGGGTGATCATCACGCCCTTGGGCTCGGCGGTGGCGCCGGAGGTGTAGACGATTTCCAGCAGGTCGCTTTCGGCCGGAGCGTCGAGTGGGGCCCGCGGCGCCAGCGGCAGGGCCTCCAGCTCCTCGAAGCTGAGCGCCAGTTGCCCGTCGGCCGGCCCGAGGGCGGCCAAGCGCTCGGCAGAGGCCAGCAGGATCCGCGCCCCGGTTTGTTGCTGGATCAAGCGGGCATAGCGGGGCGAAAATGCCGCATCCAGCGGGACGGCAACCAGGCCTGCCAACACGCAGGCGTAGAACGCAATGCCCCAGGCGGCGCCGGAAGGACCCCAGAGCAGCACGCGATCACCGGCCGCGGCTCCGGCCCGCAGCCGCGCCTGGAGCGCAAAGGCCTTGCCGAGGACCTCCGCATAGCTGTAGCTGCGGGTGCGATAGAGGCGGCGGTCAATGATCGCTGGCCGGCCACCGAGCGCCCCGAGGCCGGCGATATACCCCGGCAGCGTCGCCAGTCGTTGCGCGGTCGCCAGAGCCTGGGCCACCCTCCGACTCTACCCCAGCGGGGACACGCGCGACCGCCGCCGGCGCCGGCATGGCGGCCGGCAATGCTAGCCTAAAGCGGATGGGCAACGCTCTGGGGCGGCTGGAATTTTTGGCCCT
>JBOGKW010000270.1:0-2429 GCA_050746205.1 Terriglobales bacterium | reverse complement strand
AGCCAGGATCTGCCGCTCAATCGCCGCCGGCCCTACCTCCAGCAGTAGCTCGGCGGCGGCGGCGAGGCCGCGCAGGCCCAAGGTGTTGAGCGTGCCGCATTCGAAGCGCCGGGCGTCGCCGCGCCACGGCAACGGCGCGGCCGGGCGCCCGGCGCCGGCGGCGGCCAGGCGCGCGGCGGCGGAGAAATCCGCCCAGGGTTCCACCGACATCCAGCCCACCACCCGCGGGGTGAGCCGGGCCAAGGCATCGGGGTGGACATAGAACACCGCCGCGCCTTCTGGCGCCGCCAGCCATTTGTGCCCATCGGCGGCGAGAAAATCCACGCCGCTGGCCGGCGCGTTCAGGGGCAATGCGCCCAGGCCCTGAATCGCGTCCAGAAAGAACAGCGCCCCGGCTTCGCGGCAAATTTCTCCCACCGCGGCCACGTCCAACCGGGCGCCGCTCAGATACTGCACCCAGCTCAAGGCTACGAGCCGGGCGCCGCGGGCTTGCCGCCGCAGTGCCTCCAGGTCCACGCCGCCGTTGTGCTGCGGCACGAACTCCACCTCGACTCCCTGTGCCCGCAGCGCCAGCCAGGGATACAGATTGGCCGGGAACTCACAGTTGACGGTCAGAATGCGGTCGCCGGGGCGCCAATCTAGGCCTAGGGCTACGGTGGCCATGCCCTCGGTGGTGTTCTTCAGCAACGCGATGTCGTTGGGACCGGCACCCAGCAGCCGGGCCAGTACCTGGCGGCATGCGTCATAGCCCGCCATCCAGGTCTCGCCCTCCCAGGCTCCCTGCTCGGTGGCTTCGGCCAGAAATGCGGCCATCGCCGCCCGCGCCCGCCGCGATAGAGGCGCCACGGCCGCGTGGTTGAGGTAGACCAGCTTTTCGGTCACCGGGAACTCGGCCCGCCAGCGGGGGTCGTCCCGGGCGGCGGCGGGCGCCGCCGCGGCTGGGGCCGAATCCAACGTCTCAGGCATAAGTGACGGGCGCAGCGGGGCAAAAAGGAAACCCGCTACAGCACCTAGGAGTCCATCATACAGAGGGAATGGGGAAGGACTATAATCAGGGCATTCCGGAGGCGGGAATGACACGGTTGCGGCGGAGCGGCAATTGGGGGCTGGCAGCCCTGGGTGGGGTGCTGGTGGTGGCGCTGGCGGCGGCGCCGGCCTGGGCCCAATCCAAGAATGAAAAGGACATCAACGACATTGGCCACCGCGGCGTGGGTAAAGGGCTGGACTTCTACTCCATGCAGAAGGAGATCGCCCTAGGCAAGATGCTGGCCTCGCGCGTGGACGCCACCTCGCGCATTATCAAGGATCCGGTGGTGAATGAGTACGTCAACCGCCTGACGCAAAACCTGGTCCGCAATTCCGACGCCCATGTGCCCTTCACCGTCCAGGTGATTGACAGCCCACAGATCAACGCGATGGCCCTGCCCGGGGGCTTCCTGTTCGTCAATAGCGGCTTGGTTCTGGCGGCGGATGACGAGGCCGAGTTGGCGGCGGTGCTGTCGCATGAGATCGCCCACGTCGCCGCTCGCAACGGCACGCGCAACGCCACCAAGGCGGAGATCGTGAACTACGCCACCCTGCCGCTGATCTTCGTTGCCGGCCCGGTGGGATTTTTGGGCCGCAGCTTGTCGGGCCTCGCCGTGCCGATGACCTTCCTGAAGTTTAGCCGCGGGGCGGAGAGGGAGGCCGATTTTCTTGGCGTCCAGTACATGTACAAGACCGGCTACGATCCCGAGGGCATGGTCAGCATGTTCGAGAAGCTGGCGGCGATGAAGAAGAAGGAGCCCGGCCGCATCGCCCGCGCCTTTGAGACCCATCCCCCCACGCCGGACCGCATCCGCGCCACCGAGCATGAGATCGCGACGCTGCTGCCGCCGCGGCCCGAATATATCGAGGACACCTCCGATTTCGAGCACGTCAAGGCGCGGCTGGCCATGCTGGAGAAGGAATACCACACCGACGATATGCTGCATGGCGGCTATCATCCCAGCCTGCGCCACCCGCAGGGCAGGAATCCGCAGCAGAACGGCCATCCCACCCTGGAGCGCCGCCCCGCCGACCAGGATGGGACCAACTAGCCCCTAGGGCCGCTGGCGGACGGCCGTCCGCGTCATGACGCGGGGGTGCTCTCACGCTATGATCGGTCATGGTGGTGGCCATAGCCTGCGATCACGGCGGCTTTGCGCTGAAGGCCCGGGTCATTGAGGAGATCCGGCGCTCCGGCGCCGAGGTGCTGGACCTGGGCGCGGACAGCGAGCAACCGCTCGACGACTATCCCGATTACGCCGTCGCCCTCGGCCAGGCGATCGCCAGCGGCCGCGCGGGCGAGGGGATTCTGCTCTGCGGCAGCGGCGTCGGGGCGTCGGTGGCAGCCAACAAGCTGCCCGGCATCCGCGCCGGGCTGTGCCACGACACCTTCTCCGCCCACC
>JBOGKW010000269.1:0-2503 GCA_050746205.1 Terriglobales bacterium | reverse complement strand
GGTCATCAGCCCCGGTGCGTTGCGCAAACTCGTGCCCATCTTTCAGGAGCACGCCGCCGATGCCGAGCTGATCGAGGAGGGCCGGGCGAACCTGCAAACCGCGCTGCAAAACCGCGGCTACTTCGACGCCAGCGTGGATTACCAACGCGTGACCACGCCCGCCGGCGCCCTGCACATCGTCTATACGGTGCAGGCCGGACCGCAGTTGTCGGTCGCAGCCGTGCAGTTTGAGGGCAATCGCTATTTCGACGGCCCGATCCTCGAAGCCCGCGTCGCGGTTCAGACGGCCAGTTTTTTGCCTAACTTTATCCCCGGCAGCCGCGGCCGCTTCAGCCGGCAGATGGCCCAGGACGACGCCGCCTCCATCGCCGGGCTGTACCAGGCCAACGGCTTCGCTCAGGTGCGGGTCACGCCGGTCGTGGTGCGCGACTACCACGGCCAACGGGGCCAGATCGCCGTCATCTACCGCGTTCACGAAGGGCCGCAGGTACTGGTGGGAACGCTGGACATCCGCGGCAATCATGCCTTTTCGGCTTCCCAAATCCGTGGCTTGCTCACGCTCTCGCCGGGTGAGCCGTACTCGCCGGCCGCCACCGCCACGGACCGCGATTCCATTTTGTCGCTCTACTACAACGCCGGATATGAGCAAGCGCGGCTGCAGGTCGCCGTGCACCCAGCGGCCGCCGCCCATCGCATGGACGTCACCTACACCCTCACCGAGGGCTCCCCCGAGTACGTGCGCCACGTCTACATCGGCGGCGAACGCTTCGTGCGCCGCCAGGTGATCGCCAGCCGCGTGCGCATCGCCCCGGGCTCGCCCGTCAGCCAGTTGGGCATGATTCAGGCGCAGCGGCGGCTCTACAATTTGGGCCTGTTTACCGACGTCGGCTTGGCGCTCCAGAACCCCACCGGCATCGAGCCGCGGAAGAACGTCCTGGTTGATGTGCATGAGGCGCAGCGCTGGATTTTCAGCGAAGACCTCGGCCTCCAGATCCAAAGCGGCACCAGCGCCACCGCCAATACCTTCTCCTCCAAAACCGGAGCAGTCACTGGGACCATTCCCATCGCGGAACTGGTGGGCGGCACTGGGGTCAGCCCACTGGTCGGGTTTGACGCCACCCGCCTGGCCATGTTCGGCCAGGACCAAACCCTGACGTTGAACAGCCGCTATGGCCGGTTGGAGAAGCGGGGCCTGCTGTCGTATGAGTTTCTCCAGTTGCGCGGCAACCCCAATTTGGATTTGGACCTCAACGCCCTGTACTCGGATACGCTGGATGTCACCACCTTCCGCGCCATCCGCGAAGACGGGGGCGTGCTGCTGAACCAACAACTGAGCGGCGCGCTGCGCTTCGCGTATAGCGTTGATTTCCGCCGCATCGCCATTCCGGTCATCCTCATCAACCCGCAGGAAATCCCGCTGTTGGGCCAGCCGGTGGACTCGATGGTGGCCACTTTCAGCGCGGTGCTCGACCACCGCGACAACCCGACCGACACTCACCGCGGTTCCTACAACACCGTTTCGGTCAGCCTTGCCAAGGCCTTCCAGTTGGACAATTTCGCCCAGGCCTACCTGCAAAACTCGACCTATTACCCCCTATGGCACAACTGGGTGCTGGCGCGATCTACGCGCATCGGTGAAATCCTTCCCTTCGGCCCGCCGGAAACCCAGACAATCACCAATCCGGTGAACGGCCAAACCTACGCCATATTCGCGGGCGTACCGATCCCGGAGCGCTTTTTCGCCGGCGGCGCCGATACGCTGCGCGGCTTCAGCCTGAATCAGGCTGGTCCGCGCGATCCGCTCACCGGGTTTCCATTGGGCGGCGACGCGATTCTGATCAACAACGTCGAGCTGCGCTTTCCCCTTATCGGCGCCAACATCGGCGGCGTGCTGTTTGACGATCTGGGCAACGTGTACACGGATTTCCACGGGCTGTGGCAGGGCCTGGGCCGCCTTCATGAGCCCTCGACCACGGATTTGAATTACACCTCCGACGCCGTGGGCTTTGGCTTGCGCTACAACACGCCGGTGGGGCCAATCCGCCTGGACTTCGGCTACAACCTGAACCCGCCGTTGTTTCAAACCGTGGGCGTCGTGAGGCAAGGCGGCCCGGAGGTGATCCAGAACGTCGCCTTGCCGCACTTCAATTTCTATTTCAGCGTGGGGCAAACATTTTGATCCTGCCGCTGCTTACCGCCTTGCTCCTCGCCGCCGCTAGCCCCGGAGTCCCATCGCGGCAACTTGGAGACGCCCTGAGCGCCGGCGGGCGTCGCTTCCTGGCCGTCCCACCCCGGCATGCGCCGCTGCATGCTGGGGGCCCCGTCGAAGCCCAGCTAGAGCGACCCCGGGGTTCCCAAAGCGCAGCGGTGCGCTTTGGGGCGGTACCAGCGATCGCATCCCGAATAGGGCCGCTGAGCCGCAGCTCTCACGCCCTTCCGCCGCCGAGTCCTCAGTCCTCGGGCCCCAGGGCCGCTGCTGCCTCCGGCCAAATCATTGACACGG
>JBOGKW010000268.1:0-2534 GCA_050746205.1 Terriglobales bacterium | reverse complement strand
TGCCCAGCTCCCCCGGGGCAAAGCGGGAGAAGATCTGCTGCGAGTCGAACGGACCGTAGTATCCGGCGACGCCGGCGTGGTCGCGGCCGACGATGAAGTGGGTGCAGCCGTAGTTGCGGCGCACCAGGGCGTGGAAGATCGCCTCGCGAGGACCGGCATAGCGCATCCAGGCGGGGTACAAAGCAAGCAGAGCGCGGTCGGCGGGAAAATACTCGCGCAGCAGCGTCTCATAGCAGCGCAGGCGGACGGTGGCGGGGATGTCGTCGGCCTTGGTCTCGCCCACAAGAGGGTGGATCATGACGCCGTCGCTGGTCTCCAGCGCCGTCTTCACGCAGAACTCATGGGCGCGATGGATGGGGTTGCGGGTCTGAAAGGCGGTCACGCGCCGCCAGCCGCGGGCGGCGAACAGGGCGCGGGTTTCCGCCGGGGTGATGGGATAGCCCGCAGGGGCGCCGGGCGGGCGCCAGCCGGCACGGGCCAACACCCGGCCGGCGGCATACCGCGCCGGGCCTTCGGCGACCAGGCGGGCGCCGGGATGTTTCAGTTCGGTCGTGCCATAGACCTTCTGATTGAAGCGCTCGGCGGCCAGGTCGAAGACCTCCTCCACCTCGAGCACCGCCACCGGCTGGCCATCGGCGCCGGCCAGGGCTAACTTCTCGCCGGCGACCGCGGGCTGAAAGAGCGGAAACAGCACTGGAATGGTCCACGGCTGGCCCGTGGGCAGACGCATCGTATCGAGCACCGATTCCGTCGCGGCGCGGCCGAGAAAGCCGGTGAGAGGGGCGAAGGCACCTTGGGCGAGAAGAAAAATGTCGGCGAGGCGGCGGTCATCCACCGGATAGGGGCGCGCGCCGCCGAGAGCACGGCCCCAGTCAGCCTCATTCGCGAGGACCGTGGAGGCGCCTGTCAGAGCGGTCTGGGCAGTGGTCATAGGGATATTCTGCTTATGTTTAGCGTCCACAAAAACGAAACGGCCCCGCGGTGGGCGGAGCCGGAGGAAAAACGGAGGGAAACCGGGAGCCCGGGTCAGGCTTGGGAAGAGCAAGCCCGGGGACACACCTCCGCCGCCGGCCCACGGGGACAACAACACGGCGCGAAGGGAAGCTGCATAGCCTCAGATTGTACCACAGGCGCCGCCGCTGCGACCAGGAAAACTCGTGAGCTGCCGCAGCGCCGCGCGCTGGCGCCGCCGACGGTTCCCGACGCCGGGAACGACGCGGGAACTAAGGCGGACGACGCGACCGCGGCAGCGGGGTTTACCCTAACGTAAAGAAAGCGATGGGTACGCTTCTGCATCTAACGGCGGAGGCGGCGGCAGCCGGCCGCGCCGTCTCCCTGCTGGGCGGTGAGGCTTTTTCTCCGGAGTCGCTGCAAACCGGCGAGACGCCTCTGCAAGGCTGGGCCCGCTGCCTGCGCGAGCGCCAGCCGGCGGCGGTGATCGTGCACGATCCAGGCCCGCTGCCGCCGGAGGCGCTGTGGCAGTTGCGCGAGCGGGAGATCCCCTATGCCCTGGCACTGACCGAGTTCCTGCAAATCTGCCCCACGCGCCGCCTCTGGCACCGCCGCGGCGAGATCTGCTCCGGCCCCAGCCGGAATGGCCTGAAATGCGCGCTCTGCGCCACGCCAGGTAAGCTCGATTGGCCGCTGGCCCTGCCGCAACTGCGGCAGCGGCCGCAGCGGTGGCAAGCGGCCATGGCCGGGGCGGAAGCGCTGCTCGCCCCCAGCCGGTTTGTCCGCGACGCCTGGCTCAATCACGGCGCACCCGCCGACCGCCTGATCGTGCTCCCGCCGCTAGCCGCTGCCGAGTTGGCGCCAGGGCCGTCGCTGCTCCCCGAGCGCCATCCGCGGGCTTTGGTGTACACCGGCAGCTGGGATGACGGGGACGGCGCCAGCTGGCTGGCGGAAGCCTTGGTACGCATGGAGGCGCCGGTGCAGTTGCTCGCGGTCGGGGACTGGGACGGAGAGTCGCAGGCCGGCCTGCGCGCCGCCGTGCCGGCGCGCCATGGGGTGGAGTTTCCCGGCCAGCTGGGTGCCGCGGCGCTGCACCTTTGCCTGCTCACCGCCGCCGCCGCGGTGATCCCCTCGCGCTGGCAGCAGACCTACGGGCCCCTGCTGGACGCCGCTCAATGGGCTGGTGCGGTGCCGGTGGCAACGGCCCTGGGCGCCATGCCGGAGCGGATCATTCATGGCCTGAACGGGCTGCTGGCCGAGCCCGCAGACCCTGCCTCGCTGGCCGAGGCCCTGGAAGCTGCCTTCGCCGCCGTGTGGGACGCCGCCGCCGCCCGCCGCCAACGCCAAACTGAGGCCGCCGTCACGCTCGCCACTTGGCGGGATTTGGCCGCGGGATTACCGCGCCGGCCGCCAAACTTGGCGTTGCATTTGGCCTACGGCCCGCTGCTGGATGCGGCGGAGGAGGCCTTTGGACTGAGCGCGGAGCAAGCGGCGCAACAACTGCGCACGGCCCTGGAAATGCCGGAAATGGACAGCATCGAGCCCGCCGAGCAGGCCTTCCTGCAGGCCGCGCCCACGTTCGG
>JBOGKW010000267.1:0-2588 GCA_050746205.1 Terriglobales bacterium | reverse complement strand
GCTGACCGCCCTCCAACACCTCTGCCTTCGTCGCCATCATATGTTCCATATATCGCATCCCTCTGGGGTTGTGCTTGAGTTGTAACTTCGGTTCTTGCATGTGAACCGCCATTGGCCGCAAGGGCCCTCGCAAACAGAGTTTCGGGTTTCCCTGGGCAGCCGCTCGACTCGCGTCCACCGCGATTTCTTGGATCGAATGGCATTCTATCGAAGGGCGGTAAAAATTTGATTTGGCCGAAATGCGAGCTTTCGGCAACAAGCGTCGTGGCGCGGACTTCCCGCTTTGGGCCAGGCACCCGCCGTTTGCCCGCAAAGCCGCGCCCGCTTTTAGGAACGCGGTTCCATCCTGGGCGACTCAGCCCGATGCTGGACGGCCCCGCCGCTTGCGGGGCCTGCGGCTGGGCTTCCATGGGGTCCCCAGTATGGAGCGGCGCATGCTGCGGTGGGACGGCCGGCGGCGCACTGCCGCTGGCGCTCAGGACGTCTCCAAGTTGCCGCGAGCCGGCCCCTGGGGCAACTGCGCCGCGCCGCGTATGCTGGAGAGATGAAGATTAGTCCCTGGCTGCGGCGCCACGGGGGCGAGGGCGCCGTCGAGTACCGCGGCGCGCAACTAGCCGGGCCGGCGGCAGGCGCAGCGCTGGACGCCCCGTTTCCCGCGGCGGCGCTGTGCGATTGGAGTTTTCGCTCGGCCCTGCGCGTCGAGGGGCCGGAAGCGCGCAAATGGCTGAACGGCATCATCACCGCCAACGTGCGGGATCTCGCGCCAGGACGGACCGCGCCGTCGCTTCTGCTCAACCCCAAGGGCCACATCCTGGCCATGTTCGATCTTGCGGCGCTGGCCAGCGATGCCTTCCTCCTGCTGGCCAGCGAGGACCAGCGCACGGCGCTGCTGGAGGGCTTGCGTCGTTTCGTGTTCCGCAGCCAGCTGACCATCACGGACATCGGGGCGGAGACCGTATCCCTGGCGGTCTGCGGTTCCGCGGCGGAGGCGGCGCTGGGACGGGCCGACTTCTCGGCGCTCCCCACTCTGGGAGGTTGGATCGCGGCCGAGGCGCCGGCGAGCAAGTCCGCCGTCCATTTATTCCACTGGCGATTGGGTCAAATAGAAACAGTTGAGATATTCGGAACCCTAAATGCCGTAGCCGCCGCTTATGACGCCCTGGCGGCCCAAGCCGCGCCGTTGAGCGCCGCGGCCTGGGATCGGCGGCTGCTGCTGGAAGGGGTGCCGCTGTTCGGGCGCGATATCCACACCGGCACGCTGCCGCCGGAGGCGGGATTGATGTCGGCGATCGGGCACAACAAGGGCTGCTACATCGGGCAAGAAATCGTCGAGCGCATTCGCGCCCGCGGCCAGGTACACCGCCAACGGCTAGGGTTCCGCTTCTCCGGGCCCGTACAAGCGGGGGAGCGCATTCGGGCGGGAGACGGCGAAGCGGGCGAGCTGAGCGCCACCGTCGCGCTCGGCTCCGGGCCGTATTCCGGCCTCTACGCCGCCGTCGGCTATTTGCGTCGGGAAGCCGAAGAGAGCGGCGCCCCGCTGACCGCCGCCGGCGTGCCCGGCGAGATCGCCGCCTTTCCGCTGGACAGCCTGGCTGCGGTGGAGGGGATAAGAGAAACCTAAGCTGTTGTAGCTATGCGGCAGGCGGCGAGTTAGGTCCGGCCCGCAGCTATGCCGACTGGCGTTCCAGCACCGATTCCCTTTCCCGTTGGTCGGCGCGTTGCATCGACTCGTCTTCCGGCAGCGCCAGCTTGAGAACGTCCTCCATATGGCGGACGTAATGCAATTCGATGCCGGCCAACTGCTCCAGCTTCAAATCTTCCTCGACGTTTTGGCGATTCTCGGCGGGCAGCAGCACCTGTTCGATGCCGGCGCGCTTGGCCGCCAGCACCTTCTCCTTGACCCCACCGATGGGTAGCACGTCGCCAGACAGGGTGAGCTCGCCGGTCATGGCCAGCTTGGGCCGCACCGGCTTTCCGGTCAGCAGCGAAGCCAGCGCCGTTGCCATGGTGATGCCGGCCGATGGGCCGTCCTTGGGGATGGCGCCGGCTGGCACGTGGATGTGAAGGTCGGTTTCCTTAAAGAAATCCTCCTCCAGCCCCAGCTCTCGGGCGTGGGAGCGAACCCAGGTCAGGGCCGCCTGCATGGACTCCTGCATGACTTGGCCCAGATGGCCGGTCATGGTGAAGCCCTTGCCCCCCTTCATTTGGTTGGCCTCGATGAAGAGCACGTCGCCGCCGGTGGGGGTCCAGGCCAAGCCCACGGCCACGCCCGCACGCCGCGTGCGCTCGGCGATCTGGGTGGCCACGCGCACCTTGGGCCCGCCGAGAAACTCCCGCACCACCGCGGCCGTCACGGTCAGCGGAGGAACCTCGGCGGCCGAATCGCCGATCTTGCGGGCGTACTTCCGGACCACCGTGCCGATCTCTCGCTCCAGACCGCGCACGCCGGCCTCGCGAGTGTAATCCCCGACGATGCAGCGCACCGCTTCCTCCTCGAACCGGATCCGCTCCGCTGCCACGCCGTTTTCCGCGCTTTGCTTGGGGATCAGGTAGCGGAAGGCGATGTGCAGCTTCTCCTCTTCGGTGTA
>JBOGKW010000266.1:0-2608 GCA_050746205.1 Terriglobales bacterium | reverse complement strand
CCGTTAATTGCGGTGACCAGCAGCGCGATCGCTCCGGCGTCCTTGCGCAACAGACGGCCGCGGCAGCCGCGCAGCGCGCCGGCGACGATCTCGACCTCGTCCCCCAGGCGGGCGGCGGGCAAGGGGTCGAAGCGCCAGCCGCTGGCCAACAGCCGCTCCACGGCCGCCAGTTCCTCGGGGGCCACCGGGGCCGGTCCGCGCGCATTACGCACGAACCACAAGAAACCTGGGGCCTGCACCGCGCGCCGGCGTTCGGCGTCGCCCAATCTTACAAAGACATAGGAGGGAAACAGCGGCGCGGCCACCGCCTGGCGCCGGTCGCTCCATTGCCGCCAGGAACGCACGGTGGGCCAGAACACCTCCCAATCACGCTGGCGGAAATAACATTCCACCTTGTGCTCGTGGCGCGGTCGCGTATAGGCGGCAAACCACGTAGCGCCACCGGTCGCCGCGGATGCGATCGTCGATCGTGACTCCGTATTCAGACACACCTCCGGCCTCTAAGTCCCATCGGCGGCAGCGAGCCGGAGTCGGGAATAGGGACCTCTGGACCTCTCACAGTCGGAAACTAGTATAGTCGCCCGCATTTGCCCCCGGCAAGGGCGGAAATACCCTAGCGGCGGAGGCGCAATCGGTGGTTTCGTGGAGGCCGGGGCGGGCGCCAGAGGCCGGCATGGGGCGGGCCTGCCGCCATACCGGCCCGTTACGCCGTCGCCACGACAGCGCCGCACCCACGGGGCCGCCATGGTCGCGCCGACGGTCCAGGTCATGCACGGAACGCGGTGCGAGACGCCACGAGCCTACCCCAGCCGCGGTGCTGGGATAGAGTGAGTAGATGGCATCGGGTCAGGCGGCTGGAAGCATCGCTGTGCTCGGCTGCGGCAAAATCGGCGAGGCGTTGGTGCGGGGCATGCTGGAATCCGGCTTCGCCACCCCGCCGCAGATCACCGCCTCGGCGCGCCGGCCGGAGCGGGCGGCGTACTTGGAGCAAACGTTCCGTATCCGCGCTGGGACCGCGAACGCGAGCGCTGCGGCGGGCGCGGCGGTGGTGGTGCTGGCGCTGAAGCCTAATCTGGTGCTCCCGGTGCTCGAGGAGATTCGCGGCGCGCTGGCGCCCGAGGCGTTGGTGATCTCGGTGGCGGCGGCGATCTCGCTATCGCAGATGGAGCAGTGCGCGGGCGGCAGGGTGGCGATCATCCGGGCCATGCCCAACACCCCGGCGCTGATCCGGCGCAGCATGACCGCCTTGGCCTGCGGCCAGGGCGTGAATGAGCGCCAGATGGCGGCGGCCGTGGGGCTATTCCAGTCGGTGGGCCGCGTGGTGACGGTCGAGGAGCGGCACTTGGACGCGGTCACCGGCCTGAGCGCCAGCGGCCCGGCCTTCGTCTACATGGTGATCGAGGCCATGGCCGAAGGCGGCGTGCGCGCCGGGCTGCCGCGCGATCTGGCGCTGGAGCTGGCGGCGCAGACCGTGGTCGGCGCCGGCGCCATGGTGCTGGACACCGGCGAGCATCCGGCCAAGCTGAAGGACAACGTCACGACTCCGGCCGGATGCACCGTGGATGGCTTGCTGGAGCTGGAGGCCGGCGGCCTTCGCGTCGCGCTGATCAAGGCGGTGAGCCGTGCCGCCAAGCGGGCGGGCGAGCTGGGAAGTAAATAGGCGGGACCGCGCCGATCCGTTACACTGGGGCATGCCGACCCGGGGGGAGACGGGTTGGGCCACGGATGGCCTTCGAGCGGAGCATCTCAGAGCGGCTCAGCCGCCTACCTCTACACCTTCGGGCGGCGCCTGCCGGCGACCCCGATCCGGATCGTGCCCGGCGCCCGGGTCGGCGCCGCGCCGCCGTGGCACTGCTGTTCGCCGCGGTGGCCTCGCTCGCCGCCTGGGGCGCCCGGCCGCGCCTGCGCCGGTTTGGCAACATTACCTTTTTGCCGCTGGCGCAAGAGTTGGCCGCGCCCAACCCGGCGCCGGCGGTGGCGCAAATCAACTTTCGCGACTTCACGTTTCGGCTCTACCCCACCCAGGATGCGCCGGATCCCGGCCACTCCGGGATCGCGCCGTTTGCCGCCGCTGGCCAGCCGCTGGTCCTGCAGGTCCGCGGTGGCCACTTCGACGACCGCGAGAACGCCGCCGCGCCGCTGGAGTTCGACATCATCCGGACCAGCATCGCGACCCTGCCCCATGTACTCAATCCCCAGCTGGCGGTGGTGTTCGGCATTCTTTACACCGGCGAGGATCGGCCCACCTGCACCGGCGTGGTGCAAACCTTCGCGACCTACCAGCACCGTGTCTGGCTGATGGCCCAATTCACCTACAACTGCCAGGGCGGGATGAACGCTCGCTACGTCGCCCGCAAGCACCAGTTGCGCATCCGCTCCGCGGTGTTCGCCGCCGGCGATCGCCGCTGCTGCCCTACGCTGCAGGACGCGGTCAATTTCAAAATGGACGGGCCCCGGGTGAAACCGAGCGGGGTCGCCCTGGCGCCCGGCTCCTAGCCCGCGTCCAGTACCGCGCGCGCCGCCGCTTGCCCGCTGGCGATGGCATCGGGCAAACCCACGCCGTAATAGGCGGCGCCGGCCAGAGCGAGCCGAGGATGGCGTGCCCGCC
>JBOGKW010000265.1:0-2727 GCA_050746205.1 Terriglobales bacterium | reverse complement strand
TGGCCATCGGCGAACTCCTGCCGATCCAGGCGGGCAGCCTCGATCTTCTGCCGCAAATAGCCTGGAAACTCGGCGCGAAACACCGGATGCGCCCATTGCTCGGCCAGCACTGGGGAAATGTTCAGGTTGAAGTGGCAGGGCGTGCCGCTGCGTTCCAGCTCATCCAAGACGGCCAGCAGCGGTAGATAGGTTTCCGCCGCCGCTTCATGGAGCCAGTCCATGCCGTGGGGCCAGGTGCCATGGTTGACGACATACGGCAGATGGGCATGAAGCACGAATGTGGCGAACTGGGGGGACGGCATGGCAGGAATTCCGGGGCGTGCAGCCCCACTATTCAGTTTACGGCAGTAATGCAGCCGCCTGGTCCCGCGCGCCTCAGGTAAAGTAGAGGTTCTTCGCAGATGCAAGAAGCGGGCGTTTCATTTGTACGGTTGGTGGCGATCATGGCGCGATTGCGTGCGCCCGGTGGTTGTCCGTGGGATCGGCGCCAAACCTTCGATTCGATTCCGCCGTACACGGTCGAGGAAACCTATGAAGTGCTGCAGGCGATTGATGATCGCGATTGGCCGGGGCTGAAGGAGGAGTTGGGCGACCTGCTGCTTCAGATCTTGTTTTACGCCCAGATGGCGGAGGAGATCGGCGCGTTCACTATCGGGGAGGTGCTGACGGGGTTGGAGGCGAAGCTGGTTCGCCGCCATCCCCACGTCTTTGGCGCCGAAGCCGGCACCCTGCACAGCGCGGAGGAGGTCGTCGGCCGCTGGGAGGAGATTAAGCGCGAAGAGCGCCAGGCCCAGGGTAGGGAGCAGGCGACCCTGGCGGCCGCAAGTCCTGCTGCGCTAGGTGCGTTGCCGCGCGGGTTACCGCCGCTGGCCGCCGCCTACCAGACCAGCGTGCGCGCCGCCCGCGCCGGCTTCGAGTGGCCGGACGCCGCGGCCGTCTTGGGCAAACTGGAGGAGGAGATCTCAGAACTTCGGCAGGCGATCTCCGCTGGTCGCGAGGAATGGCGCGCCGAGGTTGGGGATCTGCTGTTTACCGCAGTCAACGTGGCCCGGCGGTTGGGGCTGGAGCCGGATTTGGTGTTGCAGACGGCTACTCGGAAGTTCCGCCGCCGCTTCGCCGCCGTCGAGCAGCGCCTGCGCGAGCAAGGGCAATCGTTCCAAGCGTCCAGCCCGGCGGCATTGAACGCGCACTGGGAAGCCGTCAAGCGGGCGGAGGCGGCGTTGCCCGGGGTCGGGCCTGCGGCGGAGGCGTCCGCGCCGGCGCTTCCAGTTGTAGACTCCCCGCCAACGGTAGCGTCCGGCAGCGACGCCCCTCACGCGGAGAAGACGGATTTGCCCCTCCGCGCCTTGCACACCACCGCGGAGTTTCAGGCATGCGTAGACCTGCAGCGCCGGGTGTGGGGCTTCGATGAATCGGATTTGGTTCCGGTACGCATGTTCGTGGTGGCGCACAAGATCGGCGGGCAGGTGTTTGGCTGCTTCGATGGCGACCGGCTGGCGGGGTATTGCTTCGCCCTGCCCGGCGAGCGCCAGGGGCATCTGTACCTCCACTCCCACATGCTTGCGGTGGCGCCGGAGTACCGCAACCGGGGCGTCGGCCGCAGGCTGAAACTGCGGCAGCGCGAGGATGGGCTGGCACGCGGCTTCGCGCTCATGGAATGGACGTTTGATCCGCTCGAGATCAAAAACGCCTACTTCAATATCGAGCGCCTCGGCGCCATTGCCCGCCGCTATGTGCCCAATCAATATGGCGTGACCTCCAGCTCGCTGCACGCCGGCCTGCCGACGGACCGGCTGGTCGCCGAATGGTGGTTTTCGGCCCGCCGCGTGCAGCGCGTCCTGCTAGGCGAGCCGCCCGAATCCATCGCGGTGCTTCAGCGCGTCGGTGTGCCCGCCGTGGTGGCCGCCTGGAAAAACGCCGGCGACTCCCGCGCGGCCGCCGCGCAGAGGGACGTTCGCGGCCAACTGACCGCCGCCTTTACCGCCGGGCTGGCAGTGTTGCGCTACGAGCGCCAGCCGGACGGCGCCGGCGCCTTCTGCCTTGGCCGCTGGGATGAAGACTTCGACTACGGCCCGCCGCGATATGAGTCCGCCCAGGACCGCCAGACACTATGAAGATCGAAGCCCTTACCCTGCGCGAGTTGCGCATGCCGCTGGTGACGCCCTTTGAAACCAGTTTTGGCAAGACAGAGAATCGCCGCATTTTGCTGGTCGAGATTCACGCCGACGGCGGCAGCGGCTGGGGCGAGGTCACCTGCGGCGAGCTGCCCTTTTATAGCGCCGAGACGCCGGACACAGCGCGGGCCATCCTGAGCCAGGTGATCGCGCCCATGGTCCTGCGGAAAGAGTTTGCCCATCCCCGCGACCTGGGGCCGTTGATGCGCGCCATTCGTGGCCACGCCATGGCTCGGGCAGCGGTGGAAAACGCCGCTTGGGAGCTAGCGGCGCGGCAAGCCGGCCAGCCCCTCTGGCGCTTCCTCGGCGGCACGCGCCGGGAGATTCCCTGCGGCGTTTCCATTGGCATCAAGCCCAGCCTGGAGGCGCAACTGGCGGCGGTGGAGAAGGAGCTGGCCGCCGGCTACCAACGCATCAAAGTCAAGATCAAACCCGGCTGGGATTTGGAGCCGCTGGGGGCCATTCGCCGCCGCTGGCCCGAGATCCGGTTGATGGGCGACGCCAACTCCGCCTATACGCTGGCTGACGCCGGCCATCTGGCCCGCTTCGACGC
>JBOGKW010000264.1:0-2743 GCA_050746205.1 Terriglobales bacterium | reverse complement strand
TCATACGCTGTTTCGCCAATTGCAGAAAATCGGCCGCGTCCAGCTCCTCCTGGCCGCGATGCCGACGCTGGGCGTTGAGCGCGGCGCGGAGAAAATACAGGTTGCCCACGCCCGGGATCTCGACTGGGTATTGGAAGGCTAAGAAGACCCCTTCGCCGGCACGGTCCTCCGGCGCCATCGCCAGCAGATCCTGGCCGGCATAGGTTACCCGGCCGGCGGTGACGGCATAGCTGTCCCGGCCGGCCAGCACGCCGGCCAAAGTGCTTTTGCCCGAGCCATTCGGGCCCATGATGGCGTGGACCTCACCCGCGCCCACGGCGAGGTCAATCCCGCGCAAAATCTCCCGCCCCTGGACGGCGGCATGCAAACCTTCAATCTTTAGCAACGCGTTGGCCACTCGTCTCTCCTGGTGAAATCGTTCTCCGCCCGCCTAGCCGACGCTGCCCTCCAGGCTCACGCTCAGCAGCTTTTGCGCCTCCACCGCGAACTCCATAGGCAGCTCGCGGAACACCTCCTTGCAGAACCCATTCACGATCATCGAAACCGCGTCTTCGGTCGAAAGGCCGCGCTGGCGGCAGTAGAACAATTGGTCTTCGCCGATGCGCGAGGTCGAGGCCTCATGCTCGATGCGAGCGCCGTTGTTCTTGACCTCCAGCACCGGGAAGGTGTGCGCGCCGCACTGATCGCCGATCAGCAGGGAATCGCATTGGGAGTAATTGCGCGCGCCGGTGGCGTTCTTGTGAATGCGCACCGCGCCGCGATAGGTATTCTGGCCAAAACCCGCCGAGATGCCTTTGCTGACGATGGTGCTGCGGGTATTTTTCCCCAGATGGATCATCTTGGTGCCGGTGTCGGCCTGCTGTCGGTTCTTGGCCACCGCCACCGAATAGAACTCGCCCACGGAATCGTCGCCCATCAACAGGCAACTGGGGTATTTCCACGTAATGGCCGAGCCCGTCTCGACCTGGGTCCAACTGATCTTGGAAGCGCGGCCCAGGCACTTGCCGCGCTTGGTGACGAAATTATAGATGCCGCCGCGGCCCTCGCGATCCCCGGGGTACCAGTTTTGCACGGTCGAGTACTTGATCGTGGCCCGATCCAGCGCCACCAATTCCACCACGGCGGCGTGCAGTTGGTTGGTGTCGCGCTTGGGCGCGGTGCAGCCCTCCAAATAGCTGACCGAGGCGTCTTCATCCGCGATAATCAGCGTGCGCTCGAACTGGCCGGTGTCCTGACTGTTAATGCGGAAGTAGGTGGACAACTCCATTGGGCAGCGCACGCCCTTGGGCACATAGCAGAAGGACCCATCGCTGAACACGGCGGAGTTGAGGGTGGCGAAGAAATTATCGGTGTAGGGCACCACCGAGCCCAAGTACTGCTCCACCAACGCTGGATGTTCCCGCACGGCTTCGGAGAACGAGCCAAAGATGATGCCCAGCGAAGCCAGCTTTGCTTTGAACGTGGTGGCGACCGAGACGCTGTCGAACACCGCGTCCACGGCCACGCCGGCCAGCAGCGCCCGCTCCTGCAGTGGGACGCCGAGTTTTTCATAAGTCGCCAGCAGCTCCGGGTCCACCTCATCCAGGCTCTGCGGCCCCTCACCGGCCCGCTTGGGCGCAGCGTAGTAAATGATGTTTTGGTAATCAATTGGCGGGTAATGGACGTTGGCCCACGTCGGCTCCCGCATCTTCAGCCATTGCTGGTAGGCGCGCAGTCGCCAAGCCAGCAGAAATTCCGGCTCTCCCTTTTTGGCCGAGATCAGCCGGATAATGTCCTCGTTCAGCCCGCGAGGAACCGTCTCGGCCTCAATGTCGGTGACAAATCCATATTTATATTCTTGGAGGGCCAAATCCTCCACGTTGGAAACTGGTGTCGGCATAGGGAACCGTCCGTGCCGGAGACTACCGGCCTGCTCGCGCGGCTGGCATCGCGCCGCCTAAAGCCTATTGTGGCAATCCGGTACACAACAGTCAAGATTGAAAACCCGCGCCAAAGGCCAAAAGCTCGGTGGAGGCCAGTTGCGGCTGGCCCGTCGCGCGGCGGCCTAGGGTAGAGAGAATGGCCGCTGCGATGCAACTCCTCGCCGTCGACGTGGACGGCACCTTGCTCGATTCCCGCCATGCGCTTCCGCCACGCAATGCGGCGGCGCTGGCGGCCGCCGCCCGGCGGGGGGTTCGGATCGTGTTAGCGACGGGCCGACGCTTTAACTTCGTCCGCCCCATCGTCGCCGGCCTGGGCTGTCCTTGCCTGGTGATCGCCAGCAATGGCGCCCTGGTGCGGGTCTGCGGCGCGGGCGGGGAACCGGGCGAGGAATGGTTCCGGCATTGCCTTCCGCTGGAAACGGCGGGCGGGGTGCTCGCAGCCCTGCGGCGGTACTGCGACCAAGCGGTGGTGACCCTGCCGGAGGCGCCGGGCAGGGCCGAGTTGTACATGACCCCGGAGCGCCTCCCGCCCGCCCCGGCGCGGGGGGCCTTCGCCAGTTGGTTGGAGAGCAACCGCGAGCATCTGGCTTTTGTCGCGCCGCTGGAACGGTGCCTGACCGCCGATCCGATTCAACTCATGTATGGAGGCGGCGTGGCGCAGGTGGTGGCGATCGGCGCCGAACTGGCCGCCGGACCGTGGGGGCCGCGACTGACCTGTCTGCAAACGCTCTATCCGCAACGGGATCTCGGGATCCTGGACATTCTCGATGCGGGCGTGGACAAGGGTGCGGCATTGGCGGCGGTGGCGGCGCGGCAGGGCG
>JBOGKW010000263.1:0-2794 GCA_050746205.1 Terriglobales bacterium | reverse complement strand
GCGCCGCCCGCCAGCATGATATCGGCGGCGCCCAAGCGCAGCAGGCGCCAGGCCTCGCCGATGGCATGGGTTGAGGAGGCGCAGGCGGTCGAAATCGCGAAGCTGACCCCCTTGGCGCCGGTGTCCATGGACACATGCGAGGTGCCGGCGTTGAACATCATGCGGGGAATGCTGTAGGGGTGCAGGCGCGTGGCGTTACGGGCATAGAGCTGTTGAAAGCCGTGATCCTCGCTCTCCACGCCGCCCAAGGCGGTGCCGGTGACCACGCCCACCCGCCGCGCCGGGGGGCCGCCGTTGACGCCAAAGCGGCGCCCCAGCCCGGCGTCGGCCAGCGCGCGGCGGGTGCAGACCACCGCGAACTGGGCAAAGCGGTCGAGGATCTCGACCTCTTTGCCGAAGTGCTGGGAGGGGTCAAATCCGTGGACCTCGCCGCAAACGTTGTGCGCCAGGCGCTGCGCGTCCACCCGCGTCACCGGGCCGGTGGCCCCGCGCCCGGAGGCCAGGCCCGCCCACATCTCCTCCGGCGTGCCACCGCAGGCGCTGAGCACCCCCACGCCGGTGATGACGATTTTCTCCATGGTTTGCCGCACCGCCGCCCACCGCCGGCCCTCCCGACGGCGGCGCGATATCCACCCGCGCGTGACCCGGCCTACGTGGCGGGGCTGGTCGCGGTGTTGAGGCCCTGATTCAGTTGCTGGCGCAGGGCGTCAATCACCTGACCGACGCTCCTCATCTCCCGGGCGATCTCATCGGGAATGGTCAGGTTGTATTTTTCTTCCAGCGCGAAGACGATATTGACGCCATCCAGGGAATCGATTTTCAGCTGCTCGAAGGTGGATTCCGGGGTGATGGTGTCCTCGGCAAGCCGCTGCTCGCGGGCAATGATGGCGATTACGTCCTGGGTTAAGGGATCCGGCACTCAGCTCTCGGCCTCCTGTTGGCCTGCCTCGATCAATCCCCTGATAATACATCAGAATATTCCACTTCGTCCCCCGGGCACGGGGCAAACCCGTGCGGCGATAGACATTATGGAGAACCGCGATATTGCCCGCTTACTGCGCGAAACGGCCGACCTCATGGAAGTGGCCGGAGAGGACCCCTTCCGCATCCGGGGCTACCGGCGGGCGGCGGAGACCATCGCCGGCGCGGAGCCGGCGGCGGCGCTGGCCGCGGACCCGGCCAAGCTGCTGGCCTTGCCGGGCATTGGGCCCAAGTTGGCGGAGGCCATTCAGCAGATCGCCGCGACCGGTGCCCTCCCGCTCCACGATGAGCTGCTCCACCGTTATCAGCCCGGCATGCTGCAACTGCTGAACGTCCAGGGCCTGGGCCCGAAGACCATTGCCTTGATCTGGGAGCGGCATGGCGTGGCTACGGTGGACGCGGTGGAAGCGCTGGCGCGCTCCGGTCAGCTGCGCGGGCTGCCGCGCTGGAGCGAAAAAAAGGAGGCGCAGATTCTCCAAGCCATTGCGACCTACCGCGCGTTGGCGGGGCGGTTCTTGCGCTCCACGGCGGCGCGGGCCGCGGCCGCGGTGCAGGCGGAACTCCGGGCGGCCTATCCCCACTGGCGCCTGGAGGTTGCCGGTTCCTACCGCCGTGGACAGGAAACCGTGGGCGGCCTGGACCTGGTGGTCTCGACCCCGCCCGGCGCGGAGCCGCAGGCCGTCGCCACCGCAATCGAACTCTCCGGAGTGGCTGGCGTCGCCGAGCGCCGCTCGGACTTCGCGGCAATGGAATGGGCCGGCGGTGGCGCCGCCGGCATTCCCCTCCCGTTGCGGCTGTGGGCGGTGTCGGCCGATGCCTTTGCGGCCCGCTGGCTGCAAATCACCGGCCCGGCCCGGCACTGGAACGAATTGCAGTCCCGGGCGGCGGCCCGGGGTTTGGATCTGAACGACAGTGGACTAAGCCACCAGGGCGCTCCGAACCCCGCCGGCGAAGAGGAGCGGATCTACGCCGCCCTGGACTTGCCGTGGATACCGCCGGAACTGCGCGACCGGGACGGCATTGTGGCGGCGGCCGCCGACCGCTCCCTGCCCCAACTGATCTCGACCGGCGACCTGCGCGCCGACCTGCATATGCACACCGTCGAGACCGACGGCCGGGCGACCATCCAGGAAATGGCGGCGGCGGCCCTCGCCCGCGGCTATCAGGCCATCGCCATCACCGATCATTCCCAGGCGCTGGCCATGGCGCGGGGCCTGAACGAGGAGCGGGCGCTGGCGCACATCCGGCGCATTCGCGCCGCGGACCGGGAGTTCGCCGGCCGGTTGCGCATCTTCGCCGGCATCGAGGTGGACATCCTGGGCGACGGACACCTGGATCTGGCCGACGCGGTGCTGGCGGAAATGGACATCGTCATCGCCAGCGTGCACTCCCGCTTCGACCAATCGGCCGAGGAGACCACGGCGCGGCTGCTGCGGGCCATCGGCCACGGCCAGGTGCGGATTCTGGGGCACCCGACCGGACGGCGCCTGCTGCGTCGCCCGCCCTACGCCATGGACTTCGACCGCGTGGCCGCGGCTTGCAGCCAGGCGGGTGTGGTGATGGAGATCAACGCCTCCCCCGAGCGGTTGGACTTGAACGCCGAGTTGGCACGCCGCGCGGCGGAACTAGGCGCGCGCCTGGCTATCAACACCGATGCCCATCATCCCGATCACCTCGACTTCATCTCCCACGGCATCGCCACCGCGCGCCGCGCCGGCATCGGAGCCGACCGCGTCCTCAACACCCTCGGCCCCGAGGAGCTTTTGGCCGCCCTGCGACCGAAGCCGCCCAGGCAATAAGGCGATCAGGTAAT
>JBOGKW010000262.1:0-2819 GCA_050746205.1 Terriglobales bacterium | reverse complement strand
TTCAGGGCTCCTGACATGGGCGTAAGAATTTATGCAACTCCGGGCGCCTCATAGACCAGCGTCAGGTCGGTACCGGGGTAGCGAATCTCGATCGCATTAAGAGCCTCACAGAGTTTGGCTAAGGCTTCATTGCTGCGTGGATTCGCGAGCGAATGGAGGCGGACTCGCAACCGATGGTTGTCAGCTTCAGGGAGAATATCGGCACTCGTCAGGAGCATCTCGCGGATGAGGGCTCGCCCCTCTTCCTCGGTCCGTCCATAGTGCGGCGTCAGGCATCGCACCAAGGCCGTTTCAGCCCGGTAGGCGACCATCTTGAGGGTGTCGGTGAGGTGCTTGGCCTCGGGCGCGAGTTGGACAATCTCGGCCTCCGGGAGCACCGTTTTGACCGGCACGCGCTCGGGCAGCGCCTTGAGGCGCGTCCGCAGTCGCCGGCACTTGGCCTCGAGCGCGGTGATCCGTCGGTTCAGTCCGGCCTGGGCGATCTTGAAGCCACGCATCGTCGGCCGCTGCGCCTCCGAGTTCGTCCGCGCCTGCTGACCATACTGCTGTTCGAGCTCTTGCAGTGCGGCACGGCGGGTGGTCAACCCTTTCGCCACCGCCTTCCGCGCCGGGTTGGGGATGGTCCTTTCCGGGTCCGCCGGCTCTGCCGCGTAGGTTACCAGCGCGTCCAGGGCGAAGTGCTGCCGCATGTAGCGGAAGAAATTCTCCTGTCTCCAGCGCTCGAACATGCAATAGGCGACGACCTCGATCGGCAGATCGTTGCGGGTCGTCAGGATCGCGGTCTGATGGCCGTTGGCACACAACCGACGCACCTCGCGCAGGCGAAAGCCCGGCAGCAATGGGGTCGATCGCTCTGCCAACTCATAGCTCACCGCCCGCCCCTCCACCACCCCGGTCACCGTTCGGAAGGTCCGCCGCGCCCAGGCGGCATACTTCCCTTTGCGGTAGGTGAGCAGATCGAAGCCCTGGTCCTTAATCTCGCGGAAAAATTTCGGGCTCCAACCCTCGCGATCGAAGACCACGGTGACTCGGCGCTCGCCCACCAAGCGCCGGACTTCAGGCAGGATCTCGCGCCGCAACATCGCCCGCAGGTCGTCATTGGCGGGAGCGGTGACGACGAACAGCGGTTGGGAATCCTGCTGGTTCACCCAAACATCGGTGGTGGCCGCTTGGCACAAGCGGCGCCGGGCGACCCACGCTTCCGGGAGCGTGCGCGCCGTCCCGTGATAGGCCCGCACGTGGCCATCGATGTAAAGCAATCCCACCGCCTCAGCCTGCTCGTTAACCCAACGCTCTGCCAGCCGCTGGCTGTAACGCGTGGCCTGTCGCCGCGCCGCCAACTCCCACAGCTTGCGCCGCAGCGTTTTCACTTCCGGTGCACGATCCAGCCCCAACAGCACCCCCAGCTCCCCCGGCGGATGCCCCTGCAATTGCTCCGGGGTGCGGATGCGCAGCAGGAACATGAGGGCCACGATCAACAGCGTTGCCCGCAAGCCGTAGAAGCCGTTCCTCAGCGCCCCGTAGGTCTGCTCGCCGGCCTCCAGCAACCCCAACGTCAGCAACGCGGGCAGCGCCAGCAAAGCGCCGCCGTAGCGCACCCCCTCGGCCGTCACAAAGCGTGGAGCGGCTTCCGTCAATTGCCCCAACCGCGCCAGCGCCCGCTCGTCGTGCCGCTTCACGGCGACGCCGCCCGGGGTTTGGGCGTCGCGCCCGCTCCGCGCCTGGGGTCCCTCGATCGGACGGGCGGGCTGGGCCTCGGCGGCGGGCAACTCGCCGCGCCGCACGGCGTGGCGAATCGCCCCTTCGGTGACGCCCACTTGTTGCGCCGCCTGGCGGATCGATCCGCCCTCGCCCAGCAGGCGCACGACACGCTGACGCTTGTCGGCAGTGAAGCGATGGGGGCCGCGCGGCCCGCGCTTACCATTCACCACGCCCAGCACGCCTTCGGTCGTGAGCTTGCGGCACTGGCGATAGAGCGTGCTGCGATGGAGGCCCAAGGCCGCACTGAGCTCGCCCTGCCCTGCCAGGCGCAACACCATCAGCTGGGCCGCCGCGATGCGCCGCCCCACCGCATCGTTCTCGGCATGCACGAAGACGGGCACGCCCGACGCAAAATAGGCGACCTGCCCGTGCTCGCGTACCAGGGCCACGACCGTGTTGATCTCCTCGGCGCCAGCCGGCGGCGCGGGCAGATGGAATTGTGTGGGCATCCGAGTCCTCCCATAGGTGATGCATTAATTATTACGCACCACCGCCAGGAAGTCAAGGAAATTCATGCACCTACAGGCCCATGTCAGGAGCCCTGAACTTATTGCAAATAAGGAAAAAATGTGAGTGTTGGTGCGGAAGGGGGGACTCGAACCCCCATGGTCTTGCGACCGTCAGCCCCTCAAGCTGGTGCGTCTGCCAATTTCGCCACTTCCGCGTAAAAGCGGGTGTAAAGCCTTAATCTCCTCCAGTATCGCAGTCAACGTTACGCCGTCACTGGAAGGGATTAGGGCTCTTAGCGGGTGGCGCTGGAGACTTGGGCGGCAGCTTAGCGGGCGCCACGGGCGACGGTCTCGTTGTTGAGTGCTGCAGCACCGAGGACGGCCCGCGCTGCTTCGACCAAACCGTGAGAAGTATCGAGAGGACGATGAACATGCCGCCCAGCGTCCACGTGATCTTTTCCAGCGTCGAGACGGTGCCACGCGGTCCAAAGGCCGCCTGGCTCACTCCGCCGAAGGCCGCAGTGATATCAACATTCTCGCCGCCCTGGATCAAGACTATCAGCAGTATCAGCAGGGAAACCAGAACATATAATCCGAGCACTAATGCAT
>JBOGKW010000261.1:0-2922 GCA_050746205.1 Terriglobales bacterium | reverse complement strand
ACCGAGCACAGCGCCTCCATGTGGCACTACCTGGGCCTGCCGCCGGCAGAGTTGGGCCCGGCCCGCATCCTCCCAGCGCCGGAGGCGGTGACCGCGGTGGCGCGGCGGCTGGCGCCGGCGGGGCTGCGTGGGGGTTATGCCTTCATCAACGCCTTTCCACGCCAGCCGGACATGCGCTGGCCGGCGGAGAGCTATGCCGGGCTGCTGGCTTGGCTGCGCGAGCGCTGGCAATTGGGCGCCGTCCTGGCGCATCCGGCGGCGCCGGAGCCGGCGGTGGCCGATCCGCTGCTGCGGGCTGGCGCCACGCTGGTGGCGCCGACCTCGGTGGCGGAGCTTATCGCCGTGATCGCCGGCGCTAGGATCGTCATTGGCAGCGACGGGGGGCCGCTGCATATCGCCGCCGCGCTGGGCAAGCCGGTGCTGGCGCTGTTTGGGCCCACCGACGCCGAGACCTGGGCGCCCTGGCGCACGCCCCATCGCCTGCTGATCGCCCCCGGCACGGCCGTGCCCGCGGCGGCGGCGCAGGCTGCGGCGCAGGAACTGCTGGCGGACGCGACCGGCGCCGCTGGGCCGCCGCAGCCGCCCAAGCTTTAGCGGTTTTCCGCCTGGGTTTGGCCTGCCGGCGGCGGCTGGCGGGCGAACCTCTGCGCCGGCACACCCTGCCGCGGGCTCCGGAGGGCGGCGCCTTCGGCTGCGGGCTGCCTCGCGGCCCGCGGCCAGCACGACCGAATGCGCAAAATACTGCGGGAGCAAGGGAAATTCGATCCGAGTGATTGACTTTTCCCGTTAATCCCGCTATAACCCATCACATACTTTTCGTGCTGCGTTTTCGGGTGAGGAAACTTGAGGAGAGCCATGTCAACCATTAGCAAAGCCATCCGTGACCTAGAGGAGCAACGGCGGAGGATTGAATCCGCCTTGAAAGTTCTGCGCGGCCTCGATCACAGCGGCAACAGCGCGGGCATCCGCAATATCTCCCAGGAGGGGAGGAACCGCATCGCCGAGGCGCAGCGCCGGCGCTGGGCCAAGGTGCGGGCCGCCAAGGCGCAAAGCTCCGGGAAGAAATAGCCGCGTGTCGCTGTCCCGCCGCTGCCTGCCCATCGTCCTCCCGCGGCACCGTGGAGGCGCCCCGGGCGCCAGTAGGCGTCCGTTGGCGGCCATCCCACCCGAGCATTCCGTGCTGCATGCTGGGGACCAGGTGAGGGCCCAGCCGCAGCCACCCCGGAGTCCCCACAGCGCAGCGCCGGGGTCCCCAGCGCGCAATGGCGCGCGCTGGGGCGGAGCGGTGCGCCTTGGGGTGGGACCAGCGGGAGCGTCCAGAATAGGGCGGCTGAGCCGCCCCGCTCTGGCGGTTGCGGCGGCGCTGGCGCTGCTGGGCGCGGCCCGGCCGCCCCGGGCCCCGCGGGTGCGGACCGCCTCGGGGATGGTCGCCGGACGCCGGCTGCCGGGAGGGGTGCGCCTTTTCGCCGGCATCCCCTTTGCCGCCCGGCCGGTGGGACCAGGACGATGGCGTCCCCCCGGTCCGGCGCCGGCCTGGAGCGGCGTCCGCCCGGCGCGGCGGTTCGCGCCGCCCTGCATGCAACCGCCGGCGCCGGGGCGGATGGGCCCGTGGACGCGGGTGTTTCTTTCCCAGCGGCCGCCCAGCGAAAACTGCCTGGGCCTAAACGTCTGGGCGCCGCCGTCGCGGCGGCGCCTGCGGGCGGTGATGGTGTGGATCTACGGCGGCGGCTTTGTCGAGGGCGCCGGCAGCGTGCCGATCTACAACGGCGCCGCCCTGGCGCGCCGGGGCGTGGTGGTGGTGAACTTCAATTACCGCCTGGGCGCGTTAGGCTTCCTGGCGTTGCCCGCGCTGGCGCGCGAATCGCCGCATCATTCGGCGGGCAATTACGCCCTGCTGGATCAAATCGCCGCGCTGCGCTGGGTGCGTCGAAATATCGCCGCCTTCGGCGGCGATCCGCGGCGAGTGACCATTTTCGGCCAGTCCGCCGGCGCGGTTAGCGTGGGCCTGCTGCTGCGCTCGCCGCTCGCGCAGGGGCTGTTTCAGCGCGCCATCATCATGAGCGGCCAGGCCGCGCTGCCCGTACCCGGCTTGATGGGCGGGACGCCCCTGGCGGCGGCCGAGCGCCGCGGCCAAACGTGGGCGGCGCAGTTCGGCCTTTCGGGTCGCGGGCCCCGTCTGCTGGCGCAACTTCGCGCCTTGCCCGCGATGCGCATTGTGGCGGCCCGCGCCAGTCCCCAGGGGCCGATTATGGACGGCTGGGTCGTGCCTTCCGGACCCGGGCCGCGGCGTCAGGCGGAGGTGATGATCGGCATGGTGGCCGATGATATCGGCATCGGCTATTACGGCACCGGTCCCCGGCCCCGGCCCACCTGGGCGGCCTATCACGCCGGACTGCGCCAGCTGTGCGGCGCCGATGCCGCGCATTGTGCCCAGTTGTATCCCGCGGCGAACGCCGCGGCCGGCCGCGCCGCGCTGACCGCCGCGCGCCAGGATCGCGCTCGGGTGTCCATCGCCGAATGGGCGGCCCGCCAAATGCGCTACAGCCCCCGCGTCTACACCTACTATTTCAATCACGCCATTCCCTGGCCCCAACATCCGCAGTACGGCGTCTTTCACTCCTCGGGCCTGCCGTATGTTTTCTCCAACCTATGGATGATGGCGCGGCCGTGGCAGCCAACGGATTACCGCCTCGCGCGGCGCATGTCCAGCTATTGGGTCAACTTCGCGAAGCATGGCAATCCCAATGGCTCCGGCCTGCCGCGCTGGCCGGCATTTCAGCCCGGCCATCCCCAGACCATGCAGCTCGGCGCCCCGATGGCGCCCATGCCCCTGGCGCCACCGGCCCGGCGGCGCTTTTGGCGCCGCCATCTGCGCCATCCGCTCGGCTCTTAACTCCGACCTGGGGGCGCGGGCCTCTGGCC
>JBOGKW010000260.1:0-2957 GCA_050746205.1 Terriglobales bacterium | reverse complement strand
GACCGAACTCGATGACGCTGGCGTAGTCACCCCCAGGGTGCAACTGCTGGGCGGCCTGGAAGCCGGTGTAGGCCCACTGCCCGTCGAAGTCCGAAAACCCGGAGTGGAAAATGCCAACGACGCGAAATGCCAGCGTTCGGCCGGTGTAACCCAATGGCGTCAGCACCGCGTTCGGCACATACATCTGCACGGAGCCGCCGACGCCCACGCCCAGCATCTGCGCCAGGCCCTGGCCCAGCACCAGGTTCGGCGCCGCTGGATGTGCCTGCAAGGGCTGCCAGGAGCCGGCGACCACATGGGTCAGCATCCGGCTGACGCGCAGCTCCTGGCGCGGAATGACGCCCTTGACCGTAGTCTCGGCGCCGCGGGCGCCGTTGCTCAGGTACACCTCGGTGTAGACCGCCGGCGCCAGGGCCCGGACATGCGGCAAATGGGCCAGGCGGCGCATCAGCGCGTGATAGTGAAGGATGCCGGTGGGCTCGCGGTGCAGGAGGTTGAGCTCCGTGGTGGCGCCCACCAATTCGTTCTGCAGGGCTTGGCGGAAGCCGTTGGTAATGGCCAGCGCCAAAATCAGCGCCCCCACCCCGGCGGCGAAGCTGAGGATAGCGATGGCGGTGATCACCGAGACCAGCCCTCGCCCGCGGCGCGGCCGCAAATACCGCACAGCGACGAAAGTGGGCAAGCTCATGGGCCGGGGGAACCGCGGAAGCAATGCGCCCTCTCTTTACTGTATCGGTTTGCGCGCCGGGGTGGCGGATAATAAGGGCAGATGTCCACGCGGCCCATCGCCGAGGGGGGAATCGCCCGCGCCGCTGCCGCATCCAATGGGGTGGCTGACGGGCTAGCGCCCGGCGGCGGGCCGGGATGGGACCGGGCCCTGGAACGGCTGCGGGCCGAAGGGTTGAGCAAGGAGTACCTTTCCGGAGGCGAGCGGCTGGTGGTGTTCCAGGACCTGGCTTTCACCGTCGAGCCCGGGGAGATGGTGGCCGTGGTGGGCGAGTCGGGAAGTGGCAAAAGCAGCCTGTTGCATGTCCTTAGCGGCCTGGACAGGCCCTCGCAGGGAGACGTATACTTTGGGCAACGATCCCTCCGCGGACTCGGCGACGACGAGTTGGCGGCATTTCGCAACCGGGAAATCGGTTTTCTCTGGCAGTTTCACTATCTATTGCCCGAGTTCACCGCGCGGGAAAACGTAATGATGCCGTTGCTGGCGGCCGGCACAGGGGAGCGAGAGGCGGCGCGCCGCGCCCAAGACTGGCTCGAACAGGTCGGGCTGGGCCCCCGCGCCGAGCACCGCGCCGGCGAACTTTCCGGTGGTGAGCAGCAACGGACGGCGCTGGCCCGGGCCTTGGTGGCCGGCCCCCGCTGGCTGATGGCCGACGAGCCCACGGGTAATTTGGACGAGGCCACCGGCGGACGCATCTTCTCTCTGCTCGCCCGGCTGCACCGGGAGCATCACCTCAGTTCGATTCTGGTAACTCATAACCCGGCCTTCGCCAACCGTTGTGACCGGGTGTTGCGGCTGCACGCCTGCGCCTTGGAGCCACAGGCTTAGGGGGGAGACGATCACGCCATGTTCGAGCGATACACGGAGAAAGCGCGGCGGGTGGTATTCTTCGCCCGCTATGAAGCCAGCCAATGCGGCAGCCCCTACATTGAGACGGAGCATATCCTCCTGGGGCTGCTGCGCGAGGACAAGGCGCTGACCAACCGCTTTTTGCGCTCGCACGCGACCATCGAATCTATCCGCAAGGAAATTGAGGGCCGGACCACGCCGCGGGAGCGGGTTTCAACCTCTGTAGACCTGCCCCTCAGCCATGAATGCAAGCGGGTGCTCAACTACGCCGCCGAAGAAGCCGAACGGTTGACCAACAAGCACATCGGCACCGAGCATCTGCTGTTGGGCCTGTTGCGCGAGGAACGCTGCTTTGCTGCCGAACTGCTCTCCAGCCGCGGCCTCCGCCTGGCTCAGGTGCGCGAGGAACTGGCCCGCGCGGCACAGGAAAAGGTCAGCAGCCGGCCCAAAGAAAGTTCCCTATTGGCCGAGTTCAGCCGCGACCTGACGCAAGCCGCCATGGAAACCCAACTGGATCCGCTGGTGGGCCGCCGCCACGAGCTCGAGCGCATGGTGCAGATCCTCTGCCGCCGCACGAAAAACAACCCCGTGCTCATCGGTGAGCCGGGGGTGGGCAAGACGGCGATCGTCGAAGGCCTGGCGCAGCGCATCGCCGACGGTGATGTGCCCACGTTTTTGGCCGACAAGCGCATCCTTGCCCTGGACCTGTCGCTGATCGTCGCCGGCACCAAATACCGCGGCCAATTCGAGGAAAGGCTGAAGACCATCATGAAGGAGCTGATGGAGAACCAGAACGTGGTGATCTTCATTGATGAGCTCCACACCCTGGTCGGCGCGGGCTCCGCCGAGGGCTCGCTGGATGCCGCCAACATCTTGAAGCCCGCCCTGTCGCGCGGCGAGATTCAGTGCATCGGCGCCACCACTCCCACGGACTACCGCAAGAGCATTGAGAGAGACCGTTCGCTGGAGCGGCGCTTCCAGGCGATCAAAGTGCCGCCGCCCGGAGAGGAAGAGGCGGTGCAGGTGCTCAACGGCATCAAGGACCGCTACGAGAAGTTTCACGCGGTCTCCTACACCGATGAAGCCCTCCGCTTCGCCGTGCTGCACTCCAACCGCTACATTCCCGACCGCTTCCTCCCGGACAAGGCCATTGACTTGATTGACGAGGCTGGCGCGCGGGTTAAGCTGCGCCAGACCACCCTGCCCGATGAGTTGATGGAGGTGCAGAAGCGGCTGAAGTTCATCGTGCACCGTATGGAAGGCGCCATCGCCAATCATGAGTTCGAAAAGGCGCGTTTCTACTCCGACGAGGAGCGCAAGGAGCGTGAAAACCAACGCCTGCTGCGCGAAAAATACCACATGGACGACTCCGCCGCCGGGG
>JBOGKW010000259.1:0-2982 GCA_050746205.1 Terriglobales bacterium | reverse complement strand
CGGGAGTTGACGTTGATGATTGTGACCCACGACGAGCGCGGCGAGTTCGCCTTCGTGCCCCTTGAGATTCCACTTTCCCTGCCGGCCGTGGATGAATCCCTGCAGGCGTTCTTCGCCCCCAGTCTCGAGGACCCCGACCTCGGCCCCAACACGCAGGATCTGCTGCAAACCACCACCATCGCCGCCGCCTGGTGCCTGTACCGCTGCGCTCGCGACCCCCAACGCTACCTGGACGCCGCGCCTTCCGGCGCCGCTGAGGCCTAGGCGGCTGGACGGAGTCCGCGGCGGGCGCGAAGCCGTTGTGCCCAGCCCCTGGGGGCCAGTATTTGCCGAAAATCGGCGAACGGGACCCCTTTACCCACCGTAGGCCTAGAAGGCGGGATGCCTGCCCGGCGCCCGCCGCCCCGGCCGACGCCTGAAGTGCCCTTCCGCACTTTAGCCTCCCGGCGGCTCTTTTATAATCGGGACAGGTAAGTTCGAGTCAGCGCAAGGAGGGGCTTCATGCGGGCCAAAAACTTGTTAGCGCGAGGGCAGGTTCTGCGGGGCGGGCTGGGCCTTGCCCTGGCTTTGACGCTGACCGCCGCTCCGGCCTGGGGCGTCTTGGGGCAGCAGGTGCAAAGCGTGCTCGTGGACCGGGCGCGCCTGGGCGGGCGGTTGCAACAGATCCGCGCCGCCGGCTACACAGTGCAGGAGATTCAGACCGGTGCGGCGGGGCGGGGCATGGTGATTCGGGAGTATGTCTCTCCCGCCGGCACCGTCTTCGGCGTCAGTTGGCGTGGCCCGCGGGTGCCCGATCTTCAGGCGCTGCTGGGCAGCTATTTCGCCGCCTTCCAAAAGGCCGCGGCCCAGCCGCGTCGCGTCCGCGGGCCGCTGCATATCCAGGCTGGTGATCTGGTGGTCGAGAATGCCGGCCACATGCGGGCCTTTTACGGCCGGGCCTATGTCACAACCTTGATTCCCCGCAATCTCTCCGCGGCGGTGGTGCGATGAAGGGCGGGATGAAGCGGACCGGCTGGACGGTGGCGGCCGCGGTGGCGGTGGGGGCGATGTTCGTGGTCCTCAGCGGCTGCGGCAGCAACAGTGGTGGCCTGCCCCCCTCCTCCGGTGGCACGGGCGGCGGCGGGAGCAGCACTGGCGCCAACGTCACCGCCATCACCGTCGGTCCGGGGCCCCAGGGCAGCAACTATGCCAACACGCCGTTCGTGACCGTCCGGGTCTGCGTTCCCGGCAGTACCAGCGCATGCCAGAACATCCCCGATGTCCTGCTCGATACCGGCTCTTATGGCTTGCGCCTACTCTCCTCCGTGGTGAACATCGCGCTGCCGGAGACCCAGAACTCCAGCGGCAACACCCTGGCCGAATGCACTGAGTTTGAAGACTCCTACGCCTGGGGTTCCGTGGCCACGGCCGACGTCTACATGGGCGGCAGCAGCAATGAGGGCGAGGCGGCGACCGGCGTCCCGATTCAACTCATCGCCCCCTCCGGCTTTCCCGCCGCCCCCAGCGACTGCACCCAGTCCGGTTTAACAGCTACCAACACGGTGCAGACCCTGGGCGCCAACGGCGTCCTAGGGGTTGGCCCCTTCACCGATGATTGCGGTCCCGCCTGCGATCCGGGCTCTACCGACGCTCCCAGCCCGGAGCCCTACTATTACTGCGCCGGCTCCGACTGCACGCCCACGCCCTTGGCGGAGAGCGGCCAGGTGCAGAACCCGGTGTGGATGTTCGCCAACGATAACAACGGCATCATCGTCCAGCTTGGGGCGATCAGCGCCGGCGGCGCGGCGTCCGCCACCGGCTCGCTCATTTTCGGCCTCGGCACGGAATCCAATAACAGCCTAGGCACGGCCACGGTGCTGACGGTGGACGATTACGGCAACATCTCTACGACTTACAACGGTGTCACCTACTCCGATTCCGGCCCCAGCAATTACGCGGGCAGCTTCTTTGACACCGGGTCCAATGGGCTTTTCGTTCTCGACTCCGCCACTCTCGGCCAGGGCATGGCCGATTGCGCTGCCAGCGGCAGCGCCCCAGGTTTTTATTGCCCTAGCAGTCCGATCAACTACACGGCCACGAATGCCGGTACAAACGGCAACACGAAGGCGGCCGCGTTCACCATCGCCAACGCTGAAACGTTGTTGGGCGTCACCACCGACTTTGCCTACGACGATCTTGGCGGCGCCTTTGGCAGCAGCACCGAGGCGTTTGACTGGGGCCTGCCCTTCTTCTTTGGCCGCACCGTCTATATCGCCATTGACGGCGAAGATACCCCGGCCGGCACGGGACCCTATTTCGCCTATTGAGCCGATTCAGCCGCCCCCTCCGGCCGTCATCTCCCGCAAGAGCCGCCGCCACGCCTCCCGCTCTCGGCGCGGGGTAAAGAGGCGCGCCTGGACGCGCACTTGGCGGCGTAGGCGCGTGAGGAAGGTGGGATCGGTTTCGGCGCGACGCAGCAGGCGCGCCAGGCCGGCGGTATCCCCGGCGGCAAAATAGCCTCCGTAGCCGGCACCGAGCAGGCCCACATTGCCGGACACCCGCGTGGCCAGCACCGGGACGCCATTTACGGCGGCCTCCGAGATCACGTTCGGCCCGCCCTCCAGTCGAGAGCTGACGATCAGGAGCCGGGCCGCGGCGATCCGCCGCCGGGCCGAAAGCGGCGGCAAGACCCCCAGCCAGCGATAGCGCGGATTGCGGCGCATCTCCGCCTCCGCGCGCAGGGCCCAATCGGGCGACAACGCCGCGCCGGCATGGAGCACGCGAACGCGGCTCTCTGGCGGCAGCGTGCGGCTGGCCCGGGCGGCGCGCAACGGGTCCTTGACGGCGCGCAGGTGGGCGGCCACCAACACCTCGAAGCGGCCGGAGCGCGCGCCTGGCCCGCGCCCCCGCGGCGTCGGCGCGGACTGATAGATGACGCGCGTCTTGGCCCGGATCCCGGAGGGCAATGCCTTGAGCGCCAGCGGCTGCAGCGCGACGCAACGG
>JBOGKW010000258.1:0-3051 GCA_050746205.1 Terriglobales bacterium | reverse complement strand
GGAGCTGTCCACGCCCCCGGACATGGCGACCACGGTCAGCGCGGCGGGCGTGCCGTCCGCGGCTCCAGGGTTGGTTCCGAAGTCAGGCATAGCTCGGCGCCGGAGCGTGGCCGGCATAGCTGGGGGACAGGGCGCGAAGGCGGGCCACGATCCCCGGCAGTGCCGCGCCCAGCGCCGCCATGTCCCCTGCGGTGGTGGTGGCGCCCAGGCTGAAGCGCAGGCAACTGCGCGCCTCGGCTGGCGGCAGGCCCATCGCCGTCAGCACATGGGAGGGTTCGATGGCGCCGGAGGAGCAAGCCGCGCCGGTGGAGGCGCAGAAGCCCGCCAAATCCAGTGCGATCACCAGCGCCTCGCCTTCGACGTGCCGGAAGCAGATGTCGCTGGTGTTGGCCGTCCGCGCCGCGCCGCCGCCGGCGACAAAAGTCTCCGGAATGTCCGCCAGCGTGCGCCGCTCGAAGCCGTCGCGTAGCGCCGCCAATCGCTCTGGCTCGCGCGCCAGCTCCGCCCGCGCCGCCCGCGCCGCGGCGCCAAAGCCCGCCATCGCCGCCACATTCTCCGTGCCTGCCCGCCGGTCGCGCTCATGGTGGCCGCCGAACAGCAGCGGCATCAACCGCACTCCGCGGCGGACGTACAGAGCCCCCGCGCCCTGCGGCCCGCCGATTTTGTGAGCGCTGACGCTCAGCAGGTCGCAGCCCAGGGCCGGCGCATCCAGCGGCAGCTTGCCGGCCGCCTGCACGGCGTCGGTGTGCAGCCGCACCCGCGCCGCGCGGGCGACGCCGGCAATGTCCGCGATCGGCTGGATGACGCCGGTTTCATTGTTGGCCAGCATGATCGAGATTAAAAACGTCTGCGGTCGCAGCGCCGCCCGCACCGCCGCCGGGTCCACCCGCCCTTGGCCATCCACGGGCAGGTAAGTCACTTCCCAGCCGCGCCGCTCCAGTTCCTGGCAGGTGTGCAGCACGGCATGATGTTCGATCTGGCTGGTGATCATGTGACCGCCGGGGTGAGGGGCCGCCAATCCCTGGATGGCCAGGTTATCGGCCTCCGTGCCCCCGCTGGTGAAGACGATTTCTCCCGGCCGGCCGCCGACTAAATCCGCCACCGCTTCCCGCGCCCGTTCCAGCGCCGCCTTGGCCGCCTGGCCGATGCGATGGATCGAGCTGGCGTTGCCTTGTCCTGCCTGATACACCTCGGCCATGGCCGCCCAGGCCTCTGGGCGGAGCGGCGTCGTGGCGTTGTGGTCCAGGTATACGGGGGCCATTACCCTTATGGTATCGCCGCCGCCCGGGGCCGTCGCGGGCCGGCCGCCGCAAGCGGCATTCCCGCCGCCGACCGGCAGGGCAGGCGAGCCGTGCGCGGCCGGGGGAAGGGCCAGCCCGGCGGCGGGCCAGAGGCCGGCGCCCCAGAGGCGAACGTCGCGTTTTTCAGCAGTGTCCTAGCCGGGAAACTGGCTCAGAAAGCGCAGATCGCCGGAGTAAAACCGTTGAATGTCATCCACGCCGTAGGCCAACATTGCAATCCGCTCCACGCCCATGCCGAAGGCGAAGCCGGTCCAGCGTTCGGGATCGTAGCCCACGGCCCGATACAGCGCCGGATGCACCATGCCGCAGCCCAGCACCTCGATCCAACCGCTCTGCTTGCAGGCGCGGCAGCCGGCGCCGCCGCAGAACAGGCAGCCGATATCCATCTCCGCGCTGGGCTCGGTGAACGGGAAATAGGAAGGCCGGAAGCGAGTGCGCACCTCCCCGCCGCCGGCCGGCCCGGCGGCAAACATCTCCTGGGCGAAATGATCCAGCGTGCCCTTCAGGTCGCCGAGCGTGATGTTCTCATCCACCGCCAGGCCCTCCAACTGATGAAACATCGGCGAATGGGTCGCGTCCGGCGCGTCGTTGCGGTACACCTTGCCCGGCGCGATCACGCGCAATGGCGGTGGGCACCGTTGCATGACGCGGATCTGCACCGGCGAGGTATGCGTGCGCAGCAGCAGTTGCGGCGCGCCGGGCCCGGCATCCACATACAGCGTGTCCTGGCTGGCGCGGGCGGGGTGGTCGGCGGCGATGTTCAGCGCCTCGAAGTTGTAATAGGGCGTCTCGATCTCCGGCCCTTCGGCCACCGAGTAGCCAAGCCGCAAGAAGATGGCCGTCATGCGCCGTAGAATCTCCAGCACCGGATGCACCGGCCCGAACGGCGCCTGCCGGGCGGGCAGGGAAATATCCACCCGCTCCGCCGCCCAGCGCCGGGCCGCGCCGCGGGCGGCCAGCGCGGTGGCGGCGGCTGCCAGCGCCTCCTCCGCCGCCGCGGCCAGGGCGTTATAGGCCTGGCCGACTTCGCGCTTGCGCGCCGGTGGCGCAGCCGCCACCCAGTGTTGCTTCAGCAGTGCTAGGACACCGCCCTTGCGTCCCAGCCAGGCATCGCGCGCGGTGCGTAATGCCACCTCGTCGGTGGCCGCTCGGGTGGCCGCGAGCAAGTGCGAGCCCAACTCCGCCGCCGCCGCCGCCAACCCGGGCGCATCGCCGGGCAGGGATCCGGCGCGCTCCAGGGCCGCCGCCAGGGGATCCACGGGGCCTGGGCTCATAACAGCGCGCCGCCGCGGCTACGCCGCCGGCGCGGTCGCCGGCGCGGCCGCCAGCGCCGCCTTGGCCTGTTCCGAGAGACGGGCGAAACCCTCGCCATCGGCGACGGCGATATCGGCCAGAATCTTGCGGTCCAGTTCGACGCCGGCCAGCTTCAGCCCATGTATGAATTGACTGTAGCTCAGCCCTTGCGCTCGGCTGGCGGCGCCGATGCGCACAATCCACAGTTCCCGGAACTGCCGCTTGCGCTGTTTGCGCCCCTGATAGGCGAACTTGAGCGCGCGGTCGCGGGCTTCCTTGGCGGAGCGGTAGAGCTTGCTCTTATTGAGGAAAAATCCCTTGGTCCGGCTGAGGACCTTTTTGCGCAGATTGCGGCGGTGGGAGCCGCGCTTTACCCTCGGCATCGGTTTCTCCTTGTCCTGGTCCGCGGGCGCCGCACCGATTTCCCCCTGGAGGGGGAGCGGCGTTCCGCGCTGAG
>JBOGKW010000257.1:0-3255 GCA_050746205.1 Terriglobales bacterium | reverse complement strand
CTTCGGCTACGAAGGCCGGCAATTCCTCCAGCGGGTGCGTTTCCACCGGATACCCCGCTCGCCAAACCAGCAACCGGCGCGCCGCCGCATAGGCGATCCGGGTAGGCACCGCCGTAATGGGCGTAACGCCGACCGGCAGGATGGGGTCCCCCAAAATGGTGTTGAGCAATGAGGACTTGCCTGAGCTGACCCGCCCGAAGACGGCGATCTCAAAATCGCGATCCTCCAAGCGGTCCAAGATGGCCCCCAGCGCCGGCCGCAGCTCGACTAGGCCCTGGCCCGTAATCGCCGCCTCCAGCCGCCGCAGCAGCGCCACGTCATTGCCCCCCTCCGCCAACCGGTCCAGTCGCCGCTGCCAGTCCGCGCCGCGCTCGGCCACCAATCGGTCCATCCGCGCGGCAAGGCTCTTCAGCTCCGCTACCACCCCCCGCAACTCCGTCTCGGCCGCAGGCGACAGCGCGCCGTAGCCACGCATGTATTTGGGCCCCAACTCCTCAGCCGCGATGTCCACAAAGGTCAGCGTGGTGCGGATCGCCCGTGAGGCCGGAATCGAGGCGCGTGGCTGGGCGATGTCTTGGCCCGCCAGGACCCGGCGCAGTTGCGCCCGTGCCCGGGCGATCGAATCTTCCAGGAGCCGGCGTTGTCCGGGCGCCAGGTCCGGCTGGTAACGGGGAAATGCCGCCCGCGATTGCGCCGCCTCCAGCACCACCTCGATCTCCCCGAACAGATGGTCAATGTGCTCGCAAGTGACCAGCAGCCGCCGGCGCTGGTTCTCGTTTAGGCTGGCCGATGCCTCTGTCGCGCCGTCACCTGACATTTTCACGGCCTCCGTCGGCGACTCGAATCCGTTCCGATGGACTCTGCGCTCCGGCTCGGCACTCCGCCGGTGCCGCAATCCGTATCGTGGGAGCAGAAAGGGCCGCAGTGGGAGCCGCGGCGAAAGCAGGGAGGGTGTCAGGCGCCATGCCCAGCCTCCCGTGCCGCCGGGCGGCCGGTGCGCAACACCGCGATGAGGTCTTCCCGCACCTCGGCGCCCACCGGGGCCGCGCGCAGCTTGCTGGCGGTCTCGTCCCACGGATAGGCCAGCCGTCGCAGCGCCACTGCGCCGTTCTCCCATACCGCGTAGCAGGCTTCGGGCCCACCCGTTTTGGGCTGGCCCAGGCTGCCGGGGTTCACCACGCGGTGGCCGCCGATGACGCGAACGAACGGCGTGTGGGTGTGCCCGACCAGCAGGACCTCAGCCTCGGTCGCCGCCAACTCCGCCGCCCACCGCTCGCTCTCCGCCGAGCAATACCCGTACAGCGGATCGGACGGCACCGCATGGCAGAGATAAAATCGGACCCCATCCCGTTCCAGCGTCAATTGGCGCGGCAGGCGCCGCAGGTAGCGGCGGTTTTCCGCCGTCAGCACGGACGCCGTATAGCGTCCCATCTCCGCCGCCATGTTGCGAAACGGTGGACTGCAGCGGGGATCCTGATCGTAGCCCAGGGCCTGATCGTGATTTCCGCGGACCACGTGCGTGGCATTGCGAGCCACCCACTCCACGACCTCGTTGGGTTGCGGGCCGTAGTTGACCAGGTCGCCCAGCACCCAAGTTTCGTCGGCACGCTCCCGCAACGCCGTTAATGCATCCGCGTTACCGTGCAGGTCGGATACGATGAGGATTTTCATGCCGCCCTCCGTTAGGAGTCATTAGCCAACCCGGCACGGTGGCGCTGGGGGGGCGGTTATGCGGTGAACTCCTTCACCGTTTCGATTATCGCCGAATTCGAGCTGCGGTACACGCCGGCGGTGTTGAAGCGCACCGGAAATCGCATTCCAGGCGAAGGGCGCCTTTGCGCAGCGACAAGAAGCCATGCCCGCCTCCTCACCCCGCACCCGGGCGCCCCGCCCGCCCAGCATGGGCTGACCCCAACTCACCAGCGACCGTGCACCTGCCCGGCCTGCAGGTGGCGCCGAAGCGCCGGCTCCGCACTGGCGCCGCCACGCCGCTGCGGCCACCGGGCTGTCAGCCGGCTAGATGGGGTGGCCCTGGGGTGGCGCAAAGATTTGGCATGGCGCGCCTCAAGCCGAGTGGAGAGTAGAACTCGGCCCGTCCAACGGGCAGTTGACAGCAGACTGGCGGGAAGGCTATAAACTGTGGAGTCGAAAATCTAGGCGATGGAGTTCGCCCAGAACTGCCTATAGGCTAATAACTCCTACGTTCGATTGGAGCGTGGGAGGTATGGGCGCGAGCCGACACCGAAGCAGGGTCTGTGTCTCTGGGGTAGGCCCCGCATGAGCCGCGACGTCTGGCTGCAGATCGCGCAGGTGGTGGCGGTCTTGGCGCTGAGTCCGCTGCTGCAAGGTTTCATCCTGTGGGCTGAGGAACGGGTGCAGGAGAAGGCCGGGCCCAGCCCGTTTCAGCCCTACCGCGATCTCTGGAAGCTGTTCCATAAGCAGCAACTCGTCCCGGAAACCGCCTCCTGGATCTGGTCCACCGCCCCCGTCGTCGCCTTCACGGCGATGATGGTCGTCCCGATCCTGATCCCGGTTCTGACCGACCGCCCCCTGCCGCTGTCCGATATGGCCGACATCTTGGGTGGCGGTCTAATCCTGACGCTGGGCTCGTTCGCCATCCTGCTGGCCGCGCTCGATTCCGGTAGCGCCTACGGCGGCGTCGGCGCCAGCCGCGCCACTCTGCTGGCGATCCTCTCCGAGCCGGCTTTGATTCTGATCTTCGTGGGCATCAGCCTGATGGTCCGCTCGATGCTTCCCTTTGTCGTGAATCATGCGCTGCTCCACGATGCCGCCCTGTTTTGGGGGCCCATGCACATCTTCCTGGTACTGGCGTTTTTCTCCCTGTTGCTGGTCGAAACCGATCGCCTGCCCATCCATTCCAGCACCCACATGGAGATCTACATGATTGAGGAGGCGCGCGTGCTGGAATTCTCCGGCCCGCAACTGGGACTGTTGAAATGGGCCTCGATGATGAAGCAGTTCATCCTCTACGTGATCTTCATCAACGTGCTGACGTTGCCTTGGGGCCTGGCGCAGGCGGGCGGCGCCTGGGGCGAGGTGGGGGCCGTAGCCGCGGTGGCGATAAAGTTCGGATTCGTCGCGCTCGCCGTGGTCGTGGTCGAGACCATGCAATCCCGCCTGCGGTTTTACCGCTATCAGGAGCCGCTGGCGGCCTCGTTCCTGTTTGCCACCTTGGCGGTGGTGGCCAGCCAACTGAGATAGTGGGATGAACCTCGCCACCCTCACGCCGTTGCC
>JBOGKW010000256.1:0-3273 GCA_050746205.1 Terriglobales bacterium | reverse complement strand
CCGCCTCATCCGGCTTGGGGTGAATGCAATCCACCGGGCAGGCGTCCACGCAGGCGTTGTCCTTGGTTCCGATGCAGGGCTCGGCGATAACGTAAGCCATAGAAGACCTCGCGGGCTACAGGCCCATGACGTGATAGCCGCTGTCCACGAAGAGGATGTCTCCGGTGACGCCGCGGCCTAGGTCGCTGGCCAGAAATAGGGCGGCATCGCCCACCTCTTCCGGTGCGGTGCCCCGGCGCAGCGGGGCGTGCTCGGCGACATGGCTGAGCATGCGGCCCAAATCCTTGACCCCGCGGGCGGAGACGGTCTTGACCGGGCCGGCAGAGACGGCGTTGACGCGGATGCCCCGCGGGCCGAGCTCGGAGGCCAGGTAGCGCACCTCCGCCTCCAGGGCGGCCTTGGCCACGCCCATGACGTTGTAGTTGGGCATGACCCGCGTGGCGCCGAGGTAGGTCAGGGTGATGATGGCGCCGCCGCGGGGCATGTGGTCGGCGGCGCGGCGCGCCACGCCTACCAGGGAATAGGCGCTGACGTCCAAGGCCAGAGCGAAGCCGGCGCGGGGGGTTTGGTAGAACGGCCGGTCCAGGTCGGCGCGGTCGGCGAAGGCGATGCTGTGGATGACCGCGTCGAGTTCCCCCTCCGGGTCCTGCAGGCTGGCGAAGAAGCGGTCCAGATCCTCATCCCGGCTGACATCGCAAAGGGCGGTCCGGGAGCCGGACAGGCCCGCCACCAACTCGTCGGTGGCGGCCTTTTGCCGCTCCGATTGGTAGGTGAGGATCAGGCGCGCGCCCTCCCGGGAGAGGGATTGGGCGATGGCGTAGGCCAAGCTCCAGCGGTTGGCCACGCCCATCACCAGCGCGGTCTTGCCTTGCATGAGAGGGGCCATGGAAAGCAGCAGACTACCACAACAAGGTTCGTGCGGGGTGCCCGCGACTGCGGCGAGGGCGCGGCCGCGGGCTTACGCCCGCGGCACAGAGGCCGAAGCCTGTTTCGCGCGCGCGGCCTGGAGCCTGGGCCACTTACACGGCCTGAGGGCCGGGCGAAGGCTGGGCCACTTACGCCGCCTGAAGCCGGTGGGCGCGCTCGATAGAGCGGGCGGGGGCGGGCCGAAACGGCAGGCGGGACGCCTGCCCTACGATCCGACCTGGCGGAAGGGGTGGACTCGCGGGCTGCCGCGCGGGGCGACGTGCCGAGGTTGGTTCCGGGCCGGCGCGGCGTAGCGGCGGGCGCGGTATAGTAATTCACCCCCTCCGCCTTTGCCGCCTATGCGCTTTGCTCCCTGTCGTGTTTGCCTGCCGGCCCTGGCCGTCGCGCTGATGTGGGGTGCGCCGCTGCGCGCCGCCGTCCCGCAGCTGCGGCCCAATCTGCGCGGCGAGATCATGATTCTGGTCTATCACCGCTTCGGACGCAAGGACTTACGCTGGACCCGGGCGTACAGCAGTTTCGACCGCGACCTGAGCGAGCTCGAGGCACAGGGCTACCGGCCCATTACGCTGCGGGCCTACGCCTCGGGCGCGTTCGTGACGCCGCGTGGCACCACACCGGTCGTCCTCACCTTCGATGACAGCAGCAACCACCAGGTGAAGTTCACGCCCTCGGGGCAGCTGGCGCCGGACTGTGCCCTGACCCATTGGGTGGCATTCGCGCGCCGGCATCCAGATTTTCCCGTTCGCGGCGTTTTCTTCGTCAATTCCGGCCCCGGCGGGCGTTCCGCGTTCGCGCAGCCGCGGTGGGCGGTGGCCAAGATGAAGCTGATCCTGCGGCTCGGCGGCGAGATTGGCAATCACACCCTGACGCACGCCAACCTGCGGCGCTCCACCCCGGCCGAGGTGCGGAGGCAGATCGGCCTGGGCCAGTACTATTTGGAGCGCGACCTGCCAGGCTATCGTATCGTCTCCTTCGCTCTGCCGTACGGCGACTATCCGGTTCCGCGCTCGCTGGCCTGGGAGGGCGTTTGGACCAATCCCGACCCGAGCGACCGCCTGCCCGCGGAGGTGCGCTGGGATTACCGCTCGGTGGTGAAGGTCGGCGCGGGCCCGGCGCCATCGCCGCTGGTGGCGGGGTTCAATCCGCGCGTCTTGCCGCGCGTCCAAGCCTTCGATCCGGAGATTGACCACTGGATGCGGTATTTCCAGCTGTACCCCAACCGCCGATTCGTTTCCGATGGGCAGGAGCACGCGGTCGCCTCGCTGCCGCCCCGGGTAAGGCTGGGGCGCGGTCGCTAGCCGGGGGCGGGGCACGGGCAGGGCAGGGGCCGGGCCCGCGCGGCAGGCGGGTGCTGGCCTGACGGCGGGATAATGGGGGCGTGACCGGCTTATTGCAGCGTGAAGTGCACCGCCGCCCGGCGACGGCGCGGTTTTCGGGGCGGATCTTGTTTCTGGCCGAGGATCCGGCGCTGGTGCGGCGGCAGTTGGCGGGAGAAGATTTGCCTTGGCCGCCGGCGTTCAAGCTGCGCGACGACATCTCCACCGACGAAATCACGCCGGCGCACATCTGCTTTTACTTCGACCAGACCCTCGGCGATTGGCCCTATACCGGGCTGAAGTGCGGCGAGGAGTTTCCCATCGGCCGCAACGCGGTGCGCCAGGGGGGCTTTGCCGTCTGCGTCTCGGGCAAGCGGCGGGGCAAAGGCAGCAGCCGGGAGCAGTCCCCCTATGCCGAACTCTCGGCCGGCATTCAGCTGGTGATCGCGGAAAATCACGAGCGGATCTATAAGCAGAACTGCCAGAACTTGGGCCTGCTGACCTCGACCGACTTCGGGTTGATCGGGCGCCTCCGTCGCGGCGAGGAGATCCCGCTGGCGGAGTTCACTGGCGGCGAGGACGCCATCACCCGCCAGATCCTCGAATACGGCGGGCTGTTCCCCTTCAACGTCGCCCGCCTCCAGGGGAAGGTGGAGCTGCCCCCCATCACCACCGCGCCGCGGCCCATGACGCTGGCGGAAAAGATCTTGGCCCGACACTTCGTCGCCGCCGACGGAGGGCACGGCACGGCGTGCGTCCAACCCGGCGACGCCGGCTTTTTCCGCGCCGACCTGCGTTTCAGCCACGAGTACGTGACGCCCATGGCGGCGATCTTCTTCGATCAACTGGTTGGCGCCAATGAGCCGGTCAACGATCCCGCCTCGATCGTGTTTTTCCGCGATCACCTGACCTTTTTGGACGAGGTGATCTCGCCGCAGAAGCGGGCGATGGGGCTGCTGGACTTGGCCACGCAACTGAAGTTCAAGCAGGAGGAGTTCGCCCGGCAGCGCGGCATCCGCCTGCACGGCGA
>JBOGKW010000255.1:0-3311 GCA_050746205.1 Terriglobales bacterium | reverse complement strand
GCCGCGGCGGCGCGCCGGCCGGCGCCTGCGCGGCGGCGGCGGCGGTCAAGGCGGCGATGGCGAGGGGCAAAAGACCTAGGCGCATAGTGCTTCGCTTCCGGCTTCGCGGGCCCTTACCGCAGCGGCTGCAGGCCGGCGAACTTCTCCACCATCTTTTTTAAACCATAACCTGGAAAGGAGACGGTGAGCTTCCGCTCCGCCCCCTCGCCTTCAATCCGCAGCACCGTGCCCGCGCCAAACCGCGCGTGGCGCACCCGGGCGCCCAGTCTCAGACCCCCGGCCGCCATCGGCGGCGGGCCCAACCCGGACGGCGCCGGCCAGCGGCCGCCCGGCGCTGCCGGGGGGTCAGCCGTCTGGTCATACCCTGCGGAGATATAGACGCGCCCCGCCGGGGCCGGGGTTTCGCCGATCGCGCCGCGAGGGGAGAGATCCTCCAGCAGCGCCGCCGGCACCTCGCGCAGAAACCGCGAGGCCACCGTCGCCTCCAAGCTGCCGGCGCCGTAGCGGCGGCGGAAGCGGGCACAGCTCAACACCAGCCGCTGCCGGGCCCGGGTCATGCCGACATAACACAGTCGCCGCTCCTCCTCCAGCTCCCGGGGCGAATTCGCCGCCCGGCTGTGCGGAAACAAACCATCCTCCAGGCCGACCAAAAACACCAGCGGAAACTCCAGCCCCTTGGCGGCGTGCAGACTCATCAGCGAAACCTGGGCGGCGGCGTCGAAATCGTCTTGATCACTGACCAGGGCGGCATGGTCGAGAAACTCCAGCAACGTTTCGCCCCGTTCGGCGGAGTCGGCGGCGGCGTTGAGCAACTCGTCGATGTTTTCCACCCGCGCCTGCGCCTCCGGCGTGTCCTCCTGGGCATAGAGGCGGGCGTAGCCGGTGCGCTCGAGAACCGTGGCCAGCAACTCCCGCGCCGTGGCCCCGCCGGCGGCCTGGGAGCGGAGATCCAGGATGAGTTGGCGGAATTCGCCGACGGCCGCCGCCGCGCGCGCGGTCAGCCCGCCCGACGACTGTTGGATCGCCTCAATGCCCGCCCACAGGCCGGCGCCGCGCGCCAGCCCCGCCTGTTCGAGAACATCCACGCTGGTCCGCCCGATGCCGCGCGGCGGCACGTTCAGGATCCGCTGCAGCGACACCGAATCCTCCGGGTGCAGCGCCGCCTTCAGATAGGCCAGCAGATCCTTGATCTCCGCCCGCTCATAGAAACTGAAACCGCCGACCAGGCGGTAGGCGATATTGTTGCGGCGCAGCGCCTCCTCGAAGGGCCGGGACTGTGCGTTGGTTCGATACAACACCGCCGCGTGCCCGTCCGCCGCCCCGGCCAGGTAGCGGCGAACTTCCTCGGCCACCCAGAGCGCTTCGCTTTCCCCGTCGGGCGCGGCGAAGTGGCCCACCTTCACGCCCGCGCCGCTTTCCGTCCATAAAGTCTTGCCTTTGCGCTCCAGATTATTGGCCACCACCGCCGAGGCGGCGTCCAAAATATTGCGCGTGGAGCGATAGTTCTGCTCCAGGCGCACTACCTTGGCCTGGGGAAAGTCGCGCTCGAAATCCAAAATGTTGCGCAGATCCGCTCCGCGCCACGAGTAGATGCTTTGGTCCTCGTCTCCCACCACGCAGACGTTGCCGCGGCGGGTCAGCAGACGCAGCAGGTGGTATTGCGCCCGGTTGGTGTCCTGGTACTCATCCACATGCACGTAGTGGAAGCGCTCATTCAGCCGGTCGGCGACGGCGGTGCTCTGCCGCAGCAGCCGCTCGGTCTCCAGCAGTAGATCGTCAAAATCCAGCGCTTGCGCCTGGCGCAGGGAGTGCTGGTAGCGGTCGTAGATGGCCGCGATTCGCTCAGTCTTCGGGTCGCTGGATTGCTCCAGCATTTGGCGCGCGTCCCAGCCGCGGCTTTTGGCGTGGGAGATCCGGGCCAGAACCGACCGCGGCGTGAAGCGTTTGTCGTCCAAGCCCAGTTGTTTCAGCAGCAGCTTGACCAACGCCAGTTGCTCATCGTCGGCATAGATGAGGAAGTTCTTGGGTCCGCCGATGGCGTCGTAGTCGCCGCGCAGCACCCGCACGCAGAAGGAGTGGAAGGTGGAGACCACGGGCCGCGTTCCGCGGCCGCCCAACAGACCGGCCACGCGCTGCTGCATCTCCGCAGCCGCCTTGTTGGTGAAGGTCATGGCCAGGATGGCGGCGGGCGGCACGCGCCGCTCCTGGACCAGGTAGGCGATGCGGCGGGTGATCACGCGGGTCTTGCCGCTGCCAGCGCCGGCCAAAATCAACAGCGGCCCCTCGGTGCACTCCACCGCCTCGGCTTGCCGGGCGTTCAGATCGCTGAGCAGCACGGTCATTCGTTTCTAGTGTACCGGCCCGCCGGCAGCGGCCCGCTATACTCTAGGCATCGCGCATGCTATGGCTGTATTCCATGGTCCTGGCCGCCGGGATGGCGGCGCTGAGCCCGGTACTCTGGCTGCGCGACGGGCGTGCCCGCCGCTACACCCGCCACTGGCGGGAACGACTTGGCCGGCTGCGCCGGATGGAAGTCGGCGGCGCCATCTGGGTGCATGCCGTTTCCGTGGGCGAGGCGCTGGCGGTGGAGCGGCTGATCGGCGAGTTGCGCCAGCGCTTTCCGCAACGGCCCGTGGTACTGTCGGTGACCACGGCTGCGGCGCGCGGCGTGGTCGAGGGCCGCATGGCCACCGAGCAGGTATTTTATTTTCCCCTCGATTTCCGTTTCAGCACGCGGCGCGCGCTTGCGGCCATCCGGCCCGCGTTGGTGCTGGTCGCTGAGACGGAGATTTGGCCGCGGTTTTTGCAGCAGGCGCACCGCTCGGGCGCGCGGGTGATTTTTGTGAATGGCCGCATCTCCGGCCGCAGCTATGCCCGCTATCGCTGGGTGCGCTGGGGGTTACGGCCGGCCCTCACGGGCGTGGACCGATGGCTGATGCAGACCGAGACCGATGCCGAGCGGATTCGGGATCTCGGCGCGCCGGCGGCAAGAGTGGAAATCGCGGGCAATTTGAAGTTTGATCTGGCGCCTCCGGAACACCGGGCGCTGCTGCGGCAGTTGGCCCGCCATTTCCGTGCCAGCGGTGTGCAGAGCGTGGTGGTGGCGGGCAGCACCATGGAAAGCGAGGAAGCAATCCTGCTTCGGACCTTTGGCCGCCTGCGCCAGCAATTTCCCACCGCGCTGCTGATATTGGCGCCGCGCCATCCGCGGCGCTTCGACGCCGTGGCCGAGCTGGTGGCGGCCAGTGGCTTGCCCTGGAGCCGCCGGTCGCAGTTGGAGACCGCGGGTGTGCCCGCCGGGGGAGTTTGGC
>JBOGKW010000254.1:0-3454 GCA_050746205.1 Terriglobales bacterium | reverse complement strand
AATTCTCGAGCGCAAGCCAGAGCGAATCGCAACTGCTGCAGGATCTGTTCCAAAGCGGCGGGCTGAACGGGCTGTTGAACTCGGGACAGATCTCGGCGCAACTATCGGCGCTGGAGAGCCAGTTGGCGCCACTGCTGAGCACGCCGCTGGCGGTGTTTGGCGGCGGTCTGACGGCCATGGCGCTGACGTTGCCACCGGCGACGCTCAACCTCAGCCTGGACAAGTCGCGCAGCCAGAGCCTTGAGCAGGCGTGGCTAAGGGCCGATGCCGGCCAGCCGGCGACGCTGCAGTTGGGGGAACGGTATCCGGTGGTAAACGCGACGTTCTCGCCGGTGCTGAATAGCTCGGCGATCTCCCAGGTGTTGGGCAGCGGTTCCTATCAGCCGCCGTTCCCTTCGTTCACCTTCATCAACCTGGGCTTGACGCTGAAGCTAACGCCCTATCTCGACGGGCGGGGCGGGGTGGTGGTCACCCTCCAGGCGCGCGAGCAGGCGTTGACCGGGCAGAGCAACGACGGCATACCGGTGCTGGAGGACCACCGCCTGTCCACCGTGCTGAGCCTGCATGACGGCGAGCCGGCCCTGGTGGCGGGGCTGGCATCGCAACAGAAGACCGTGGCGCGGACAGCGCTGCCGGGGCTGGGCCAGGTGCCGGGGCTTGGCAATGCGTTCGCCACTACCCAGGTCAACCGCAATACGGATGAGCTTGTGGTGGTGATCACGCCGCACATCGTGCGCCCGCGCCAGACCCAGACTGCGGCGATTTGGCTGCCTGCCAGCGACTTCCGCGGTGGCGCTGGGTATGCCGTCCGCTTTCCCGCCTATACGCGGCCGCTCCAGCCGCCGCAGGGTTTTCGGAGACGAGAGCCGCGCTCCCCATATTTCGCTCCCCGTCCCCGGCTTCCGCCGGCCACCGGGCCCGCAACCGGCCCATCTGGCAGCGCGGAGAAATAGCACCGTCCGGCGGAATCCGTGGGGCCGACGGCAGTGAAGTCCATTCGCGGCAACTTGAAGAGTCCCCGAACGCCAGCGGGCGTCCGTTGCCGGCCGTCCCACCCCCAGCATGCGCCGCTGCATGCTGGGAACCCCGTCGAAGCCCAGCCGCAGCGACCAGCGCGAGCCTCCCGAATAGGGCGGCTGAGCCGCGCCGACTAGACGGAGAACGAGGAGCCGCAGCCGCAGGTGTGCTTGACGTTGGGGTTGTTGAACTTGAAGCCGTTGCCTTCCAACGTTTCGATGTAGTCCACTTCGCAGCCTTCCAAGTACATCAGGCTCATCGGGTCCACGAAGACCTTCAGCCCTTCCAGCTCGAAGGTTTGGTCTTGGGCGCCGGGGCCATCGAACTGCATGGAATACGAGAAGCCGGAACAGCCGCCACCCACGACGGCGACACGCAGGCCCTCGGGCGAGGGCTCTTGCTGCGCCAAAATTTCCTTCACCTTTTCCACCGCTTTCGGGGTCACCGTAATCATCCGATCTCCTCCCAGTAGGCCTGCAGGCGCTGCCGCAGTACGGCCTAACCTGAGTTTAGTTTAATGCAGGCGGGCAGGGGATGCCAATGGCAGCCGGAATAGGCCGGTAAGCCATGGGCTGGCGGCCGGGGCTGGCCGGCGGGACAGCGCAGTTGCCGGCTAGGCGCGCGCGGCGAGCGCCCGTGCGCCAGCGCCGGCCAACGGCAAGTGCAGCGTGAACGTGGTTCCCTGCCCCGGCGCACTCCGCACGGCGATTTCCCCGCCGCTCTGCTCCACGATGCCGTAGACCAACGCCAGACCCAGACCCGTGCCGTGACCCGGGTCTTTGGTAGTAAAGAACGGTTCGAAGATGCGCTGGCGCACCTCCTCGGTCATGCCGGCGCCGTTGTCGTTGACCTCCAATCGGACGAAGCGCTTGCGGCGACCCCCGTGCGGGGCGGCGCCAGGAGTGGCGTCGGGCGGCGACGCAAGGGCCGTGGCCAGGCGCAGCCGTCCGCCGGAGGGCATGGCGTCTCGGGCGTTGATGGCCAGGTTCATGACCACCTGCTCGATGGGTCCGCGGTCAGCGAAAATCCGTGGCAACTGGGGCGCCAAATCGGTCTCCAGCGCAATGCTGTCGCCCACCAGCGCGCGCAGCATGGGCAGGAACTCGGTCAGCACTTGGTTCAAGTCCAGCGGCGCGGGGGCCAGCTTTTGGCGCCGGCTGTAGGCCAGCAATTGCCGGGTGAGGGCCGCGGCGCGATCGGTGGCGCCCTGAATGGCCTGCAGCCCGCCGCGCTGGCGGTCGTCGCAGGCGCCCTCCAGCAGCATGGCGGCACGGCCGGAAACCACGGTCAATAAATTATTGAAGTCGTGGGCGATGCCGCCCGCCAGGCGGCCCAAGGCCTCCATGCGCTGGGCATGTTGCAGTTGCCGCTCCAGCTCCGACCGCTCGCCGGTTTGGCGCAGGATCGCCGCTGCCTGTTGCCGCAGACTGCGGCGCAGCAGCAGGTTCCAGAGCACCACCAGCAGCGCCAGCAACGCCAGCCCGCCGAGCAGCCAGGCCCGGTGGGCAGCGGTCCACCACGGCGGCGTCTCAAGCACCACCACGTCCGCGCTGTTGCGCAGCCACAGCCGCCATTCCGCCACCGGCGTCAACAGTGTGGGGGCAGAGTTCAGCATGGGTATGGCGATGCCCGTCAACCGCAGCCGGCTGTCGGGGCGCAGACCGCGCGCCGCCAAGCGGGCGGCGGCCGGGCCCTCCAACTCGGCCTGCAGGCGCTGGCGTCCGCGGGAAAGATAGAGCGTGACCTGTTTCGAGTCGCCCGCCCCGGGGCTGAACACGATATCTCGCAGTCGAGCCACGGCGAAGACCAGCCGGCCATTGATGTTGCCGTTGGCCGCGGTGGTCGTGGGCAAGGCCACCGGCAGGGGCGGCGGCCCTAGCCCCAGGCGGCGCGCCTGGACCCCTTGCATCACCACGGCGCCGTTGCTGAGGACGGGAAAGCCGATCGCCGTCACCGCCTCCCCCAGGCGCAACGGCGGTGCCGGTGCCGCGCCGGCGGCCCATTGCAGCCAAGCGCCACCGGTCGCATCTTGCAGCGCGAACCCCGCCGCCGCCACTGCGGTCACCACGCCTTGCACGCGAACGCGATGCGGGAAGACACCCCAATCGGTGTAGCGCAGCAGAGCGGACACGCTCTGGAGCGGCACCCCAAAGGGATGGGCCGGGGGCGGCTGGAGGACGCGCACCGCCGCCAGCGAGGGCGCGAAGATCTCGGCGCCGATGCGCCGCTGGCCAACAAATAGGTTAGCCAGCACCCCCGCCACGCTCACGCCCGCGTCTACCCAGTTGGGCGGGTGCGCCGCAGGCAATACGGGCAACAGCACCCGCACGCGATTCCAGCTCCCCTTCAGCGTCAACATCAGCCCCTGCGGTGAGAAATCCTCGGCTTGCACCACGCCTTGCACCGCGATCCGCTGGCCGTCATCCAAGCCGGTGGC
>JBOGKW010000253.1:0-3520 GCA_050746205.1 Terriglobales bacterium | reverse complement strand
TGTCAACTGTAGCCTGCGGCAGGGCGGAAACGCCCCGAGCGCCAGCGGTCGTCCTCTGACGCCCGCTCCTCTCCAGCGCGCAACGGCGCGCAGTGGAGGGGAGCGGCGCGCTTTGGGGTGGGACCAGCGGAAGCGTCCAGCCTAGGGCGGCTGAGCCGCCCGCCCGGTGCGGGCGCACTGTCCGCAACCGGACGGTGGCGTCCCGCCGTCGGACAGGCGGCTGCGCCGTGCTCAGCCAAGTCCTTCATTTTCATAGGGGCGATTTGGCCCGGTACCTGCAATCGCAAAGGCATGGGCTTGCTCTCCGATCTGCGCTTCGCCTGGCGCCAGTTGTGGCGAGCGCCGGGGTTCACCGTCGTGGCTCTGGTGGCGCTCGCGCTCGGCATTGGCGTCAACACCGCCATGTTCAGCGTGGTGGAATCGGTCCTACTGCAGCCGCTGCCGTTCGCGCACTCCCGCCAGCTTGTGAATGTTTACACCAGCATTCCTTCGCAAGGCGTTGAGGAAAATGGGAGTTCCTATCCGACATTGCAGGACTGGAAACAGCGCTCTGGCGCGATCTTCTCCGGCTTGGGAGGCTTCCGTACCGATGAGTTCACCCTGACCGGCCATGGCCAGCCGATCGCCGTCCAGGCGGCGTACGTGACGGCGGGATTTTTCCGGACGTTCGGCGTGCGGCCCGTACGGGGTCGGGGTATCACGTCGGCCGACCATGTTCATGGCGGTCGCCTGGCGGTGGTGGTCAGCTACCGGTTTTGGCAACAGGAATTCGGCGGCCGCCCAGATTTGGTTGGCCAAACGCTCGCGCTGAATGGGCGTGACTACACCGTGGCCGGTATTATGCCGGCGGGTTTTGCCTACCCGATTCAGCGGCCGGCGATCCAAGCCTGGGCGGCGGAGGAAAACGACACCCTGCTCGGCGGCTCGCTGCTGACCATCCGGGGCGCGCACTATCTCGATGCGGTCGCCCGCCTGCGGCCGGGCGTGACGCGGCGCAAGGCCGAGGCCGCCATGGCCGCTATTCAGCTGGCGCTGGGGCGGAAATATGGCGGGGACCTGCGCCGGGAAAGCGCCAACGTCGTGGCGATGAAGCAGGCCATTGCCGGCGGCGTCCGGCCGGCGCTGCTGATGCTGTTGGCGGCGGTGGCGTTCGTGCTGCTGATCGCCTGCGCCAATGTGGCCAATCTGCTGCTGGCGCGCGGCGCGGTGCGCCAGCGCGAGCTGAGCCTGCGGCTGGCGCTGGGCGCAAGCCGCGGGCGGCTGACGCGCCAACTGCTGACGGAAAGCATTTTGCTGGCGCTGATCGGCGGCGCCGGAGGCGTGTTGCTGGCGGGCTGGGCGCTGGCGCCACTGGCGCGGCTGGGCGCGGATGACCTGCCCAATTTGCCGGCGGCAGGGCTGAGCTGGCCGGTGCTGCTGTTCACCTTGGGCGTGGCCATACTGACCGGCTTGATTTTCGGCGCCATGCCCGCATGGCAGGCGTCGCGGACCGATCCGCAGGCAGCGCTCAAGGAAGGCGGGCGGTCCGGCGCCGCCGGCGCGCGTTCGCGGGCCCGGAACGTGCTGGTGGTGGCGGAGGTGGCCATGACGCTGGTCTTGCTGGCCGGCGCGGGATTGCTGATCGTGAGCTTTTGGCGGTTGGAGAATGCGCCGACCGGATTCCGCCGGCCCAGCCATTTGCTGACCGCGCAAATGGAAGTGCCCAAGGCGCGCTATCCCGATGCCGCGCGGCAGCGCGCCTTGGCCCAGGCGCTGGTGGCGCGGATGGCCGCGCTGCCGGGCGCGCGCCAGGCGGCGATCGTGACCGTACTGCCCCTCAGCGGCAGTTCCGTCAGCCTCTATTTCAGTCTCCCGGGGGTGGCGGCGGCCGCGGCCAGCCACCACCTGGACGCCGTTTTGGACGCCGTTAGCCCGCGCTATTTCGCCACCATGGGGGTCCCCTTGCTTGCGGGCCGGCGCTTCACCCGCCAAGATGGTCCCGGCGCAACGCCGGTGGCCATCATCAACGCCACCCTGGCGCGTCGCTTCTTCCCCCACGAGAACCCGATTGGCCACGCGCTCAAAATCGGCGCGCCGGCGGAGATGATTCCGCTGGGACCGGCGCCGCGGCGCATCGTAGGCGTGGTGGCCGACAGTAAATATTCCAGCCTGGCCGCTCCCGCCGGCTTGCACATCTATGTCCCCTACGCGCAGACGCCGCTTCCGTTCCTGTCGCCGGTGGTGCGGACCGCCGGACCGGCGGCGGCGGCGGAGCCCGATCTGCGCGACGCCATTCACGCCGTTGACCCCAACCTGTTGGTGGCCAACCTGGAGCCAATGTCCCGGATCATCGGCGTTTCCCTGTCGGCGCAGCGCTTCAATTTCCTGCTCCTGACGCTGTTCGCCGGGCTGGCGGTCATCTTGGCCGCCGTAGGCATTTATGGCGTCATTGCCTACACCGTCACGCAGCGCACCGGCGAGATCGGGGTGCGGATGGCCTTGGGCGCGCCGCCCCAGGCGGTGCGGCGCATGGTCCTGTGGCAGGGGCTGCGGCTGGGATTGATCGGGGCCGGCATTGGCTTGGTGGCCGCCGCGGGCCTGACGCGCTTGCTGTCCAGCCTGTTGTTTGGCGTCTCAGCCCTGGATCCCTGGACCTTCGCGGCCGTCACGGCGGCAATGCTGGTGCTAGCGCTGGCGGCCAGCTACATTCCTGCCCGCCGGGCCTCGCGCATCGCGCCGCTCGAGGCCCTGCGCTATGAATGAAGCGCTGCGCTATGAATAGCGTCCGGGCCTAAGGCCTCGGGTCCGCTGCACTAGGCGGCGGGACGTTTACGCCGCGCTGGGGCTTTTTTGCCCGTGCCGGTCGGCGCCGACCGGTTGCTCTGGGCATTCTGTTCCAGGCTGCGTTTGAGCGCTTCCATCAAATCCACCACCGGTGCCAACTTCGGCTTCTTTGCCGCCGGCGTCGCTGGCTGGCCCTCGAGCTTGGCGGCGACCATCGCCTCCAGGCGCTCGCGGTAGGCGTCATGGAATTGCCGCGGATCGAAGGGTTGGGCCAAGCCGGTGACCAACTGCTCCGCCAAGTTCAACTCCGCCTCGGAGACAGCGGTTCCCTCCCCCTCGGCCTCGCCAAAACCCTCGGCTACTCTCACCTCATCCGCGTAATACAGGGTGTGCAGCAGCAGGCCGACGCGCTGGCCCGCATCGGCAACACCGGCGAGATGGGTGGGCCGCAGCACAGCCGTGTACTCCCGGTTGTGCATGGAAACTTTGGCCAGCGCCACGAAGCTGCTCTGCTCCATGGCTTGCAGCAGCAAACGATAGGGGTGGCGGCCGGCGGGCTCGGGCAACACGTAATAGGAGGTCTCAAACCACAGTGGGTCCACCTCTCCGGCCCGGCAGAAGGCTAGAATTTCCATCTGTCTCTGTGTGGCGGGCGCCGCCTGCCGGATTTCCTCCTCGGTCAAGGTGACGTACTCCCCTTTGGCGTACTCGTACCCGCGCAGACTCTCGTTCCGCGGCACGACCGCGCCGTCCCGGG
>JBOGKW010000252.1:0-3568 GCA_050746205.1 Terriglobales bacterium | reverse complement strand
TCCTCAACACCGGCGGGCGCTGGGGCGGCGCCGTCACCGCCGCCATGTTTTTGCGCGAGTTTGCCGAGCAAACGCCATGGGTTCACCTCGACGTCGCCGGCACCGCCTGGCTGGATGACGCCAAGCCGTGGATGAGCAAGGGGCCCACCGGCGTGGCCGTGGCCACCCTGGCGCACCTGGCCCTGCAATCCGCGGCCCGGTAGCGGGATGGCCGGCGGACGCCGGGTTTCCGCCGGCCGGCCCACCCGACTGCCGCCGCCCAGGAACGCCGCGGCCTCTCGCGGCAACTTGGAGAGGCTCTGGGCGCCAGCGGGCGTGCGTTGCCGGGCGTCCCACCCAGGCATGCGCCGCTGCATGCTGGGGACCCCGTCGAAACCTAGCCGCAGGCCCCGCAAGCACCGGGGTCCCCCAAGAATCGGGCGGCTGAACCGCGTCCCTACAGCTCCGCGGTGTCAATTTGCGCCCGCTGCAGCGCGCCACTGTAGTCTATGTAGACCGTCTTCCATTCGCTGTAAACGTCCAGCGTGGCCAGCCCGCTCTCGCGGTGGCCGTTGCCGGTGTTTTTGACGCCGCCGAAGGGCAGATGCACCTCGGCGCCGATGGTGGGGGCGTTCACATATGCGATGCCGGCCTCGAGCTCGCGGGCCGCGCGCATGGCGGCGTTGACGTTGGCGGTGTAGATCGCCGACGACAGCCCATAGGCGACGCCGTTGGCGAACGCCAGCGCCTGGGTCAGGTCATCGCAGGGGAGCACCGCCACCACCGGCCCGAAGATCTCCTCCTGGGCGATGCGCATCGCCGGCGCCACGTCGGCGAAGATAGTCGGCGCAAAGAACAGCCCGTGCTCCCACTCGCCGCCGGCCAGCCGCTTGCCGCCGAGGCGCAGCTTGGCGCCCTCCTGCTTGCCGATCTCGACGTAGGCGGCGATGGTGTCCAGTTGTTGCCGGTTCACCACCGGGCCCATCTGCGTCCGCGGATCCAGCCCGTCGCCGACGCGCAACTGTCCCGCCCGCTCGGTCAGCCGCTCGAGAAACCGCCCGTAGATTCCCTTTTGCACGATGATCCGGCTGGCTGCGGTGCAGCGTTGCCCCGTGGTGCCGAAGGCCGCCCAGAGGCAGCCCTCCAGCGCCAGCTCCAGGTCCGCGTCATCGAGGACGATGATGGCATTCTTGCCGCCGAGTTCCAGGTTGCAATGCTTCAACTGCCGCGCCGCCTCAGCCCCCACCTCGCGGCCCACCGCCGTCGAGCCCGTGAAGGAGACGATGCGCGTTCGCGGGTGAGCCACCAAGGGCGCGCCGCACTCGGTCCCTTCGCCCATCACCAGATTTACCACGCCCCGCGGCACGCCCGCGTCGCTAAGCGCGTTGACAAAGTTCACGGCCGAGAGTGGCGCATCCTCGGCCGGCTTCAGGACCACGCAGTTGCCGCAGACCAGGGCCGGAATCGCCTTCCAACTGGGAATGGCCATGGGAAAGTTCCAGGGCGTGATCAAGCCCGCGACGCCGATCGGCGCGCGGAAGGTCAGACACAGCTTGTTGGGCAGCTCCGAGGGCGTGGTGTGGCCATACAAGCGCCGGCCCTCGCCGGCCATGAAGAAGGTCATGTCAATGGCCTCCTGCACGTCGCCGCCGGTTTCCAGCAGCACCTTGCCCATCTCCCGGGTCATATCCCGGGCAAAGGCGTCCTTGCGCTCCAGCAAGATCTGCCCCGCGCGGAATAGCATTTCCGCCCGCCGCGGCGCGGGCGTGTCCCGCCACCGCGGATAGGCCTCCAGGGCCGCATTCACCGCCACCTCGACATCCTCTTTGCCGGAACGGGGAAACAGGCCAACGGTTTCGGTCTGGTTGGCGGGATTCAGGTTTTCCAGGTAGGCGCCGCTCAGCGGGTCGCGCCATTCGCCGGCGATGAAGTTGCGGTGGGTGGGGGCAGCGTTAAAGGTGGCCATGAGTGGGTGCTTTTTCGGTAGCGGGCGGAGAAGCCGCGCGGGGGGGCGCGCCGCCCCGCGCGGGATGGGGCGCGGCGCTTTGCGCCGCGGCGGTTCGGGCGCTGGCTCGCGGCGCGGAAGGTTCGTCGCGTTTGGGGCCCACGCCCAGGGCAATCAGCGCCCGGGAGTCCGGCACCCATCGCGTCTGCCAATGATGATCGCGTTGGTAGCGGACCAGCGCTTCGTGCGTGGCCCAATTCCAGTGGCCGGTGACGTGCCGCAAATAGCCCGCCTTCACCAGCGCGGCCTGAATCTGCCGCGCCCGCGCCGGGCTGATGCCCGCCCGGCCGCGATGCCGCGGCTTGCGGCAGCAGCGTGCCGGCGGCGGCGCGGCCAACGCCCTGGGCGCGACCGCGGCGCCTCCCGCCAGCAGCGCCGCCAAGATCGCCAGGCTCCATCCCAGCCGCCGCCCCCGCCGATCCATTACGGGTAGCGTCCCCCCACCCACCAAAGCGTCCACTGCTCGTCGTCCCCCTGCCGCTGTGCCTCCACCGCCACCGGCTGCCCGGGGCGCAACTGGCGGCATAGGGCGCGGAAGACCTCCGCGTTGCCGATGGGATGGCGATCCAGGCTGATAATTACGTCGCCGCGCCGGATGCCAATCTGGCTGGCAAACGAGCCCGGATCCACTGCCCGCACCAGTGCACCGCTCGTCTGCGGCAACTGCTGTCCCGCCGCGATGGCTGCTGTCACGCTCCGTAGCTCCAAGCCCATGGCCGTTTCTCCGGGCGCCCCGGTGGGGCGGGGCGGCGGAATATCTCCGGCGGTATGGAAGAGCGCATCCCGCTCGGCCACGGCGACCGCCACCTGGGCAAGTTTTCCCCGGCGCCGGTAGGCCAGGCGCACCCGGGCGCCGGGCGGGCGATCCGCAATTGCCGTGAGCAGTTGTTGTCCCGAGCGCACCGGCTCGCCGCCGACGGCCACGATGACATCCCCCGGCTGCAAACCGGCCCGCGCCGCCGGGCCATTGGGCACTACCGCCGCGATCGGAACCCCCGCGCCCATGGCGTAGACGATCCGCACCGCGGACGGCACGCGCGGCTGGAAGTAAATGCCAATCGAGCCCCGCCGCACCCGGCCATATCGCAGCAGCTGATGGTAAACATGCCGCGCCAACGCCGCCGGCAACGCGAAGCCCACGCCCTCATAGGCGTAAGAGACGGTGTAGATGGCAGTGTTGATTCCTACCACCTCACCGCTCATGTTCACCAAAGGCCCGCCGCTATTGCCGGGGTTGATTGGGGCGTCGGTTTGGATGAACCGCTCGAACTCGTTCTCGCCGGCGACGCGGCGCCCCAACGCACTCACAATGCCCGCCGTGACCGAATGGTCCAGGCCGAAGGGGCTGCCGATGGCCAGCACCCAATCCCCCACGCGCAGAGCACGGCTGCCGTCCAGGCGCACCGCCGGCAAGGGATGTGGCGCCTGAATCTTCAGCAGCGCCAGATCCGTGTCCCGGTCGCTGCCGATCCATTGGGCCAAGTAGGGCTGGGCGTCGTGGTACAGCCAAACGGTGATCTGCGCCGCGTGGTGCACTACGTGATCGTTGGTCAGGATGTAGCCGCGCGGATCCACGATCACGCC
>JBOGKW010000251.1:0-3581 GCA_050746205.1 Terriglobales bacterium | reverse complement strand
CGTAAAAGCCGGCGTTCAGCTCGCGGATCTGCTTCTGTGCGTCGCTGGCCTGCCTATCTTCGACAATCGCCACCACCCGCTCCGGCTGCTGGAGGTCACGGACGATGCGGCCATAGGCGCGAGGCGTGGCCGGAGTAGCGGTGGCCAACGCGGCGTCGGCTCCGGCCTCCAAGGCCGCCCGCAAGCGGCGAATGGTGGTGGCGGTGACCAGGGGCATATCCCCATGCAGGACAATCAGTTGTGAGTAGTGCACCAGGTCCGGAGCGGCCACCTGCAAGGCGTGGCCGGTGCCCTGCTGGGGCTGCTGCACCACCAGCCGCACGCCACTGCCGGCCAGGGCCGCCTGGACTTGATCGGCGGCGAAGCCGGCCACCACGCAGGTGTCGGCAGGCGCCATCCCGGCGGCCGCGCCCGCCGCCATGACATGCGCCAGCAGGCTGCGACCACCCGCGTGATGCAGCACCTTGGGCAGCGCCGAGCGCAGCCGGGTGCCGCGGCCGGCGGCCAGGACGAGCAGGGCGGTGGCGGGCACTGGGCGTTGCGGGCGGGGCGATGGGCTTCGCATGGCTTCGTTCTCCGTCGCTCGGGCTCGGCCCGGTGCGTCCGGGCAGGTCCTCCCGCCCGCGCTTCCCGCGGTCTCCCACCCCGAAGCGCGGAACGGCATTTCGGGGGCCCCGGCCTCGCCATGGTCGTCTCTCGACCCGTTTCCGGCGTCCCCGGGGTGAGGAGCCGGACTGGGTCCGGGGCGGCTAATCCGGGTAGATTTCCTCCGTGAAGCGAGGATCCTCCAGCAGCGCCTTGAAGTCGCTATCCGTGCGCGCCAGCAGGCGGTTGCGGGGGTCCATGGCCACGGCTTGCTTCAGGTGCGCCAGCGCGACCTCGGCGTCATTGCGCTGGGCGCAGACCGCGGCCAGGGCATATTCGGTATGCGCTGTCTTGCCTTCCAGCTTCTGCGCCCGCTCCAGGTGCTCCTGCGCCTCTTCGAACTGGCCCAAATTGAGCCTCCAAACGGCGGTGTGGTAATGCTCTTCGGCCGTGCGCGGGGCGGGCGCGGTCGGCTGTAGCCGCTGGTTGCAGACGGCCAAGTGTACCTGCGCCCGCTCGGCGATGTCCCGTGCCGGGCCCTGACTGGCTTTCTCTAGCCAGGTCTTGGCTTTATCGAACTTCTGCTGGTTGAAGTATTTCATCCCCGCCTCGTACTGTTCGAGCGCCGCTCGGCGCTCGGCGTCGGGTTGGGGCTCGGGACGATGGTGGCTGGGGGCGGGCGAATGGGAGGCTGCGCTCATAGGGATAAGGGCCGGCCCGACACCCGAAGGCGGGTTGCGGGACAACGTTACAATTAGGCGGCAAAGCTGCGGTGGCGTCAATAGCGCCGCCCGGCCGCAGGCGACAGCGGCGCCAGGGGCCGATACGCGGGCGCCGCCCGGCCGGACGGGACTGCAGAGCCGCGGCGGCTCCGGAGATGCTGGCCGGCGTGGGGCGTCGGCAAAGTTGCCGCGAGGGGCCGCGCGTGTGTTATAACTGGCCCGAGTCCCTCGGAATCCGCCTGTGAGCACCATCAATCGCGCGGCGCGCGAAATCAACTGCAAGCTGGTCTATTACGGCCCCGGCCTGGGGGGCAAAACCACCAATTTGCAGTACATCTTCGGGCAGGTGCCCCAGGAGCGGCGCAGTCAAATGCTGTCGCTGGCGACGGAGGGGGACCGCACCCTGTTTTTCGACTTTTTGCCTTTGGAACTGGGTGAGGTGCGCGGGTATCACACCCGCTTTCACTTGTACACCGTGCCCGGGCAGCTCTTCTACACGGCGAGCCGCAAGTTGTTGCTGCGCAACGTGGATGGCGTGGTGTTCGTCGCCGATAGCCAGGAGCCGAGGCTGGACGCCAACCTGGAGGCGTTGGATGATTTGGAGGACAACCTCCGCGAGCAGAAGCTGGAGTTGGCCAAGATTCCGTATGTGCTCCAGCTCAACAAGCAGGACTTGGGCAATGCCCTGGCGGTGGACCGCCTCACGACTCAGTTGCGGCGCCACCAAGAGCCGGTCATCCCCGCCGTGGCGTGCCACGGCAACGGCGTGCTGGAGACGCTGCGGGAACTGTCCAAGTCGGTCCTGGCGCAACTCGCGGCGGGCGCCTAGCGGCGCCCCGCCAGGGAGGGGCGCCGCCCCCCTGGCCTTGGAAAGCGAGATCCATGTTTGAGGCGGTACCCACCATCCTGGAGACGTTTCTGTTCGGGCGCAGCATCGAGCGGCGCTACCGCTTCGCGCCGCTCATCAAGCCCGGCTTAGTCCGGCGCGTCCAACAGGCCGAGCTGCAACAGACCGTGCGCTGGGCAGCGCAACGCAGCCGGTTTTACCGCGAGCGCTTCCAAGCCCTGGGCATTGATGTCCGCGGCGTGCGGCGGCCCGAGGACCTGGGCGATTTCTATACAACCTCAGCCGACCTGCGGGCGCGCGAGACCGAGGATTTTGTCTGCGACACCGCGCAGGCGGGCTTTGAGACCACCGGCACCACCGCCCGCAACAAGCGCGTGTACTTTTCCAACGAGGAGATCCGCGACATCGGCTTCGAGGGGGCGGTAGGCCTGTGGAACCTGGGCTTGCGCCCGGAAGACCGCGTGGTGGACGCCTTTGATTACGCCTTTTGGAATGCCGGCATCACCCTCCAGCATTCCCTCATCGCCATTGGTTGTTTTCACGTCATCGGCTCGAAGCTGCCACCGGAGGACTTTTATGAACGGGTTCGGGACTATAAATTCAATGTCCTCATCGTGGACACCGCTTGGCTGGTCAGTCTGACCGAGATCGCCGAGCAGCGCGGGACGTGGCCGGTCAAGTTCATCCTCTCGGGCAGCGAGAACATGGCCGAGGCCACGCGGGACTGGATTCAACGCGTCTGGCGCACCAAGGTGTATCAGGCCTACGGGCAAACGGAGAGCCTGGGGGCGAGCGGTGTGGAATGCCCGGCACAGAGCGGCTATCACCTCAACGAGGTGAATTTCCAGTTCGAGATCCTGAACCCCAACGCCGACGGCTACGGTGAGCTGGTCTTCACCACGCTGACGCGCAAGGTGATGCCGCTGATCCGCTACCGTTCCAACGACATCACGCGCTTTACGGAGGAGCCCTGCGGATGCCGCTTGAACTGCATGCGGCGCATCGGAAAGATTGTCGGCCGGGGCGACGAGATCGTCTCCTGCGGCATGGGCATGATTAGTCCCTGGATCTTCGAGACCTGGCTTGGTGGCGCCGCGGGTTTGTCCGACGATTGGCAAGTTGCGGTCACGCAGCCTGGCACCCGCGACGTGCTGGAACTGCGGCTGGAGATCCAGCCGGGAACCGATCCGGAAGCCCTGCGCGCCGACTTGCTGCGCCGCCTGGAGGCGCAGTTTCCTTACTATCACAAGAATCTCCACATGGGCCTCTACGAGCTGCGCTTTCGCATGTTGCCGCGGGGTGAGTTGCGCCCCAGCGGTCCTCGCCGCAAGCTGCGTCGGGTGGTGGACGAGCGGGTGCCAGCCGCCGCGGGTGCGGGCGTTTCAATTCGGGACTGAGGCCCGACGGCAGGGAGCCGCTGCGAGAGC
>JBOGKW010000250.1:0-3786 GCA_050746205.1 Terriglobales bacterium | reverse complement strand
GTCGCCGCCGATCCGGACGATGAGCAGGCGGCCAACAACCTGGCGGTGCTGCAAGCGCGGCAGGGACATGCGGCCGCGGCCAGCGCCACGCTGGAGAGCCTGCTGCGACGGCACCCCGACGCCCGCGGCGCCTTGCTGAACTTGGCGCGGTTGCAGCTTGAGCGGCACCGCCCTGCGGCGGCCCGCCGCTTGCTGCGGTCGTGGCTGGCCCATCACCCCACCGATGCCGCCGCGCTGGCGCTGCTTCGCTCGGCGGGGCGGTGAGCCGATACGGCCTCTTCGGGACGGTTCGCCGGGGCAGCCGGGACGGCTGCCCCACGTCCGCGCTGCCGGGAGGCAGCGGAGCAAGCGGCACACCGGCGCCGACAAACGCGCAGACCCAGGCAGTGGGGCAGGCCTCCGGCCTACCCGCCACCACCCGGTGCAGGTGGGCAAGACCGGCGCCGGAGCCGCCGACCCCCCAGCCGGGTTTGATACGCTAAAAACTGTGAAGCGCATCGCCTGGGTGCTGGCCGCCACGGCTCTGTTGGCGGGCTGCCACCGCCCCGGGCGGGCGGGCGCCGCCGACCCCAACTGGCCTGCCGGCGCCGTCACCACGTACCAATACAACAATGCCCGCACCGGCGCCGATCCCTTGGAGACGGCGCTCACGCTGGCCAATGTGAATGCCCACAGCTTTGGGCTGGTGGCGCGGCTCGCGGTGGACGGACCGATCTACGCGCAACCGCTGTATTTGCCCGGAGTCCGCATTCCCGGCCAAGGGGTACACGACGTGGTGTTCGTCGCCACGGAGAATGACACCGTGTACGCCTTTGACGCCCATGGGCAACTTGCCCGGCCGCTCTGGCGGCGCAGCTTCCTGAACGCCGCCATGGGCGTCAGCGCGGTGCCGGCGGCGGCCACGGAATGCGGGCAGATCCTGCCCACGGTGGGGATCACCGCAACTCCGGTGCTCGATCCGCGCACCGGGGCTCTGCTGGTGCTGGCGCGGACGGAAGAGCGTGGCCGATTCGTGCAGCGGCTCCATGCGCTGAATGTGGCGACCGGGCAAGACCAGGTGCCGCCGCGGGTGATCCAAGCCGAGGCGCCGGGCCGGGGCGAGGGCGCCGGGGCCGCGGTGCCGGGGAACCCCCAAGCCAAGACCGTGCGTTTCGATCCGCTGCGTAACAACCCTCGCGCCGGCCTGTTGCTGACCCATGGCGTCGTCTATCTGGCCTGGGCCTCGAGCTGTGACGACCGGCCGTATCACGGCTGGGTGATCGCCTATCGCGCCAGGGACTTGCGGCAAGTGGGGGCCTGGTGCGCGACCCCCAACGGCACCGAAGGTGGCATTTGGCAGTCGGGCAACGGCCTGGCCGCCGACGCGCGGGGCGACGTCTTTTTCGCCACCGGCAACGGGACGTTCGATGCCGCTGGCGGTGGACGCGATTATGGCGATTCGGTCGTGGAGCTGGTTCTGGGGCGGGGCGGTCTGAGCGTACAGGACTATTTCACGCCCTTTGACCAGGCCCAACTGCAGCGCGACGACAAGGACCTGAGCTCGGCGGGGGTGATCCTGTTGCCCCAGCAGCCCGGCCCGAACCCGGAGTTGCTGCTCGCCCAGGGCAAGAAACGGGATATTTATCTACTGAACCGGCGCCGCCTGGGCGGCTTTCACCCCGGCAACGACAGCCAAATCGTGCAATCACTGCGGATGGCCAATGGTTCGGCCTTCAGCCTGCCGGCATATTTTGAGCATCGGCTCTACTCAGCCACGGTGAACCAGCTGATTCAGGTCTACACCGTTCAGGATGGCCGACTACTGGCGCCGCCGGCGCAAGGCACGGTGCGCTTCCCCTGGCCGGGGGCCACGCCGGTGATCTCGTCCAACCACGGCCGGCAAGGCATCGTTTGGCTGCTGCGCACCAACGGGCGCGACCCGAACGCCGACACCGTGCTTTATGCGTTCAATGCCGCCGATATTCGCCAGGTCCTCTATGCGAGCGATGAAGCTGGCGGGCGGGCTGCCGGCGCTGGCGTGAAATTCGCCGTGCCGACGGTGGCGGACGGGCGGGTTTACGTGGGCACCCAGGCCGCGCTGGACATCTATGGCTTGCTGCCCACGACGACCTCAGATATAACCAAGCGATAACCGAAAGCCCGCGTCCGGGCATCCCTACGCCGGCCAGCGCCGTCCAGCGATAGGGAGGTGCACGTGTCCACACACGTTCGGTTCGCTTCACGCCCTGGCATCTTCGGCATGGCGGCGATGGCTCTTCTCCTGATCTGGCCCTTTGGCGGCGGGACGAAGGAGCGGCTCAGCGCCTCCCCGGCGGTGCCAGGCGTGGCCGCAACCGCCACCGTGGGACATGACCACAACAACAACACCACGGTAGAGCTGCAGGTCAAGTTTTTGCCGCCTCCGGGCACGCTAACCCCCGCTGAGTCGGTGTACGTGGTGTGGATTCAGGCCAATGGGCACGCGGTCCAGAACAAGGGCCAACTGGTGGTGAACAGCGACCACCAGGCGAACATCCAATTACGCACGCCATATCCTGACTTCGCGTTGTTCGTGACGGCGGAAAACTCGGCGCTGGTCAGCCAACCCACGGGCAAACGCGTCATCTTCGGGCGAATTACGCGCAGCTAGGCGCCGGGCCGGCCCGCCGCTTTGGCCAGCGGCGCGCGAAAACTGAGCCCGCCGGCTGCTGGTAAGCTGGCGGCAGCGGTTGGCCGCCCGCATGGACCCGTTCGTTTCGCGCCATATCGCCGCCACCCACGGCCGCATGTACGCTCATCTCGCGGGGCGGCTGGGGCGTTATCCGATTCCCGGCTGGCCGTGGAGCGCTGTGCAAGATCCGGAAGGCAAGCCGGCGGTTTTGGATTTGGGTTGCGGCTGGGGCCGCTGGGCGCTGGCGGCGGCCAACGCCGGCTATCGGGCGGTGGGCGTGGACCGATCGTTGGAGGCGGTGCGCGCGGCCCGGCGGGTGGCGCGGGAGCTGGGACGGGAGGGGGAAACCCTCTGGGTCTGCGCCGATGTGGATCGCCTCCCCTTTCGCGCGGAAACCTTCGCGGAGGTGGTGGCCTACGGAGTGTGGCAATATCTGCCCGGACAGGGTTGCGGCGCGCTGCGCGAAGCCCAGGCCGTGCTGCACCCCGGCGGGCAGCTTCGCGTGCAGTTGCCGCACCGCGGCGGCTTGCGCGCCCGCCTGTTTCGGCGCCTGGCCCGCTGGGGCAAGCCGCTGGAACAGCGTGTGCAATACTGGACCCTGGCTCAGATGCGGGACCTGGGCGCCACTGCTGGCGCGGAGCCTCAAGGTGCGGCCGAGCGACCGCGATTGCACGCCGAAGGGTATTTTTCGACCAACGCGCAATGGGAGGATCGCGATCTGCTGCCGTTGCGGTATCGCTGCCTGGTCGCGGCGTCGCGCCTGCTGTGCCGTTGCAGCCGGCGCTGGCCGGCCCTGCTCATGCTTGCCGACGCGGTGTGGGTGGACTTGCCCAAGGCGCCGTAGCGCCGGCCCGGATCGCGGTTCCCTTCCACCGGCCCAGCGTCGGCCGGGACGAGCTCGAGGCCATGCGCCGCGTTATTCGTTCGGGCTGGCTCACCAGCGGACCGGAGACGGAGCGGTTCGAGGAGAAATTCGCCGCGGCGGTGGGGGCGCGGCACGCGGTGGCGGTGAATTCCGGGACGGCGGCACTGCATGTAGCCTTGGCCGCGCTGGGGATTGGGCCCGGCGATGAGGTCGTCGTGCCCACCCTGAGCTTCGCCGCCGACGCCGAGGTAGTCGTCCAGCTGGGGGCGCG
>JBOGKW010000249.1:0-3811 GCA_050746205.1 Terriglobales bacterium | reverse complement strand
AGCCCATAGCCCTGCAAAAACGCCGCCGCATCTTCCGCCGGCAGGCTGGCGATCTCCGCCTCGATCTTGGCGCAGACCACCACCGCGCCCGTCTTCGGCTCCGTGCCTACAGCGCCGCCCTTCGCCCGTGCCCAGGCCGTATCCATCTGGGCCGCTTCCTCCTCCCCCACGTTCAATACGTACAGCAGTGGCTTTTGGCTCAAGAATTGAAAGCCGCGCGTGACTCGCTCCTCGGCCGCCGTCAAGGGCATAGCGCGCAGCGGCCGCTCCGCCTCCAACTCCGCCTTCATCCGGTCCAGCAGCGCGGCTTCCTCCGTCAGCGCCGGGGTGCGCTGCTTCTTCAGCTCCTTGCCGACGCGCTCCAGCCGCTTCTCCACCTGCCCCAAATCGCTAATGATCAAGTCGAAGTCCAGCCGTTGGAGGTCCCGCATGGGATCCACCGTACCTGCTTCGTGCGGCACGCTCGGATCCGGAAAGGCCCGCAGAACGTGGATCAGCGCGTCACCGCCGCGCAACGCGGCGATGCTTGTCCCTTCCCTCAGGCTGGCCTCGGTTAAGGAGGCCAAGTCCACCAGCTCCAGCGTTGCGGCCGTGTGTTTGCGCGGGTGGAACAGAGCGGATAGCTGATCCAGCCGCGTGTCCGGCAGCTTGGCCACGCCGACGATATCGTCGCGACGGCCCGCCTCCAGCCCCGTCAGCATTTGGAAGAGAGTGGTTTTGCCTACCTGCGGCAGGCCCAGGATCGCGGCTTTCATAACCGGGAATTCTTGACCATACCACGCCGCCACGCCGCCGCCCGGTAGGGCGGCGCGCCGCCTACCGCGGCCCCACGTGACGGGTGTTATAGTCCAGCCGGTAGCGGAGCAGCGGAAGGGTTGGCGCCGGGCCGGGCGGCGGCGGATACGCCCGCCCTTGCAGCGGCAATGGGCCGACCGTGTCGGGATACGCGGTGGTGAACTCGCGGCCCTTGGTAAAGCCGTTGGCGCAGAAGAAGATCGTGCGCCGCCAGCCCGCCGGTAGCGGCGGCAATCCCTTGGCCGGAAAGCGAAAGGCGATTTCATCGCCGGGCGCCATGATGACATAGCGGTTGTCGTTGGCTGCCAGCAAGCGCTGCACCCGCCCGTAACGGGTATAGTTGCCTGCCGGCGGCTGAAAGCCGACGTCGTGTGCCACGCGCTGGTAATCAAACGCCTCCGGCCAGCGCCGGACTTGCGCTGGGTAACCCAAAAACCGCAGTTGCGCACGGCTCGCCGGCAAGTGGCTCACCCGCAGGCGGGCCTCGCCGCCCGTCGCCACCAGAATCCGGTTCCAGTAAATCGCCAAATTCGTGACGATCCGCACGCGGAGATCGCCGCCAATCTTTCGCCGGCGCAGAATTGGGGTTAGGTCCAGCACGATCCAACGGGGCAGCCCCGCTGGCGCGCCCATCGAAGCGATGGCGGTCCGCCAACCGCCACGCGCGGTGGCTACCTGCAGCTTGGGCGCGAGCGTGGGTACATGGTTTTCATAGGCGATGCGCGCCGTTCCGGGGAAGTAATAGTCCGTCCAGCCGTGCAGCAGCAGTTCCGCCCGTTGCCCGGGCCGGAAGCGGCCCACGTCGAGCGTTAGCGCATGCGGACCGACGTAGCCCGGAAACACGGTCCGCGTCCGGATCGGCACATAGTGGCCCTGGCGGAGGTCCGGCAATACGTTGACGCCGCCGCGGGCGGATCCCAGCGGCGTCGCCACCGCCGCCAGCGGCAGCCGGGTGTTGTTCACTTGCCAGAGATGAAACGGCGGCGCCGGTCCGTCCGGGTTCCATTTGTCGTTGGTGAACACTCGCACCCCCGCCGGGTGGTCCACCACCATGAGCCGCGCCCGGTCCAGGTACACTACCTCCTGCATTTGATCGGTAAAGCGGAACGCATAATATCCTCCCTGGCTCAGGGAAATGTCCCGGGCCGGGATTTTGAGGCACTCTGCCGGCTGAGGCGCGTCATATTGCCCCGGACCGGTCCATTCGCCGATTACGCCGGGGCCTATGATGTCGTCCACGAAGACGAACTTGCGGCCATTCCAACTGTAGAGGATCGGGCACGAGCCGCCCGCCCGGTTCAGCTCACGATAGGTAACCTGGGTGCTGCCTGCGGACGGAAATTCATCTTGCAGCACCCCGGTGGGCCAGAGCATGCTCACCGTATCCGCCCGCAGTCGCCCGAGGCCAAACCGCAGCGCTGAGCCGTTCTGCCCCAAATATCCCGATCCCGCTTCGATCTCCTGCTTCTGCCACAATCCTCCGGCCCGTACCGTAACCTTGCTGCCGATTCCGGTATGGTTGTCCTTCAAGCCTCGCAGCGTGACCAGTAGGGAGTGGTTCGCGCCTCCCCCGACGTTGCGGAGGAGCAACGGGGGCCCGCCCGCCTGGGTCACGATCAAGCCGGGAGCACCGCTCCCGGCCCATGCGACGGCCACCAGCGAGCGCGGATGGCGCAGCCGGACGGTGTTCAAGTCGGTGGCTCGCGTGGCGTCCGCGAAGGCGCCGTCGCCAATATTGCAGTAGAGCTTGAGCACCGGCTGGCCATCTTGTTGAGCCACCAGGGCAATACCCAGGAAGCCGTCGTTGTTGAAATCCACGGCCGTTGCGCCCCAGGCGTTGGTCAGGCGCGCATTTACCCTGGGCAGCGGCGCCGGGCGAAACCGCTTCGTTCCAGTCGCACGCAGCAGCACCGGCGGCCCGTCCCGCCGAGTAAAGAACAGATCCATCCAGCCGTCTTTGTTGTAATCGAGCGCGATGACGCCACGCGCATCCGAGGCCGGTGTGCCTGTCCAGGGGCGAAGCGCGCGAAACGCCCCGGTGCGGAGGTTGGAGTAGATGGTCGCCGGGCCCCAGGGCCGCGTCAGCACCAGATCTTCGTCCCGGTCGTTATCAAAGTCCGTCGCCACCAGCCCCGAATACGGCCCGGGCATCTGTCCGATCTGGGTCTGCGCCGAGACATCCTTGAAGTGGCCGTTCGCCAAGTTTTCCCAAACCTCGACGCGTCCCTGGGCAGCAGCGTCCGTCGCGAGCAGATCCAAATGGCCATTGGCCATTAGGTCCACCCAGGCGACCGCCAAATAGTCGGCCCTGGGATTGGCCGCCAGTCCCGCCTGTCGCCCCACTTCAGCAAACCTTCCATCTCCTAGGCCATGGAACAACAGGATGCGGTGTGGCTCCGCGATCGCAATGTCGGGATTGCCGTCGTTGTCGTAATCCCCGATGGCGCAGCCGCGGCCGTGCATGGCGATATCCAGCCCCGAGGCCGCCGTCACATTTAAAAACTTCCCGCCGCCTAAGTTTTTGTACAGCGCCGGCCGGCCATCGGAGTTCACGAAGAACAACTCTGGCCGCCCCGCTGGCTGGCCTTCATCTATCACGCAGACGCCGGCCCCAGGAGACCCCGCCCGCGCCGATCCGCCGTCGCGGAAGTCAATGCCGGTCGCCGCCGCCGGCACGGGAACGAAATGAACCGGCACCGGATGCGGTCGGACGCGCAAACTCAGCGGCACCGTTGCCTTCGCCTTGGCAAAGCTCCCCTCGTTGCCGTAGACCAGCGTGGTCGCGGTATTCAGCGCCGAGGCGGACCGCACGCGCTGGAAGCGTTGCAGGTAGGCCACCGAACGCCGCCGCTGCCCCAGGCCACGGTAGGCGGTGGCCAGGTTGAATAACGCCGAAACGTCATCTGGGTTTTGCGCCAGCGCCCGGTGCAGATAGCGCACGGCCTCCTGATCCCGACCGAGCCGGAGCAGGAAGAACCCGGTGAAGTAGTTGGCCGTCGCGTCCTCCGGCGCGCGC
>JBOGKW010000248.1:0-3816 GCA_050746205.1 Terriglobales bacterium | reverse complement strand
GGCTGGCGCCGCCGCTTGCGCCACCGCGAGGGCTCGCTCCCGGTCGCCCAGTTGGCAGGCGACGGCGGCGGTATTCCCAGCCAGCAGGGTTTGCAAGCCGCCGTCGGCGCCGAGCGTGCGGCGGGCACGGGCCAGGAGGGTCAACGCGTGGAGCTGGCCCAACTGCGCCTCCGCCAGAGCCCAGTTGTTGAGCACTTGCGCCAGCGGCCAGAGCGCGGCCAGGCGTTGGTCCAATGCCGCAGCCCGGCCATAGCGGCCGAGGCGGTACGCGCAACGGGCGGCGAGAAACAGCGCCCCCGGATAATTCGGGTCGCGGGCGTCCACCTGCGGCAGCCACAACAGCGCCGTGTGGTAATCCTGGTCGCGCCAATACCAGAGACCGAGACGATAGATGGCTTGGCTGTAACCAGGATCAAGATGTACCGCCGCCACCAGGAACTTGTGCTGCACTGGCGGCTCCGTCGCCAACAGCGCGCGGATATAGCGCTCGTAGGCGGCGAGCGGCACTTGTTGGCGCTGGGCCAAGACCTGGGCTTCGCTCACCGTCGTATCGGGAGCGATCACGCGTAGCACGCGCCAGGCCAGGCGGGCTTCGATGGTCTCCAATTGCGGGAGCGGGCCGGGGCGGGCGGAGACACGGACCAGATGCTGGCGGCGGAGATCGAAGACACTGGCCCGCGCGGAGAACTGGCCGCCGACCGCGGTGAAGCGGCCCAAGATCAGCCAGCCTGCGTTGGCCCGGGCGGCGACTTGGATGAGCGTCGCCTGGCTGAGCGTGGCCAGGTTGGGCACGCCTTCTTGGTTGAAGGCGGCGGCGCGCTCGCTCTGATCCAGCACCGGCTGGCCGGCGAGGCGGAAGGCATCGGCGAAGGCCTGGACAAAGCTCTCCCCGATCCAATCCAGGTTGACATCGCCTGAGCGGTTGTTGAACGGCAAGACCAAGATCGGCGCGGGCGCCGGCGCCTGGGCCGACAATGGCACTGCGGTGGCCACCAGCACCAGCACGCAGAGTGGAATTACGGCCAGCCGCCGGCCGGGCGCATGCCGGACCGCGTCGGAGGCCGGACGCCAACTCAACCACGTACCGCGGGCGAATGCCGGGATCATGGCGAAAGTATAAACGGCCAAGCCGGACCGGTATCATAAAGAGATGCGGCCCCGTCCCATCGGCATCAGTTTGCTGGCCGTCCTCAACTTTGCGGTGGCGGCGGTGATGGCCGGCGTGGGCGCGGCCATGCTGGTGCACGGCTCCGGGGTACTGCGCTCTCCGGTGGCGCAGCGGGTGCTGCAGCACGAAGGCGCCGGCGGGGTGTGGTTTCTGGTGCTCAGTACGGTGCTCCTGGCGGTGCTGATGGGCGTGGGATTGCTGCGCGTGCGCGACTGGGGCCGGCAGTTGATGATGATCTACTGCGGCATCGGCCTGGCCAGCAGCGCCCTGATGTTACTGGCGGAGATGTTGCGCTTCGCCGTGGAACCGGCGTTGCTCTGGCTGGCCAGCGCGGTCATTGCCGGGATGATTTTGCGCTATTTGACGCGGCCGGAGATCAAGCGGGCCTTTGCCGTGCCCGCGCGCTCCAAAGCGCAGGGCGCGTAGCGGGGAGGCGGCTATGGACAATGGCAAGACGGTCTTGATCTTGAAGCCGCGCGGTTTTTGCGCCGGGGTGGTGCGGGCGGTCGAGGCGGTCGAGCAGGCGCTGGACAAGTTTGGACCGCCCATCTACGTACTCAACGAGATCGTGCATAACCGCACCGTGATCGGGGGCCTGCAAGCGCGAGGGGCGGTGTTTATCCACGGGCTGGAGGAGGCGCCGGCGGGCAGCCGGCTGTTCTTCAGCGCCCACGGCGTGGCGCCCCAGGTTTGGGCGGCGGCGCGGGCCCGGAACCTGCAGGTGATTGACGCCACCTGCCCGCTGGTGAGCAAGGTACACATGGAGGCGCGGGATTATATCCGGCGCGGCTACAGCCTGGTGATTATTGGCCACCGGGACCACGACGAGATCATCGGCCTGCTGGGCGAAGTCCCGCCGGGAACCCCAGTGGTCGAGACCGCCGACCAGGCGGAACAGGTCGCGGTGGCCGACCCTCAGCGGGTGGCCTATTTGACCCAAACGACGTTGAGCTTGGATGAGGCCGAGGTCATCGTAACGCGGCTGCGGCGCCGCTTTCCCACGATCGCCGGGCCCCGGGCGCAGGACATCTGCTACGCGACGCAGAATCGGCAAACCGCCCTGAAGCAGATCGCCCCGGCGTTGGACGCGGTGTTCGTGGTCGGTTCGGAGAACAGCTCCAATTCCTTGCGTCTGGTCGAGGTCGCGGCCAACGCCGGCACGCCGGCCTACCGCGTGGACGACACTGATGATATCCAGCCGGGATGGCTGGCGGGCGTACGGGTACTGGGGCTAACGGCGGGAGCGTCGGCGCCGGAGAGTTTGGTGCAGCAGGTGGTGGAGGCGCTGCGCGATCGCTTCGGCTTCGCGCGGGTGGAAGAGGCCGAGGGGATCGAAGAGCACGTGCGCTTCAGCTTGCCGGCCGCGCTGGCCAACTAGCCCCGCCCCGTGCCCGGCCACGCCGGGGCGGCGGAGTATCCTGGGAGGTTAGGAGGAAGCGCGTGCCCACGAACGAACGACCGTCTCTGATTCCCGCCCTGCGCAACGTCGCCACCCAACTGCGGATTGATTCGATTCAGGCCACCACCGCCGCAGGCAGCGGCCATCCCACCAGTTCGATGTCGGCGGCGGAGATCATGGCGGCGCTGTTTTTTTCCGTCATGCGGCTCGACCCCAAGGACCCGGCGAAGGCGGAGAACGACAAGTTCGTGCTATCCAAGGGGCACGCCGCCCCAGTGCTGTACGCCACGTGGGCGGAGTTGGGCCTGTTCCCCCGCGAGCACCTGCTGACCCTGCGCAAGTTCGACTCGGACCTGGAAGGACATCCCACGCCGGTGCTGAAGTTCGTGGCCGTGCCCACAGGATCCCTGGGGCAGGGCCTGCCGGTGGGACTGGGCATGGCGCTGGCGGCGCGGGTCGAGGAGCAACCCTATCGCACCTACGTGCTGATGGGCGACGGCGAAACCGCCGAGGGGTCGGTGTGGGAGGCGGCGGAGGTGGCCAGCTTCTACGGCGTGGACAATCTCTGCGCCATCGTGGATATTAACCGGCTGGGTCAGAGCCAGCCCACCATGCTGCAGCACCGAATGGACGTCCATCAGCAGCGGTGGTCGGCCTTCGGCTGGAATGCGCTGGTGGTGGACGGGCATGACGTGGGCCAGCTACTGACGGCCTTCGACGCGGCCGCGGCGACCCAGGGCCGGCCCACGGTCATCCTGGCGGAGACCAAGAAGGGCCGCGGGGTTTCGTTCCTGGAGGACAAGGAGGGCTGGCACGGCAAGGCGCTGAAGAAAGATGAGGCCGCGCTGGCGATTCAGGAGCTGCAAAAGCAGATGGTGAAGGCGGACGGCGCCCAGCCGATGCCCACGGCGCCCGGGGCGGGGCGAGCGGCGGCAATCGCAACGCCGATAACCCTGCCGGCGCCGAAGTTCGACAAGCCGCTGGCGACGCGCGAGGCCTTCGGGCTGGCGCTGGCGGCGTTGGGCAAGTTGGACAGCCGGGTGGTGGCGCTGGACGGGGATGTCAAGAACTCGACCTTCACCGAGGATTTCCAGCAGATCGCGCCCAACCGGTTTTTCGAAGGCTACATCGCCGAGCAGAACATGACCGGGATGGGCATGGGCATGGCGGCGGTGGGCAAGATCCCTTTCCTCTCCACCTTCGCCTGCTTCTTGACCCGGGCCGCGGACTTTATGCGACTGGCGGCGCT
>JBOGKW010000247.1:0-3861 GCA_050746205.1 Terriglobales bacterium | reverse complement strand
GCGCCTCACCGCGCGCGGCGAGCCATGTGGTTAGGCGGGGCAGCAACTCAGCGGCCCACATCGGACGCAGCTCCCGCGGCGGCCCAGGCAAAAGCGCCAGCACCGCGGCGCCGCAGGCCAGCCATTGCCCGGGAGCGGTGCCATTGGGGTTGGCCAGGATCTCGGCGCCAACCAGCCGGTCGGCTTGACGCAGGTTGCGCTCCGGCATGGGCAGGCCGCGGGCAGCGAAGCGGCGGCGCAGTCCGTCGGCCAGGCCAGCGTCGGTCGCGAGCGCAACGCCGGCGGCGGCTGCCGCCGCAGGCCGGGTACGGTCGTCATCGGTGGGACCGAGGCCGCCAGTGATGATGACCAGGTCGGCACGCGCCAGGGCCTCCCGCAAGGCGCAGGTCAGATCCGTTTCGCGATCACCGACCACCTGCTTGCGGCGGCAGGCGATGCCCAGGCGGTTCAACTCGCCGGTCAAGAATAGGGAGTTGGTGTCGAGGTGGAAGGGGGTGAGCAGCTCGGAGCCGGCGGCAATGATCTCCGCGATTACAGCGGGCGCGGGGGACGCGGAGGGCTGGGCGGGCAATGAGCGGCTCGCTTACGGCTGGGGCGGCAACGCCAGCCCGGCAACCTTCCAATCCAGATGAAACACTGCCCCGCCGGTGGCCAAAATGAGGGCCGGGCCAGGGGCGAAGGCTAGGCCCACCAGGTTGTAACCGCTGATGGCCAACTGGGCCTCGCCGTTCGGAGCGATGCGCACGATGCCGCGGCGGCCCCGCAAGGAGGCGGCGATATAGAGATTGCCGAGGCGATCAAAGGCCAGGCCCTGCGGTCGACCTAGGCCGCGGAAAAATGGCTCCACGGCCCCCTGCGGGCTCACCCGCCACACCGTGTCAAAGCTGGAAGTCGTGGGGCCGGCGACGTAAAGGTATTGATCCGGGCCAAAGGCCAAATGATACGCGGCGATGCTGGGCTCCAGCGTGGCGAAGACGAAGGTCTTGCGCTCGCGGTCAATCTTGAAGATGGTGCCGCTGCGATCGCCGACGTAGAGGTTTTCCGCGGCATCGAAGGCCAAACCGGTGGCCACGCCCATCCCTTCGGCGTAGGTGACGGCCATGCCGTTGGCGGCGACGCGGTAGACCGAACCTTCGTGGCGGCTGCTCACGAACAGCACGCCCTCTCGATCCAGAGCCAGACCGGTGGGGTTCAAAACCGAAGCCGGCAAGGGTTTGACGTTATAGTTGGCGTCAATGCGGAACAGGCTGACCGGGACGCCCTGTCCGCGCGCGCCGCTAAAGGTGGCGTAGATGTTGCCCTGCCGATCCACCACGGGGTTGGCGACGGGATGCAGCTCCTCGCTGATGGGGACGGCGATATCCACATGAAGCTCGTTGCTGGCAGTGCCGTTGCTGCCGCCGGCCGGATTGACCTGGACGGCGCCGGATAAGGCACCCTCCGGCACCCGGACCATTAGGGCGGTTTCCGAACTCATCCAAATCGGACCGCTGACTTCGCCAAACTGCACGACGGGCCACTGCGAGCCGTGCGGCGCCAGGCCCTGGCCTTCGATACGCAGATCCCCACCCGGCAGAGCGGCGGCCGGCAGCAGACGCAACAGATGCGGTGGGGGGGCGCTAGTCTCCGGTTTGCGTGGCATGGGGAACACTAGGGCCGCGGAGGCGGCGGCGCCGCGAGGCCGCGGAAACCACGCGCTGCCGGGCGGCACGGCCCGCGACTCGGCTCAAGGATTTACTATAGCGCAGCGGCGGCGGCCTTCCATTGGCTCTCGGGCCATAACCCCGCGCCGCCGGGCGGGGGCGCAGGCGGGTAGTATGGAAACAGATGCGATTCGGCCGCCCTGAGGCGGGGCACCCCGTTTCGATGGCCGGCCAGGAATGCCGCTCCGTCGCTGGCGGGTGCGGGTTTACGTAGGTTGCCGGCCACGCGCGGCCGCCGGCGGAGCACACGATTGAATCTGCCCAACACGCTCACGCTGTCACGGATCTTCCTGGTTCCTTTGTTGGTGGCGGCGCTGTTCAGCACCCGCATCCCCAATCATGAAATCTACGCCACCGTGATCTTTCTCGCCGCGGCGCTGACGGATCTGTTCGACGGCTACTTGGCCCGCCAGCGCGGGCAGATCACCACGCTCGGCGTGCTGCTGGATCCCATCGCCGACAAGCTGTTGATCTCCGCGGCGTTCATCTCGCTGGTGCAAGTGGAACCGGTATGGGTGCCGGCGTGGATGGTGGTGATCATCGTGGGCCGGGAGTTCGCCGTCAGCGGACTGCGTGGCATCGCCGCGACCCAGGGCTTCGCCATCGCCGCCAATGAACTGGGCAAAGCCAAGACGGTGATTCAGGTGATCGCGATCACGGTGATCATCCTGGGGCACCGGTATGGCGAGTTCATGATCGGCGGCATGAGCATCAACTTGCAAATCCTGGGTTGGATCGGCCTCTGGCTGGTGGTCATCCTGGCGCTGCTTTCGGCGTTCACTTATTTCCGCAAGTTCTGGCAGCGCGTGGACGACAGCGTGAAGCGGCAGCGGGGTCCCGCCGGGCTGGCCAACGTCGAGCCCCGTTAAGGCCGTGGGCGGGCGGGCTGGCGCGCAAGGTAATACTGCAGGGCGTCGGTCAGCGCCTCCCAGCTAGCCTCAAGAATATTGTCCGAGGCGCCGATGGTGACCCAAGCCGGACACTCCCCTTCCCGGGAGCTGGCGCTGGTCACCTTGACGCGTACTCGGGCTTGGGCGCCGCGTTGGCCCTCCAGGATGCGCACCTGATAGTCCGCCAGCACCACGGATGCGACGGCCGGGTGCTGGGGCGCCAAGGCGCGCCGCAGGGCGGCGTCCAGGGCGGCCACTGGCCCGCGGCCCGCGGCCTGGGCCGCGACCTCGTGGCCACCCACTTGCAGCCAGACCTCGGCGTGGGACTGGCCCTCCCGGCCCTGCGCCTCACTGCGGACGGCGAACCGCAAGGGGACAAAGGCGGGCTGGTGCTGGTCCAAGCGGCGGCGCAGCCACAACTCCAGGGAGGCGTCGGCGGCCTCCCACTCATAGCCCTCGTGCTCGCTGCCCTTGATGGCCGCGGTAATGTCGCGGGCCTGCTCCGGGGTGAGGCGGAAACCCATCGCCGCGGCCTTTTCCACCACGTTCGCCCGCCCCGATTGATCGCTCACCAAGATGCGGCGGCGATTGCCCACCACTTCCGGTGCGATGTGCTCATAGGTGCGTGGCGTTTTGCGCACGGCGCTGGCGTGAATCCCGCCCTTATGGGCAAACGCGCTCGCGCCGACGAAGGGCAGGCGGTGGTTTTGGGTGAGCCCGGCCAGCTCCGCCAGCCGGGCGGCGACCGGGGTCAGGCGCTCAAGGCCGTCGGGATCCGCGCGTGGCGGGGAGAACTTGAGGGCTAGGATGGGCAGCAGGCTGGCCAGGTTGGCATTGCCGCAGCGCTCACCCCAGCCATTGAAGGTCCCTTGCACGTGGCGGGCGCCGGCGCCGACCGCCGCCAGCGCGTTCGCCACCGCCAGGTCGCAGTCGTTGTGAGTGTGGATGCCGAGCGGCAACGCGACGGCCGCCGCCGCGCGCCGGGTCGCAGCTTCGATGTGGCCGGGCAAAGAACCGCCATTGGTGTCGCATAGGACGATGCGGCTGGCGCCGCCATCGGCGGCGGCCCGGAGCACGGATATCGCGTAGTCCGCGTCCGCGGCAAAGCCGTCAAAGAAGTGCTCGGCGTCGAAGATGACCTGGCGGCCGGCGCGGCGCAGGAAGGCGACGGAGCCCTCGATCAAGTGTAGGTTGGCGGGCAACGCGATGCCCAGCGCCTCGCGGACATGCAGCGTCCAGCTTTTGCCGAAGATGGTGATGACCTCGGT
>JBOGKW010000246.1:0-3869 GCA_050746205.1 Terriglobales bacterium | reverse complement strand
CCATCAATCGGGCGGCCGTTCATGTACAGCGTAGGCGTGCTCTTCACCCCGACCGCATGCCCCTGGGCGAGGGTCTTTTCCACCTCTTCCTTCGGCGCCACCGACTGGACGCAGGTGTCGTAGAACGCCCCCGGTGTGGCCGAATCCATCGCGAAGTCCCGCAGCCGCTGCGCCACGTTGGAAACATCCAGTTCGTCTTGATGGTCAAACACCGCCTGCTCGAAGGGCCAAAAGTTGTTGGGGTTGTGCTGCGTCACGCAGGCCGCGGCGATCGCCGCCTGCATGGACCAGGGGTGGATCTTCACCAGCGGGTAATACTTGAAGATGACCCGCACTTGGCCCGGCATGTTCTGCACCAGCCGCTGCAGGCGTCCGTTCTCTTGCCGGCAATACGGGCACTCCAGGTCGCTGAACTCGTAAATGGTCACCGGCGCGGTCGCCACGCCCTCACTGGGACTGTGGCCCGGGCGCAGCTTCTCGCGGTTGTCCCGCCAGGGATCGCCGCTGAGCGGGCTCAGCTCGCCCAGCAAAATATAGCGCTCGTTGGGCGTGATGTAGAACGTCTGGTCCGCATGCTGGGCGCCCTTGCTCAGTTCCACCTTCGCCGCCCGCAGCCCGCTCGGCCCCGGCGGCGCGATGGACAAAATCTTGATGCCGCTCAGGCCCTGCCAGCCCAAGGTGCGGTTCAAAAAGGCCATCAGCCGCGTCCGCAGCGGAGTCTCGCCGCGCCGCGGTGGGCGCGCCAGCGCCAGCGCCGCCAGCGCCAGCGCGGCGCAGACCAGGGGAATCCACCAGGCTTGCCGTTGCACCTTCATCGCCCTCCTCCCACGTTGTTCGATTCGATGGCCGCGGGCGCGGACGCTTCGGCCTCCGCCGCCGCGCCCCGTCGGGGCTCCCGCGCCGCCTCTGGAGGCGCCGCCAGCGGCTCATATTGCTGCGCGATCGGAAACCGCCGCCCCATGCCGAATGCTTTCTTCGAGATCTTCAACCCCGGTGCCGCCTGCTGCCGCTTGTGCTCGGCCCGGTCCATCCGCCCGATCAGGTCCCGGACCAGCGGCAGGGGCAAATTGCGCCGCGCCGCGATCTGCTCCGCCGTCCAATACTCCTCAATGTAATCGCGAATCACCCGGTCCAGAATCTCATACTGGGGCAAATCCTGCTCATCGGTTTGGTCCGGCTTTAGCTCCGCCGAGGGCGCCTTTTCCAGCGTCGCTCGGGGAATGAGCTCGCGCTCCCGGTTGATGTGGCGCGCGAGCTGGTAGACCTCCGTTTTCAGCACGTCGGATATCACGCTGAGCCCGCCGGCCATGTCGCCATAGAGAGTGCAATAGCCCATCGCCAGCTCGCTCTTGTTTCCGGTCGAAAGCACCAGCGCCCCCAGACGGTTGGAACCGGCCATCAGCACCATCCCCCGCAAGCGGGCCTGCAGGTTCTGCTCCGTCAACTCCGCCGCACGGCCTGGGGTCAGGCCGGCAAACCATGGCCCTAGCATCTGCCCCAGGGTGGCGAAGCCCGGCGCGATGGGCGTAACCTGCAACTCGATGCCGAGGTTCGCCGCCAGTTGCCGCGCATCCGCCAGGCTTCCCGGCGAGGAGTAGGGCCCTGGCATGGCCACGCCCAGCACCGCCTCCGGGCCCAGCGCCGCCACCGCTATTGCCGCCGTCACGGCCGAGTCCACGCCGCCGCTGAGCCCCAGCAGCACCCGTTCGAAACCACACTTACGCACGTAATCCCGCGTCCCCAGCACCAGCGCCTCATAGGCGGCCTCGATCTCCGTACCCGGCCGGGGCCGCACCACGCCCTGCCAGTCGGCGCTGTCCAGCACCAACCAATCCTCGGCAAAGGCGTGCAGCCGGGCCCGCAGTTCCCCCATCGGCCCGAGCGCCAGTGAAGAGCCGTCGAACACCAGTTGATCGTTACCCCCGACCTGATTGACCAAGACCACCGGCACCTGGTACTGCCGCGCGATGGCTCCCAGCATTTCCTCTCGCAGCCCCATCTTGCCGTGGGAATACGGCGACGCGGAGATGTTGATCAGCAGGTCCGCCCCCTGCCGCAACTGGTCCGCCACCGGGTCCTGGGCGTAGAGCCGTCGCGTCTGCCGCTGGGGCCAGTAATGCTTGTCGTTCCAGGCGTCCTCGCAAATGGTCACCGCCAGTCGCAGGCCGGCCCACGGCCATACCCGCTGACGCTCCGCAGGCGCGAAGTTGCGGCTCTCGTCGAAGACATCGTAGGTGGGCAGCAGCATCTTCGACTGCTGGAACAGCAAGGCGCCGTTCTTCAGCGCCAGCGCGCTATTGTGCACACTTTTGCCGGTCTCCACCCCGGCGGGGGTGGCGCAACCGCACAGGATCGCCGTCTCTGGCGCCTGCCGCGAAGCCCACTCCAGCCAGGCCCGGCTGGCGGCCACAAAGTCCGTCTTCTCGACCAAGTCCCGGGGCGGATAGCCCCCGATGGCCATTTCGGGAAAGATGACCAGTTCCGCCCCCGCCGCCGCGGCCTGCCGCGCGACCCGGGCGATCTTCTCGGCATTGGCCGCCAAGGCGCCGATCGTCGGGTTGATTTGCGCCAATGCGATCTTCATGCCTGTTGGCGGGCCCGCAACCCCGCTCGCTGGTCCCGGCACCCTCGTCCCCGTGGCCCGCACGTCCAGCCGGCGGCCAAATTTTGCCCGCGCACCCCCGCTCCTGACCAAAGTCTAGCAAATCAACGGCTTGCCCCTGGACGCTTTGCGCCTAGCGCCAAAACCGTTAATTCGGCTGATGCCTGGGGGCTTGGCAATCCCCTCGCAGCTTCGGATAATCAGCCTAGGTTCGGGTAGGCCCCGGGCGTTGGCGTTGGTGCCATCGCCCGTGCAGCACCCGCGGCGGGCCGCAGGTTCGGTGCTATGGATGAACGCCACAATCACGCCCTCGTGCTGTTCGAAAAGGCCTACGCCCTGCAAATGGAAGGCTCGCTGGAGGAAGCCATTCGGCTCTATAGCCGCTCCATCGAAGCCTACCCCACCGCCGAGGCCTATACGTTCCGCGGCTGGACCTACTCCTTCCTCGGCGACTTCAACCGCGCCATTGAGGAGTGCCTACGTGCCATCGAGGTGGACCCCGCCTACGGCAACCCCTACAACGACATCGGCGCCTATCTGATCGAGCAGGGCCGCTGGAACGAGGCCATCAGTTGGCTGGAGCGCGCCACGCGCGCGCCACGCTACGACCACACCTGCTTTGCTCACTTCAATCTGGGCCGCGTGTTCGAGCGCAGACAGGACTTTGGCGGCGCCGAGCGCCATTACGAGCGCGCATTGGAAACCGATCCCGGCTACCGCCCCGCCCGCTTGGCGCTGCGCCGCCTGCGCGCCAACTGGAATTGAGGCCTCCGGGCGCAGCCGGCGGTTAGCCGGTCACCGCGCTGCGCAGCGTGCCGATGCCTTGAATCCGCACCTCGACGGAGTCGCCGGGCTGCAATCTCCCCACCCCCGCCGGCGTGCCGGTGGCGATTACGTCCCCCGGCTCCAGCGTCATCACCGCCGTGATCTCTTGGAGGATCCGCTCCAGGGAGAAAATAAAGTCGGCGGTGCTCCCTCTCTGCCGTCCTTCCCCGTTCACCCACGTCTCCACCTGCAATCCATCCCAGGGCCGAGGGCCCGGTTGCGGTGCGGTCTCAATCCATGGCCCCAGTGGGCAGAACGTGTCGAAGCCCTTGGCCCGCGTCCATTGCTTGTCGCCCTCCTGCAAATCTCGCGCGGTCACGTCGTTCAGGCAGGTGTAGCCCAGGATGTAAGGCGCCACGGGCTCCCCCGCGCCGAGCCCGCGGCAACGCTTCCCTATCACCACCGCCAACTCACCTTCGTGCTCGACCTGCCGCGACTGGGG
>JBOGKW010000245.1:0-3876 GCA_050746205.1 Terriglobales bacterium | reverse complement strand
CCCGGCGTCAGCACCTGGGATCTGGAGGGTGTTGCCGAGCAAGCCATCCGCGAGCGCGGCGCCACGCCGGCCTTCCGCGGCTATCGCGGCTACCCTTGCGTGCTTTGTGCTTCGGTCAACGATGAGGTCGTGCATGGCATCCCCACCCGCAAGCGCCTCCTGCGCGCCGGCGACGTGGTCTCGTTGGACTGCGGTGTGGTGCTGGATGGCTACTACGGCGACTCCGCCACCACCGTGGTGGTGGGCGGCGAGGACGGCTTGCCCCCGGCGGTGCGGCGCCTGCTCGCTGCCACGCGGGAGTCGCTGTCCGCCGGCATCGCCTGCGCCCGGGCGGGCAATTTTCTCGGCGACATCTCGCACGCCGTGCAGCGCCACGTGGAGGCCTCCGGCTTCAACGTCGTGCGCGAGTTCGTCGGCCACGGCATCGGCACCCATCTGCATGAAGAACCGCAGATCCCCAATTTTGGCGCCCCCGGCGCCGGACCCAAGCTGCGCGAGGGCATGGTCCTGGCCATCGAGCCGATGGTCAACCTGGGTTCGGCCGAGGTGCGCGTTTTGGGTGACGGCTGGACGGCCGTCACCGCCGACGGCGGTTGCTCGGCGCATTTCGAGCATACCGTCGCCATCACCAAGGAGGGTCCCTGGATTCTGACCCAGCCCTGAGTTGTCGGGTGGGCGCGGAATGTGCCTGGCTATGAGTAAGGAAGACGCCATCGAGGTCCTGGGCACCGTGCTGGAGCCGTTGCCTAATGCCATGTTCCGCGTGGAGCTGGAAAACAAGCATCAAGTCCTGGCGCACATCAGCGGCAAGATGCGCAAGAATTTTATCCGTATCCTGCCCGGAGACCGCGTGGCCATCGAGCTTTCGCCCTATGACCTCAAACGGGGCCGCATCGTGTACCGCTACAAATGAGCCGCGCCCCGCGCCGCCCCGAGTGAAACCGATATGAAAGTCCGAGCCTCCGTCAAGAAAATTTGTCCCAAGTGCAAGCTGGTGCATCGCAAAGGCGTCGTCCGCGTCATCTGCGAGAACCCCAAACACAAGCAGCGGCAAGGCTGAGCCGCCGCCCAGGAGCCCCCATCATGGCCCGAATCGCCGGCGTTGATCTCCCCCGCCACAAGCGCGCCGAAATTGCCCTCACGTACATCTACGGCATCGGCCGCGCCCGCTCTCTTTCCGTCTTGGCCAAGGCCCAGGTGGAGCCGGGCAAGCGCGTCGCGGACCTGGGTGAGGACGAGGTGAATCGGATCCGCCAAGTGCTGGAGGCCGAGGGTCGGGTCGAGGGCGACCTGCGCAAGGAGGTCTCGGTCAACGTCAAGCGCTTGATTGAGATCGGCTCCTATCGCGGCCTGCGCCATCGCCGGGGCCTGCCGGTGCGCGGCCAGCGCACCCACACCAACGCCCGCACCCGCAAGGGCCCCCGCAAGGGCGCCGTCGCCAACAAGAAGAAGGCCTCCGCCAAGACCTAGCGCCCGCGCGGATATCCCCACCTCTAGCCCGCTGATTCGTAATTCCCATGGCCAAACCCGCTGCCAAGCCAACCGGCAAGAAGAAGAGCTTCAAGAAGCGCGAACGCCGCCACGTCCCCACCGGCGTGGTGCACATTCAGGCTACCTTCAACAACACCATGGTCACCATCGCCGACCCCGATGGCCGCGTCATCGCCTGGTCCAGCGCCGGGGCGCTGGGCTTCCGCGGCTCGCGCAAGGGCACCCCCTTCGCCGCCGGCCAGGCGGCCATCCGCGCCGCGGGGTTGGCTCGCGACATGGGCATGCGCCAGGTCGAGGTGCGCGTCAGCGGGCCCGGCTCGGGGCGGGAGACGGCGATCCGCTCGCTGGCCACCGCGGGCCTGGAGGTCCGCGCCATCAAGGACACCACGCCCATGCCCCATAACGGCTGCCGGCCGCCCAAACGCCGCCGCGTCTGAGGCCCGGCCCGGATTTCGGATTTCCAACGGAGAATTCATCATGGCACGCTATACCGGCCCCGTTTGCCGCCTCTGCCGGCGGGAAACCATGAAGCTGTTTTTGAAAGGCGAAAAGTGCTTCTCCAGCAAGTGCCCCGTCGAGAAGCGCGCCTTCCCGCCCGGACAGCACGGCAAGGATCGCCGCCCCAAGATCGTCGGCTACGGCCTCCAGTTGCGCGAGAAACAGAAGACCCGCCGCATCTACGGTCTGCTGGAGCGGCAGTTCCGGGGCTACTTCGAGAAGGCGGCGCGCAAGCCCGGCGTGACCGGCGAGATGCTGCTCCGCCAGCTGGAGTCCCGCCTCGACAATGTCGTCTACCGGCTGGGCTTTGCCGCCTCCCGCGCCCAAGCGCGGCAGTTGGTCCGCCACGGCCACATCCACGTGGACGGCCGGCGGGTGGACATTCCCAGCTATCAGGTGCGAGAAAATCAGACCATCGAGGTGCGCGAAGGCAGCCGGGGAAACCCGCAGTTGCTCTCCGCCCTCGACTTCGCCAGCCATCAGACCTTGCCCTCCTGGTTGGAACTGCGCCGCGAGCAGTTCGCCGGCCGCGTGCTCGGTCCGCCCAAGCGTGAGGACGTGAACCTGCCCATCCAGGAGCAGATGATCGTCGAGTTGTACAGCAAGTAATTCCGACCGCGCCCCGCCAACGGCGGGGACCAAATGCCCGTGCCCCGGAACGGGCGCCAACGAAAATGGGGCCGCCGCCCCTAGTATTGCGAGGAGACGTGACTATGCTCTGGAAAGGTTTTCAGAAGCCCAAGCGCCTGGCCGCCGATCAAGACACCCTGAGCGACCGCTACGGCAAATTCTCCGCCCAGCCCTTTGAGCGCGGCTTCGGCAACACCATCGGCAACGCCCTGCGGCGCGTCCTGTTGTCCGCCATCGAGGGCGGCGCCATCACCGCCGTGCGCATCGAGGGTGTCTCCCATGAGTTCCAGTCCATCCCCAACGTCGTCGAGGATGCCACCGACATCATCCTCAACCTCAAGCAGATCCCCTTCCGCCTCAACGTGGACGGGCCCAAGCACATCTACCTAAAGGTGGACCGCCCCGGGCCTGTCACCTCCGGCATGCTGGAGACCGACGGCGACGTCGAGGTCCTGGATAAAAACGTCTACATCGCCACCGTCAGCGAGGGCGGCGCGCTGGATATGGAACTGCGCCTCAAGGTGGGCCGCGGTTATGTCTCCGCCGACCGCAACTACGACGACGACCTGGCCTTGGGCTTCATTCCCATTGACAGCGTCCACTCCCCGGTGCGGAAGGCCAACTACGCGGTGGATGCCGCCCGCCTCGGCCAGACCACCGATTATGAGCGCCTCACCCTGGAGATCTGGACCAATGGCGCCCTCCGCCCCGCCGACGCGGCCGGCCTGGCCGCCAAGTTGTTGAAGGATCACATGACCATCTTCATCAACTTCGAGGAGGCGCCCGAGAGCGGCGAGTTCGGCGATGCCAACGCGCTGCAGTTGCGCAATGAACACCTCAACCGCTCGGTCGAGGAACTGGAGTTGTCCGTCCGCTCCTACAACTGCCTCAAGAACGCCAATATCCAGACCATCGGCGAGTTGGTGCAGAAGACGGAGAGCGAGATGCTGAAGACCAAAAACTTCGGCCGCAAGTCGCTCAATGAGATCAAGGAAATCCTGGCCACCATGGGCCTGTCGCTGGGCATGAACTTCGATGTCCAGGGCAACGCCCTGCCCGCCCGCGAGGCCTAACCGGCCCGCCGCGACGAGGACTTTTCTATGCGCCATCGCAACGCTGGTTACAAGTTAGGCCGCAACACCGCGCATCGCCGCGCGCTGCTGCGCAACCTGGTCACCTCGTTGGTCAATGAGGAGCGCCTCCAGACCACGGTGGCCAAGGCCAAGGCCGTCCGCCCCTGGGCCGACCGCATGATCA
>JBOGKW010000244.1:0-3887 GCA_050746205.1 Terriglobales bacterium | reverse complement strand
AGGTCATTGAGGGTCTGGACGTGGTGAAGCGCATCTCCGAACTGCCCCGCGACCGCCAGGACCGGCCGAAACAGCCCGTGACCATCGAAAAGCTCTCCATTGAGCGCGTCGCCTGATTCGGCGCCGCAGCTTGGCCTCATGAGCCTGATTACGCCCAGGATGCGGTTCCGCTGGAATCGCTGGCGGAACCGGTTGTTCCGCGCCCGCGAATCTGCGGCGGAGAGCGCGCGCGAGGTCTTCATCGAGCAGAAGATGTGCCCCGCCTGCCGCGCCCTGACCGACCGGCATAGCCGCCAGTGCCCCTATTGCGGCGAGCCGCTGCGCGTGATCGGTACCGGCCCGGCCGCCCGTTTGGCGTCGCGCTTCATGCCCACCAGCGCCCCGGTGACCAGTTTCCTGATCCTGGGCAATCTGTTCATGTTCGCGGTGGAGATCTTGCTCACCCGGCACGGCAGCCTGCTGCGGCCGGTGGGCAACATGTCGCCTCTGCGCCTGGGCCTCACCCTGCCCATGCCGCTGATGCTCGGCACGGGCCAATATTGGCGCTGGGTCACGGCGATGTTCCTGCACGCCGGCTGGCTGCACATCGGCTTCAATATGTGGGCGCTGTACGACCTGGGCCCGGTGTGCGAGTCGCTCTACGGCCCGTCGAAATTTTTGACCTTGTACTTGGCCACCGGCTTCATCGGCAACTTCGCCGCCAGCGCCACCAACACTGCGGTGCTGGGCGCCTCAGGCGCTTTGTTCGGCCTGCTCGGCTTGCTGGTCACCTATGGGCTGCGGCGCCGCGATTCCACCTCCCGCCAGCTGCGCTCGCAGGCCGGCCGCTGGGTCATCTACGCGCTCATCTGGACGTTCGTGATTCCCGGGATTAGCCTGGCGGCGCACCTGGGCGGATTGATCAGCGGCGTGGCGCTGGGCTACCTGATCTCCGACGAGCCGCCCTTGACGGAGGCCAGCATCTCGTTCTGGCGGGCGCTGCGGATCGCCTCCGTCATCGTCACGCTGGGTTGTTTCTTCTGGATGGTCAAGACGCCGCTGACCTAGGCGGCGGTGGCCAGCCAGCGGTGGTGTGCCTGCCGGTTCGGCCCAGTCGCCGCGCACTGAGCGGCGGGGCCCGCCCGGGGCGCCGCGGTCGCTGCGCTTCTCAACCGCTTCCTAGCCGGAAGCCCGTCCCGCCGGCGTCAGCAGGCTGCCCTCGTCCTGGCGCAGGAAGGTACGGAGCACCTCGTCCGTGCTGGCGTCCATGTCCGCGATCGTGCCAAAAAACCGCGCCTGCCCCTCATGCAGGAATACCAACCGGTCGCCGATCATCCGCGCCAGCCGCGTGTCGTGCGTGACCACCACGCTGGTCAGTTGCACCTGCTCCCGCACTTTGCGCATCAAGTCGGCGATGACGTGAACCATCATGGGATCCACCATGGTGGTCGGCTCGTCATACAGGATCGCCTCGGGCCGCGCGGCCAGCGCGCGGGCGATGGCCACGGCGCGCTTCATGCCGGTGGACAACGCCGCCGGGTGCTCATCGCGGAAGCGCCCGATCTCCAGCATCTCCAGCAGCCGGTCCACCACCTCTCGCACGTCTTCCTCGGGGAGGCGATCCTGCTCGCGCAGGGGAAAGGCGACGTTTTCGCCCACGGTGAGGGAATCAAACAAAGCCCCCGACTGAAACACCAGCGTCACTTTCTTGTGCAGCTCCGTCAGACGGGCCTCTGGCCACGCGGTGATGTCGTGCCCGGCGGCGATAACCCGCCCGGCATCGGGCTTCAGAAAACCCATCAACAGACGCAGGGTGACCGATTTCCCCACGCCGCTGCGCCCCACGATGCAAACCGTCTCGCCCGGCCGGACGTCGAAGCTGACCTCCCGCAGGACCGGGTTTCCGGCGAAAGCCTTCGAGACCGCCTGAAACGCGAAAAACGGCGCCGCGATTGCCTCTGGCATGCCTTCCGTCTACCCGTGGCCCGCAGGCCCGCGCTAGCCGCCCGCCTACTCCGCCCGCCGGCCCACTTCGGTGAGAAACCAGCTCCGCCGCTGGGTCTCGTCTATCCAGACCTCCAGCAGGCTGGCGGTAGCCACGTCATTGCGCGCCTCGCACAGGCCATGCGCCGCGAGCAGGCGCGCGGCCAGCATTTCGTTGTCCTGTTGCAGCTCCGCCAGCATATCCCCGGGGTCCACGTAATCGGCGTCATTGTCGGCGACGCGCTTCAGACGGGCGGTCTCGCCGACGGAGCGCAGCGTGACGCCGCCGATCTTGCGCACGCGTTCGGCAATCGGGTCGGTCATGGCGAACAGTTGGTCTCCCTGCTCGTCGAGCAACAGATGGTAGTCGCGGAAGTGGGGTCCGCCCATGTGCCAGTGGAAGTTTTTGGTTTTCAGGTACAGCGCGAAGACATCCGCCAGCACGGCATTCAGCGCTGCGGACAGCTCCTGGACCGCCTCGGGGGAAAACCCCGCGCGGGGGGCGAAGCGGGAGCGGCGCCGCGCGGCCAGGTTCATTGTTTTCGCCGTGTTTTCCGCCATAGCTCCTCCCAGTTGCCCTCCCTTGCAGCGTACACCTTATTTCTGCGGCTGAGCCGCTGTCGCGGGCTCCCAGCGCGGCAGGTTGGGGACTCTCTGAGCGCCAGCGGGCGTCGGTTGCCGGCCGCCCCACCCCTGCATGCGCCGCTGCATTCTGGGGAGCCGCGCGCCGCTTTGGGCCCGGTGCCGCAACCCCGCGACACCGCTGGTCCCGCCCGAACCCCGACATTGCCGTATCCTGTTGCCATGTCTTCCCCGCCCCACCAGCCCCCCACGCGGTCGCGCTTGGTCGCCGCCGAGCGGGGCGAGGACGACGCCGCCTTCGAGCAGCGGTTGCGGCCCAGCCGGTTGGATGAGTTCGTCGGTCAAGCGAAGGTCAAGCAGCAACTAGAGTTGGCGATCGCGGCGGCGCGCGCCCGTGGTGAAGCCATGGACCATGTGCTGCTGTACGGCCCGCCGGGGTTGGGCAAAACGACGCTGGCGGCGATCGTGGCGGAGGAGCTGGGCGTGGCGTTTCAGGCCACCGCCGGGCCCGTGCTCCAGATCAAGGGCGACATGACCGCGCTGCTCAGCAATCTCCAGGCGCGGCAGGTGTTGTTTCTCGATGAAGCGCATCGTCTCCAGGCGCAACTGGAGGAACTCCTCTATTCGGCGCTGGAAGACTACAAGCTGGACATTTTGATCGGCCAGGGCCCGTCTGCGCGGACGCACGTGCTGGAGTTGCAGCCGTTCACCTTCATCGCCGCCACCACCCGCGCCGGCTTGATCACGGCGCCGCTGCGCTCCCGCTTCGGGCTACTGCTGCGCCTTCAGCATTACGAGCCGGAGGAGCTGGCCCAAATCCTCGGCCGCTCCGCCCGCATCCTGAGCGTGCCGATGGATGCCGCCGGGACGGAGATCTTGTCCCGCCGCTGCCGCGGCACACCGCGCATCGCCAACCGCCTGTTGCGCCGCGTGCGGGATTTCGCCCAGGTGCGGGCCGACGGCCGCATTACCGCCGCCGTGGCCGCGGACGCGCTGGGGATGCTGGAGGTGGATGAGTACGGCTTCGACGACACCGACCGCCGCTTGCTGTTGGCGCTGATCGAGAAATACGACGGCGGCCCGGTGGGGGTGGCGACGCTGGCGGCCATCTTGGCCGAAGACCCCCAGACCATCGAGGAAGTGTACGAACCGTTCCTGCTCCAGATCGGCTTCTTGGACCGCACGCCGCGGGGCCGCGTCGCAACGGCGCTGGCCTACCGGCATTTTCAAAGGAATCCGCCGACGGCGGCGCAGCGATTGTTCTGACCGTGCCGCGGGCCTACATTGGGTTGGGCTCGAATGTGGGCGGCCGGGCGGAGTATCTGCGGCGGGCGCTGGCCGCG
>JBOGKW010000243.1:0-3952 GCA_050746205.1 Terriglobales bacterium | reverse complement strand
GGGTCGCAGTGTGTCACCACCTGCCTGCGAGCAACTCATCCAGCTGCGCGAACTGTTCGGGCAGGCCTTCCGCCGAACCGGCGAGGGCTTCCTCGAGGGCCGCTGTTGTGGGGTAGAGTTCGTGAAACGTGACCAGCGTCTTGCCGGCATTGTCTTCGAATGTCACCGTGGTCACCGCGCCCTGATCGCTCTCTTCGTTCGTCCAGACGATGCGCTTGTGTGGCGTCACTTCTTTGTACGTGCCGAAGAACGCCATCGGTTGGTCGAAGGCCGGATGGCGGAACACGAAGCGATACCCGCCCCCGGTGCGCACATCCATGTCGCATGAGACCAGCGACATGCCCGCCGATTTCGGAACCCACCAACACTTGAACAATTCTGGTTTGCTCCACGCTTCGAAGACGATGTGCGCCGGGGCATCGAACGTTCGCGTCACGACCAGTTCGCGGTCGGACTTGCGTTCCACGGCGGTGCGCTTCATGGCGGCGGGACTACCTTCTTTTCCTTCGGGCATCTGCCTTCTCCTTTGATTTTAAGTCTTCGACAATCTTGTCCAGATCGTCGAAGCGTGCGCTCCAGAGTTGGCGGTGCCGCTCGATCCAGGCGGCCTCTTCTTCCAGCGCGCGCATGGCAAGCCTGCAGGTTCTGACGCGCCCGGCCTTTTCAGTAGTGACGAGCGCCGCCCGTTCCAACACGGCAACATGCTTCTTCATGCCCGTGAGGGTCATATGGAACTTTCCGGCGAGGTCCGTGATAGAAGCGTCGGCGCGGCTGAGTTGCTCCAGCACGCCGCGCCGGGTCGCGGCCGACAGCGCGGCGAACGAAGCGTCGAGGCGGGTTTCCTGATACTGAACCATACGGTTCCGTTTATAGCAGATCGACTCGCGGCGTGCAAGAGGAAACCAAAGCGTTAGGCGGGATGACCCTACGAGCGCCGCTTGCGCCGCGCAGTTGTCTTTGCAGGCGCCTTCTTGCGAGCCACGGGTTGGTGCGCCTCAGCCAAGCGCTCGGCGACCGTGGTCCGCGACGGTTCTGTTTTGATCGTTGGAGGCGGCTCCTGCGACTGTCCGTCGAAAACCGTCTGGCGCAGTGCCGAATGCCCCACGATCCAAGGGCTGGTGGACCGCTACATCGACCAGGTACTTCGACCCTGCTTCGATGTGCCCATTGGCGAAGCGCAGGACGATGGGGCACGCATCTCGCCTCGTCGTGCACCAAGGGGCGCAGACCATTCTGGCCGGGGCAGTTGTTCAGGACCTATATCAAGCCAGTGGCGCTGGCGGCCGGTCTCCCCAATATCGGCTGGCACAGCTTCCGTCACACGGTGAGCGCCTGGGGCAAGGAGGCGGAGCTCGAACTGGAGGACGTCAAGGCCCTCTTGCGGCACGAGAACATCGCCCCCACCTCGGATGTGTATGGGACTCTGGGGCTCGAAGCCAAGCGGAAGATTCAGGCTCGCTTGGTGGAGTTCGTCGAGCGGCGTGTTCAGCAGGGCAGCCCGATGGACCACCGGCTACCCAACTAGGAAACCTGCGTGACCCTTATTTGACCCGCGCGATTTTTTCCAGCGCGGCCGAAGTGCTTGAAGAGGTTGGCTCCTCAGGTAGGACTCGAACCTACAACCCTCCGGTTAACAGCCGGATGCTCTGCCATTGAGCTACTGAGGATCGGTGGGTTTCCAGGACATTGTAGCAAACCCGCCTGGCGTCGCCGGGCGCGACGCGGGTACTGGCGCTGGTTCGTCGGCTCGACCGGTTGCTGCTCAGCGACAGCGAAAGTAGGGGAACGGGCAAGCTCGCGGACCAGGGTGGCGTACGGGGCGGGAGCCGAGCCGGCACGTCCCAGGGGACGATGTGCGAGCCGAGATGGCCGAGATGGCCGGCAGGCCGTCACGTAGCCCGAGGGCATTACCGCGGCGTGCGGCGACGGTTGGCTTTACGCCGTTCTGGGCCGGTGTAGCTGGCGCTAGGACCTTGACGGCGATCGACGCCGGGACGGCGGCGCTCCAGGCGGAGCACCGGCTGGGGCATGGACTTCAGCCAACTGGCAATGGGATGCAGGCTGCGTCCGGCGCACTGCGGACACCGATTGCTGGAGCAGATGACCTCGCAATCAAGGCACAGCCGCGCTTCGCCAATGGGAATGACCCCAGGCATCGGCAACGCGTCCCCCGTTGAGGTGGCTTCGAAGAAGAAGCGGGCAATTTTGGCGCGGGGCATCCGCCCCGAACTGTGCACGTTGCGGGCCATCCAGAAAACCCGCCCGAAAGCCGGAGATTCCGGTTTAAAGGAATCGCGAAGGCCTGCGGCGCGGGAACGTTACTACCCGTTTTGGCTCACGATTTTCCGCCCCGGGCGGCCTGCGTTATCTGCCAAACAACGCCACCAGACGCGCCTGCGACGCGATGTGACCGACAATCGCGGCGCGAAACTCGTCGCGGGTGGCGCCGGGCGGGAGCGTGAGTTGCAGCTTCAACGCATACAGCGCGAAGACGTAATGGTGCGGTAATCCGGGCGGCGGACAGGGGCCGCCATAGCCCAGCGTCCGCCAACTGTTTTGCCCTTGCACGCCACCGGCGGCGCGGGCCGTGGTCGCGACACCAGGCGGCAGGCCCCGCGATTCCGGCGGCAGGTTCCAGATCAGCCAATGAGTGAAGCCGCCGGCGTCGCGGTCGAAGACGTGGAGGGCGAGCGCTTGCGTGCCCGCCGGCACACCCGCCCAACGCAACGGCGGTGAGGTGTCTTGGCCCGAGCAGGTAAAACGGCGGGGAATGGGTTTGCCCGGGCGCAGCGCCGGTGACCAGAGATGCAGTCGGCGGGGCGCGGGGGGCGCCGCGGCGGGGCCAGCGGCCCACAAAAGGGCGGGGAAGAGCAAGACGGGTGCCAGGTTGGAGCGCCAACCCAGTCGGCGGCGGAGATTCTTAGTCGGCAGCATAGGAGTTTGCTGGCGCGGTCGCCGGGTGTTCCCTGTCGCCTTGTGGGATGCGTCCCAACGCCCAGGCGGCGTGCTCGCGTACCATGGGGTCGGCGTGTTGCGCCATTTGCGCCAGTATAGTCCCGGCGTCCGGTCCCGGGTTATTGCCCAGCGCCACGGCTATGTTCCGCAGTAAGCCGACATATTTGGCCCGCTTTGCCGCTGAGCCGCGGAACTGATGGCGGTAGTCTTCCTCGCTCATCGTGGCCAGCGTGGCCAGCTCGGGCGCGACGCGGCCGAGGCGGGGGGCAAATTCCGGCGCCGGCGCGACCGGCCCGCGCGCGGCCTTTTCATTCCAGGGGCACACATCCTGACAGATGTCGCAGCCAATGATGTTGTCGCCCATGGCGGCACGGAGCTCCAGCGGAATCGGGCCGCGCAGTTCCAAATTTAAATAGGCGATGCAGCGCTGTGCGTCCATTTGGTAGGGCGTCAGGGCCTCGGTCGGGCAGGCGTCAATGCAGCGGCGGCAGCTGCCGCAGTGGTCCGGCAGCGGCGAATCGGGCTCCACCTCCGCCGCCAGCACGATCACCCCGAGAAAGAAGAAGGAGCCGCGGCGGGGATGGATGAGGCAGGTATTTTTGCCGATCCAGCCCAGGCCGGCGTGATAGCCGACGACGCGTTCGACCAGCGGCCCGGTATCCACATACAGCCGCGCCGTCCCGCGATCCGCCGCCGCCAGGGCCGGAGCCAGGCGGGCCGCCACGGCGCGCAGTTTGGCCAGCAAGATCTGGTGATAATCGTCGCCCCACGCGTAGCGGGCGATCCATCCGTGGCCGGGCGGCCGGCCGTCGGTCGAGCGCGGTCCCGGAGCGTGGTAGCCGAGCGCGCAGCACAGCACGGACTGGGCCCAGGGAAAGGCGTTGCGGAGGTCCTCGCGCAGATATTGGCCGCGCGCGTCGGCGCGATCCGGAGGGTTGTCGCGGGCCAGATAGGCCATCGCGCCATGGCGGCCGTTGGCGATCCACTGCGCAAAGTG
>JBOGKW010000242.1:0-3968 GCA_050746205.1 Terriglobales bacterium | reverse complement strand
GCGCCTGGCCGCCCTGGCGGGCATATTCCTCGGCGAACGTCAGGGCCAGCCGCTCGGCGCCGCCCAGCCGCAGGGAGTCCAGCAGCCACGTCACCGGCGGCGGCCGGTCAGGCGGCACCCGTGCCTCCCTCGGCCGCCCTGGCCCCGGGCAGAGCCGGGCCCGGCACGGGCATGGCCGCCACGGCCGCCGCCATGGCTGCCGCCATGGCCGCCGCCAAGGCCAGCAGGATGAAGAAGTGCCGGAAATACGCTCCGTGCAGAAACACGCTGAGCAGCAAATAGGTCTCCAGCCCCAACTCCAAGCCCCAGGTGAGGTTGGCAAGCTGGCCGGCCCCGGCGCGCCGCAGCCGGTCCCGGGCCCGGCGCAGCATCCGCCAGGCGCAGAGGAGCAGCCAAAGGAAGGCTGCCAAGCCCACGATGCCGGTTTCCGCCGCCACTTGCAGAAACAGGTTGTGCGGATCGCGTTGTTCCCCGCGCGGGTCGAGCTCGACCCAGGCGGCATAACGCTCATAGGCGCTCGAGTAGGCGCCGGCGCCGACCCCCAGCCAGGGATGGGCGCGCCACATCGCCAGTCCCGCCAGCAACTCGCTGCGCCGCCCGCGGAAGGAATAGCTGGCGATGGACTGCTGCGGCGCGGTCAAGCTGAGTTGGCGCAGGGAGAGCATGCGCGCACGGAAGGTGGGCGGCATGAGCAGCAACAGGCCCGCCATGCCGCCCACCGCCGCAGCTACCACCCAGGCCCGGCGGCGGTGCCCGATCACCAACGCCAAGAAGATGAAACCGATGCCAAAGACGCTGGCCCGGGAGTAGCTGAAGGCGGTGGCCAGCAATGCCGCTCCCGCGGCGGCCGCGGCGAAGGCCCGCTCCCACGCCTGCCGCGCGTCGAGAAATAGGATGGCCGCCAAGGGCAGCGTCGCCGCCAGAGCCAGGGCGAAGAAGTTGGGATCGCCCATCGAGCCCGCCAGTCGCCAGCCCATCTGATGCGGCGCGACCGACTCGTACTGCGCGCCTCCAAATCCCCAAAATGTGAAGCTGCTGCCGGTCAGGCCTTGATAGATCACCGGCAGCGCCATCAACACCACCGCCGCCAGCAGCGCATAGATGCCCCAGCGCACCCGCCGCGGCGTGCGCAGCAGGTTCACCAGTAAAAAAAAGATGACCAACGCCTTGCCGTACTGCTTCAGGTCCGCCCAACTGTACGCCCAATTGCTGCCCAGCCGACCGGAGACCGCCAGCACCGCGCCATAGAGTGCGAGCGGCGCCAGCAGGGGCCAGCGCAGACGGGGCGCGCGCGGGGCTAGCAACCGGGATAGCAGCCAGCAGCCCACCAGCCAAATCAGCAGGGCGCGCAGCAGCCAGCTCACGCCCAGGTTTTCGGTGAGCACGTCGGAGGCGTTCCAATACACGATCAAAATCAGCAGCAGCGCGCCCCAGTCGGGCCGGAGCACCATGGCCGCCAGGCTCCCCACCGCCAGCCACCCCGCGGCGATCCATAGCGCCGCATGAGGCGGCTGCTCCGCCAGCACGACCAGCGTCGGCGCCAAGACCGCCATCGCCGCCAGGCCCCAGAGCCACCCGCCGAGCCCGCGGGCCGGCGCCCGCGCGGCCCGCACCGCCTGGCCGGCGGCGCTCATTTCGCGCCCTCGTCGCGCAACACCGACAGCGCCGTGGCGGCCAAGATGCGCAGGTTGAGGCTGAGGCCGCGGGCGCGAATGTAGGTGATGTCCAGCCGCACGCGCTCAGTAAAGGAGCACCGCCCGCGTGCTAGCACCTGCCACAGCCCGGTCAGTCCAGGCAAAACCTCCAGCCGCTCGGTCTGCCACGGTTGATACGTGGAGGCCGGAAACGACGTGGGCCGCGGGCCCACCAGGGACATCTCCCGGCGCCACACGTTCCATAGTTGGGGCAGCTCATCCAAGCTGGAGCGCCGCAGCCAGACGCCCACGCGGGTGATGCGCGGATCCCGGCTCAGCTTGAAATCCGGCCATGCCACCTCGCTCTGGGCCCGCAGTGCGGCCTTTTGCGCCTCCGCGTTCGCGACCATGGTGCGCAGCTTCCAAAGCCGGAACGGTTGGCCGCCTTGGCCGGTGCGCGGCTGGCAGAACAGCGCCGGGCCCGGCGAGTCGAGCCGGATCGCCAGGACGGAGGCGGCCACCAGCAGGGCCGCCGGTAACGCCACGGCTACGCACACCACCAGATCCAGCGCGCGCAACGGCCACTCCGCCGGCCGTCCCGGCCTCCGTGAGGAGCGGAGCTGCGCCGGGTCCAGCCGCGTCAGCCGCACCGAACGCGCCGAAAGCCGCGGCGCCGCCGCCGTTGCCGTCGCCGGCGAGCGTGCCGCCGCGTTGGGCTCAATCGCCATCGCCGCTTCCGCTGGCCGCCGGCATCTCCCCAGCCGCCGGTTGGGGCTGCGCCGAGTCGGGCTCCGGCCCCAGCGCGGCCAAAAGCGCCGACAGGGTGAGCCCGCCTTGCGGAAACTCCACCTGCCACGCCTGCAGTTCGAGCCCCCATTGCCGCGCCGCTGCCTGCCAACGGCGCAGCGCCGGGCCCGCCTCCGCAGTGGCCTCCAACAAAACCAGCCACTCGCTGCGTTGCCGTCCTTGCCAGGCCAGGTCGGTGGCTCGCAACTCCGCGCTTAGCCGGGGCAGGAACGACTCGACGGTCCCGCGCCGCGGGGCGGCGCGGGTGGCGAAGCGCAGGCGCAACAGCATCAGTGGCAACCCCAGTCGGCGGGCCCGCGCCAGCGTACGGCGCAGCGGCGCGTGGGCCGCCTCGATCCCGGCCAGCAAACCCGGCGGTGGCAACCAGCGCATAGCGGCACGGCCCTTGCGCTCAGTCGGCGGCGGCCGCGTAATAGGCACGATGTCGCCGCGCGTAGCGGAACTCCGGGGCGCGGGGATCGGTCCGGTTCAGCACCGCGCCCAGCACCGTGGCGGGGGTGCGTTCCAGATCGTGCCGCAGCAGGGCCCAGTCCTGCAGGCGGGTACGCGCCCAGCGGAGCACAATCACGGTGTCGTTGACCAAGCTTGCCCAGAGCATGGCGTCGGCGGTCACATTGCCGGGCGGCGAGTCCACCAGCACGTAGTCGTACCGCCCCCGCCAGCTGTGCAGCAACTCCGCCAACCGGGGCGGTTGCAGCGGCGCCCCACCGTCGTGCTCACAGGGAATCAGGTCTAAGCCCGGCGCCACCGCCAGCGGCGCCAGGGGCAGGCCGCGCTGCAGCGCCAGCAGGCCGGCGTCATTGCCGACGGAAAAGAAGCGGTGGCAGCCAGGGCGGCGGGTATCGCCATCCACTAGCAGCACCCGCCAGCCGGCGGCGGCGATGGCTTCGGCGAGATGGCAGACGGTACGGGTTTTGCCCTCGCCCGGGTTGGGGCTGGTCACCAGAATGGCGCGCGGCGGCCTCCCCGCCCGTGCCAGCACATTGGCCGCCACTCGGGCATAACAGTCGCGGATTTGCAGCGCCGCCGGCGTGGCCGGCGCCGGCGCCATGCCGTCGCCCGGCGCCGGCGCCAGGGCGGGCAGCCGCGGATGCTGCGGAATGGCGCCCAAGGGCAGCGCCGCACCCAGCGCCGCCATCTCCTCCCCGCTCAGCACTGCGCCGCTCAGCCGGTCGCGCAGCAGGGCCGCCAGCAGGGCCAGAATGACGCCCAACACAAAGGCCACCGCCACCTCCAGCCGCCGTTTGGGCGACGCGGGCAGCAGGGGCGGCTGTGCCGGATCCAAACGCCGCACGTTCACCGCCGGCACGCTGGCCCGCAACCCCGCCGCGGCCATTTTTTGTTCCAGGGCTGCATACAGCGCCGCATCGCGCGTGGCCCGCGCCTGCAGCAGGCCATACCGCAGCGCCACGCCGCTGCGGTTCGCCGCCTGGCGCCGCGCCTGGCCCAGCGCCGCAGTCAGCGCCGCCACGCGCTGTTCGGCGGCGCGCACCCCCTGCGCCAAGCTCGCCGCCAGCTCCGCCGATA
>JBOGKW010000241.1:0-3982 GCA_050746205.1 Terriglobales bacterium | reverse complement strand
TCCATCTGTCTCTGTGTGGCGGGCGCCGCCTGCCGGATTTCCTCCTCGGTCAAGGTGACGTACTCCCCTTTGGCGTACTCGTACCCGCGCAGACTCTCGTTCCGCGGCACGACCGCGCCGTCCCGGGGACAGACCATCTGCTGCTTTAGCCGCACCTGGTCTGTGGCGTGGAGCAGGTGAAAGCTGACGCGCTCGCCCCGAGCGCCGGAGAACAGGCGCACCGGCAACGTCACCAGACCAAACGCCAAGTACCCGCTCCACACTACCGCCATGAGGACTGCGGATGGCTCCTGGCGGCTTACGGGTTTCCGGCCCAGCGGGAACCGAACGGTGGATGGGCCTAGGTGGCAACCAAGAAGGCCACAACTGCTTTCCTAATCCGCAGGGAGGACAAGTGTATGCGGCGATTCTGGCCCCTGGTATTGTTCTTCGCCGTTCTGCCAGCGCTGGTGCTGGTGTTAGTGGCGCCGATGCTTTCGGCCACGTCCAATCGCGATGACGATATCGCGCGATTGGAAGCCGCCACGCGTGTCTTCCGCCATACCACCATCCCCCAGGGCATTCTGCAAGGCGCCAAGTGCATCGCCATCATTCCCGGGGAAAAGCACTTCGCCCTCGGGATCGGCGGACAATACGGCAAGGGTTTGGTGATTTGTCGCAACAACGATCACTGGTCTGCGCCGGCGTTCATCACCTTGGCGGGAGCCAGCTACGGATTTCAGATCGGCGGCGAATCCAGCGACTTGGTGCTGATTTTCCAGAGCAAACACGGCGCGGAAAGCCTGCTCAGCAATAAGATCAAGATCGGCGCCAGCGCCAGCGCCGCAGCTGGGCCGATCGGACGGAAAGCCTCAGCCAGCACCAACGCCTCCGTCAATGCGGAAATTCTCACCTATTCGCGCAGCCATGGCGCGTTTGTGGGGGTGGATTTAAACGGCTCCGTGGTGCAGCCCGACGACACTGGGAATATTGCCATGTACGGCATGAGCCCGCGGTACCAGCAGATCTTGAACGGCACGGTGCCGCCGCCGCCGCAGGCGCTGCCGTTGTTGCGGGAAATCGCCAGGGTCACGGCGGCCGTACCTCCGCCGGCGCCCCGCCGGCCGGCGGCTACCCCACCGGCTTCGCATTAATTCCCGCGCACCTCGCGGCAACTTGGACACGCCCTGAGCGCCAGGAGGGGCGGCTGAGCCGCAGTCCATTCCCTGCGACTGGAACGGGGCGCTAGCGGGCGAGCGCGCGCAGCCGCCGGGCGATGTGGTCGCTGGCTTCGCCGGCGATGATCGGCGCCAGATACTGCGCCAGCACCTCATCCACGGCGTTCACCGCGGCGGTCAGCTCCACCTGAGGCTGGGACACGGGAGCGGCGGCAATGGCTTCCCGCCAAGCGGAGATCAGAAGGTCCTCCGGCTCAGCAGGAGGAGTGGTGCTCGCCGGTGCGGTTTCGGCCTTGGTTTCCGCCCGCGTGGACAACCACGTCCCTGGCAACGGCGTGGCCGGCGGTCCCGCCGGAGGGGCGTCGGGCGTGACCGTGGTGGTGGCGTGCGCCAGCGGCGCGTCCGGTACCGGCGTTAGATCGGGGACCGCCGCCGCCGGCTCGGCCCCGTCTGTTCCCGTGACCACCTCCAGAGCCTCGATTTGCCAGCGCGGCCGGCCGGACAAGGAGCTCTCCGATGCGGTGGGAGCCGTCTCTGGCGCGATCGCCGCCGGCGGGGCCGGCTCCGGGGCCGTTGGCTCAGGTTCTGGCGCCGGCGCTGTGGCGGTCGGCTCGACCGTTGTGCTTTCGTCTACCGCGGGCGGCGGCGTGGGCGACCACGGGGCGCCAGACTCGACGCTGCGCTCGGGGCCAGCCCAGACCGGCTCCGGGGGCGTTGCGCCCGCGGCGCTCGGAGTAGGCGACGAGTCACCGCCTGGGGGCGCCGTTTTGCCCGCCTTGGCTAGGAGTTGTTGCACCACCCGCTCCAGCGCGGAAGGAATGAACGGCTTTTGAATGACCTCGTCGGCGCCGACGCGCCGGCCCTGGCCGGCGTCATACAGTTCAAAGGCCGCCACCGCGAGCAGCACCGGTATGGCCGCCCACTCGGGCCGCTGCCGCACCCGCTCACAGACCTCCAAGCCGGTCAGGCCTGGCATCGAGGTGTCGGCGATGACCAGATCGAAGGTCGTTTGCTCCAATTGCTCCAGGGCCGCCGCGCCATGGCTCACCGCGACCACCTCATAGCCCAGCTCGGTGAGGATGCGGCTGCCGTCGCGCTGCGCATGCGGGCTGTCATCGGCGAGGAGGATCTTCAAGGCCACGGCATCATGGTTTCATAATTCTGGGCGCTTGGCTATGGGCTTCCAACCCGCCTTGTGCCGGTGCCCCAAGGCGGCGGAAACCCTCCGGTGACGACCCCTGGGGCAGGCCTCTGGCCCCCCTCGAGCCATCCGCGCAAATCCCCTGGGCCCGCCCGCAAGGGAGAAAATGGACCCATGCCCGGGCCAGCCGCCAGCGAGGATACGATCGTCGCCATTGCCACCCCCGCCGGTCGCGGTGGCCTGGGGGTGGTGCGGCTCTCCGGCGCTCAGGCGCAGCCGTTCGCCCGAGCCATGCTGCGAGCCCCCGGCGGCGGGCCGCCGCCCGAGTTGGCGCCGCGGCGGCTGCGGCGGCTGTTCTTCGTTCCCCTGCCTCCGGCACGGTCGCCGGGGCCCGATACCCCGGTCACGGACGGAGTTTGGGATGAGGTATTGGTCGCCTACTTCCGCGCCCCCCATTCCTACACCGCAGAAGACGTGGTTGAGATCTCCGGGCACGGGTCGCCGGTTCTGTTGGCCGCCATGGTGCAGGCGGCCGTGGCGGCCGGGGCTCGTTTGGCAACTCCGGGCGAGTTTACCCGGCGTGCCTGGCTCAACGGCCGGCTGGATTTGGCCCAGGCGGAGGCGGTGCAGGATCTGATCGCTGCCGAAACGCTGTGGCAGGCGCGATCGGCCGCGCGGCAGATGCAAGGCTCGGTCGCGCGCCAGCTCCGCCCGCTGCGCGATGGCCTGGTTGAATTGATCGCACGCTTAGAGGCGGGCATTGACTTCGCCGACGATGACGTGCCGGTGGCGCCGGATACCCTTATCGCCGGCGCGGTGGCGGTTCTGGAGCGCCAAACGGCGGAGGCTCTGGCCGGCTTTCGCCAGGGCCAAGTACTGCGGCACGGGCTGTCGTTGGCCATCCTGGGCCGGCCGAACGTGGGGAAATCCAGCCTGTTTAACCGGTTGCTGGCCCGGGACCGGGCCATCGTCACGGCCGCGCCCGGCACCACGCGGGACGCCATCGCGGAACCGCTGGACCTGGATGGCCTGCCGCTGCGGCTGGTGGACACCGCCGGGCTGCGGGAGGGCGAGAGCGAAGCGGAGCAGTTGGGCATCGAGCGCAGTTGGCAGGCGGCGGCGGACGCCGAAATCGTGCTGGTCGTTTTTGACCGTTCCCTGCCCCTGCAGCCTGACGATGACCGCCTTTTGGCCCGCCTCGCGAACTGGCCGCAGTGCGTGCCGGTGTTGAACAAGAGCGATCTGAGCCCGCCCCAGTTGACGCCAGATCAGTTGCAAACGGCCTGGCGGGCGGCCGGCGCGGCGGCGGCAATCGGCCACGGCATTGCCGAGGTTTCGGCCCGCACCGGCGGGGGCATAGACGCCCTGAGGTCCGAGTTGCGGCGCCGCTGGCTGCCCGACCTGGACGGCAATAGTGACTTTTTAACCAATGCGCGCCATGCCGCCTGCATCGCGGCCTGCCAGGAGGCGCTCCGGCGGGCGGCGGAAGCGCTTCGGGCGGGGCTGCCGCACGAGGTGCTGCTGGTGGAGCTTCATGCCGGATTGCGGGAGTTGGATGCGATTACCGGACCCACCACGGCGGAAGATATACTGGGAGTGATCTTTTCGCGCTTCTGCGTGGGGAAATGAACCGCCAGGACGGCCCAGCCGCGTGGTCTCGATGGCACGGCTGAAACCCGCCTCC
>JBOGKW010000240.1:0-4052 GCA_050746205.1 Terriglobales bacterium | reverse complement strand
GGCGGCGCTTTTACGGGGTGCGGGCAAAAATTCCCGGCCTGCATTCCGCGAGCGGGCCGCAAATGGAGGCTAAACCTTTGTGCCGCATGGCTTGACGCGCCCCGGCCGGTTTGGCCCTTGGCGTGTAACGAGGAGGGTGTGTGAGGTCAGCAACTTCCGCGGTGGCCATCCGCGGTCCCGCTCAACTGCGGTTGGCCACTCAGGAGGCGAAGGGGTTTGCGGGATCAGGTGGGTAAAGGAGCATAAGGAGAACCAGAATGCAGCGGGGAGAAAATCACCTACTCGGGGCAATCGCCGCGATGGTCTTGGCAGTGGCGCTGCCGTTGGCGGCGCAACAGGCTGGCGGGGGGCCAGCCAGCGCCCCGGCGGCGCCGACTTCCGCGACCGCGCAAGCGACCGCGAACGCGAATGCGGCGCCGGCCGGCACGGTGGCGGAGCCGCCATTGCAAGTGGACCATCACGAGGGCTTCTGGGGACGGCTGAATCCGTTCGCGCGCAAGAAGTATGTGCAGCAGCATCTGCAGCCTGTGCGGGACCGGGTCAATGAGTTAAGCGGTCTGACTAGCGACAACGCCTCCAGTTTGGCGCGGCTGGATGCCAGCACGACCGCCGGCCTCACGGCGGCCCAAGAGCACGCCACCCAGGCCAACCAGGCCGCCGACGGCGCGCAGCAAGACGCGCAGCAGGTGGCGTCCCAGGCCAACCAGTTGGACCAGCAAGTGGCGACGGTGCAGAGCAATCTGCAAAATGCCGATCAATACCAATTGGCGCAGACCGCCGATCTCCGCTTTCGACCCGGCGCGGCGCGGTTGAATACGACGGCGCAGGCATCGCTGCAGCAGTTTCTGGGGGGGTTGGCGCAACAGCAGGGTTACTTGATCGAGGTGCGGGCCTATTCCGCCGGCCGGGGGGTGGCGGCCGTGCGGAACAGCCGCCGGCTGGCGGACGCCGTCGTTCGCTATCTGGTGATGAAGGAAAATATACCGCTCTATCGGATCTATACCGTCGGTTTGGGCAACGCTCCGGCCACGATCTCCGGGGCGGCGCCACGGCGGCTGCGGCATGGCGGGCGGGTCAACATAAGGATTCTGCGCAGCCGGATGGCGGCGGCCAGCAACGATGTGGCGCCGGCGGCGGCCAGCCCGGCCAATCCGCAATAACCACACTCCAATCCATGCAGTAGACAGAGGCCCTGCGCCCCGCCTTCGGCGGGGCGCTTTTTTTTTGCGAAAAAAGCTCCGCCGCGGGCAACAAGGCTGGGAAAATCCACTGCGCGGGACGCCGCCCCGCCGCGGCGGGGCTGAAGCCCGCGCCATTCCCTAGCCCGCTCCCCCTGCCCTGCCGGCGGGGAACTTGCCGCCCAGAAGGCGGCGCGCCGCGGCTACAATGCCGGAGTGACACGCCGATTGCTCGCCCCGGCCGCCGCCGTCCTCACCTTCACCTTGGCCCTCGCCAGCGCAACCGTGCCACCGGCCCCACCGGTCCCGTTTCGCCATTTTCGCGTCGCGGTCTATATCCCCGTGAACATCGTCCAGCGCATGGCCGCCGACCCCGGCTGGATGCGCTCGAGCTGGAGGACTGTCCGCGAGCGCCTGCCGGTCAATGAGGTCTTTATCGAGAGCTTCCGCGGCGGCGACATGGCCAGCGGAGCGCAGCTCAACGCGGTCCGGCGCTTCTTCCAGGCGCAGGGCGTAGACACCGCGGGCGGCATCGCCTGGGCTGGGCGCGGAGGACATGGGCAGTTCCGCTCCCTGTGCTACACGGACCCCGCCACGCGAGCGCTGGTGCGGCGCGTCTCCGCGCTGACCGCCCGCCACTTCAATCAAATCATCCTCGACGATTTTTTCTTCAACAACACCAAGACCGCCAGCGATATCGCCGCCAAGGGCCGCCGAACCTGGCAACAGTTCCGCCTCCAGCTCATGGACCAGGTGGCGCGGGAGCTGGTGCTGGCGCCGGCCCGTGCCGCAAATCCCCGCGTGCAGATCATCATCAAGTTCCCCAACTGGTATCCGTCGTTCCCTGGCCTGGGCTACGACCTGGCAAAGGAGCCGGCAATCTTCGGCGAGATCTGGACCGGTGACGAGACACGCGACCCGGAAATCACCGACCAGCAGCTCCAGCCTTACGAGAGCTACGAGATTTTTCGCTACCTGGAAAACGCAGCGCCGGGCGATAACGGCGGCGGCTGGGTGGATCCCTACGATATCCGCTATATAGACCGCTACGCCGGCCAGCTATGGGACACCATGCTGGCCAAGGCGCCAGCGATCAACCTCTTCGAGTACAACGACTTGCTGCGGCCGGCACAGCCTGGCCAGCGGCCCTGGGCGGGCCAGCACGCCAGCCTTGACTTCACCGCGCTGGTGCGGCGGTGCCAGGCGCAATTTGGCCAGTCGCCATTGATCGCCGATGTGGCCGATGCCGCACTGGGCCAGATGGACCGCCTGGTCGGCCATCTGGGGCGGCCGGTTGGGCTGGCCAACTATCGCCCCTATCAGTCCAGCGGCGAGGATTTTTTGCGCGACATCATCGGCATGATCGGAGTACCCGTGGAGATGACGCCTCGCTGGCCCGCACAGGCCCGCACCGTTTTGCTGACGGCCACCGCCAAAAGCGTCCCCGGCATCGTGGATCGCATCGCCCAGGCGCTCCAGAAGGGGCAGAACGTCATTATTACCAGCGGTCTGTTGCGGGCGTTGCAAGACCAAGGCTTCGACCGCACTACGGATATGCGCGTCACCCCCTCGATCCTGGCGGTCACAGCCTACTTTGCCGGGTTCGGCGCCGGGGCGGGACGGCCATTGCCGGGCCAGGCCCAGGCCGTTTTGTTCCCTGCCATCCGCTTTGACACCAACGAAGATTGGGCGGTGGTCCGCGGCCTGGCCAACGGCCGCAGCGCGCCGCTGTTGCTGATGGACCACTATGGCCGGGGCAAGCTTTATGTCTGGACGATGCCGGAGAATCTGAACGATCTCTATCGCCTGCCACCCAGCGTGCTGGCAGCCCTCAGGCGCTACCTGGACGCCGGGCTGCCGGTGCGGATGGATGCCCCCGCGCGCATTAGCTTGTTCGCCTACAATAACGGCGCCTTCGTCGTGCACTCATACCGCAACCAGGCCGCCACCGTCACCATACGCGGCACCTTCGCCCGCCTCCGGCCGCTAGCGGGAGGGCCGCCCATCGCCGGTCGCCCGGCTCGCGGCGGCGGCTACCAATTCGCCCTCACCATCCCGCCGCACAGCTACGCCGGATTTGCCGTCAAGTAAGCCCCAGCCCCGATCGCCCGGACGCGGCAACGGCAGGCGGTCTCCATCCTGATTGCGGCCCAGCCGCCCGACCCTCGACGCTCCCAGGCCGAGCGAGTCAGCCGCGGGACGGTAGGTCGGCGAGCAGGCGGGTAGCCTGGGCGCGGACCTGTTCCGGAGCGGTGCCGCCGATGCAGGCGCGGCGGGCGACGCTGGCTGCGGCGGAGAGGGCCTGCACAGCGGCCGGATCGAGTTGCGGCGCCAGCTGGGCCAGTTCGGCCGCGGAGAGACGGCGAAAATCGCGGCCGGCGTCGAGCGTGGCGGCGACGAGGTGGCCGACGATCTCATGGGCATCGCGAAAGGCCACGCCTTGGGCCACCAACAGGTCGGCCACATCGGTGGCCAGCAGGGCGGGGTCGGCGACGGCGCGCGCGGCCGCCTCCGGCCGGACCGAGGTGGCGGCCACCACGCCGGCGGCGATGCGCAGCGAGGCGAGCGCTGTGTCCAAGGCGGCAAACAGCGTTTCCTTGTCCTCCTGAAGGTCGCGGTTGTAGGCCAGGGGCAGGCCCTTCAGCAAGACCAGCATTTGCGTGAGGGCGGCGATTTGGCGGGCGGATTTGCCGCGGATCAGTTCCAGTGCGTCGGGGTTTTTCTTTTGTGGCATCAGGCTACTGCCAGTGGTGAAGGCGTCGCCCAATCCCAGCCAACCACATTCGCTGCTGGCATAGAAGATCCAATCCTCCGCCCAGCGGCTCAGATGCACGGCCAGCAGGGCGCAAACAAAGAGCAACTCGGCGGCAAAGT
>JBOGKW010000239.1:0-4076 GCA_050746205.1 Terriglobales bacterium | reverse complement strand
TTCCGCCCCGCGACTGGCGGGAGTTGGTGACCGAGGAACGGCGGCGGCAGCGGGCGCGGGAACATGGAACCGTGGGGGCCGTGGCCCGGGATGCTGCCGGCGGGCTGGCGGCGGCGACCTCGACCGGCGGCATGAGCGGCAAGCTGCCGGGGCGCGTGGGGGACACGCCGATCATCGGCGCCGGCACCTACGCCGACCGTGTGGCGGCAGTGTCTAGCACCGGCATGGGGGAGAGCATTTTGCGAATGGCGCTGGCGCGCCTGGCGGCGTTCTACCAGGAGCAACTGGGCGATCCCAACGCGGCCGCAGCGCGGGCGTTGGCGGCGCTGGAGGCGGAGGTGGGCGGCGAGGCTGGGTTGATTCTGGTGGCGGGCGATGGCCGGCTCGCCATCGCCCACAACACCCCTCACATGCCGGCTTGCGCCCTCCGCGCCGACGGCGTGGTCGTGCAAAGCTAGCGCGGAACAGGTAGCGCGGATCGGGCTGCGCGGCAACGATGACGGCGATGGCATCCGGAGACGGCGGAGCAACCGGCGATGCGCGGGCAGGGCCTCCGCTCCCGCCCGCGGCGACGGCCCACGCGCATCCGCGGCGGGCGTTCCTGGTCTTGTTTTTCGTCGAGATCTGGGAGCGGTTCGGCTATTACGGCATGGCCTCCATCATGGTGCTCTACATGGTGCGGCGCCTGGGGCTGGCCGATGCGCGCGCCGACGCCATTTGGGGCGCGTTCTCGGCGCTGGTCTACGCCATGCCCCTGGTCGGAGGCTATGTCGGCGACCGCGTGCTGGGCGCGCGGCGGACGCTCGTGCTGGGGGCGGCGGCGCTGGGGCTGGGATATGTCCTGTTGGCGGCCCCGTCGCAGGCAACTCTGTTCCCCGCCATGGGCATGATCGCCATGGGCGGCGGCTTTTTCAAGGTCAATCCCAACAACCTGGTTTCCCGCTTGTATGAAGGCGACCGTTCCAAGCTGGACATCCTCTTCACCGTTTACTACATGTCCCTCAACATCGGCTCGTTCGTATCCATTGCGCTGACGCCGTGGATCAAGAACCATCCGCAATGGGCAGTGACGATCGCCGGCTTGCGCCTCGACAGCTGGCATTTGGCATTCGGCCTTAGCGCCATCGGGCTGACCGCGGGACTGACCAGCTATGCGATCTGGAGGCGATATTTGGCGCCGTATGGGACGGCGCCGGATTTCGAGCGGTTGCGCTGGGGCCGGCTGGCGCTCGTGCTGCTGGCCGGCGCCGGCGGGGTGGCGGCGTTGGCGGAGATTGTGCGCCACCGCGCGGCGGCGCTCGCGGTCGTGGGCGTTTTCCTAATCCTCATGGTCGCCATCTTCGCGCGCTTGCTAGCGACCGAGGATGGGCGCGCCAGGCGCCGAGTGTGGGCCTGCATCGCCTTCACCCTGATGTCGACGGTCTGGGCCGTCTATAACCAGCAGATTTACACGTCGCTGACGCTGTTCGCTCTGCGGAACGTTCAGCACCAGTTGCTGGGGCTGCGCATCTCCGCCGCGCAATTTCAGGATTTGAACCAATTCTGGCTGGTCCTGCTGGCCCTTCCTCTGGCCTGGCTCTACCAGCGCATGGGCCGTAGACCGCGCGGCGATTTTTCCATGGCGGCGAAATACGCGGCCGGGCTGTATTTGCTGGCGATCGCGTTTTTCCTCTACGCCGCGGGCGGATTGGTGGCTCGGGGGGGCATGGTCTCACCGTGGTGGCTGGTGGCCGGCTATGGGGCGCAGTCGCTGGGAGAGCTGCTGATCAGCGCGCTCGGATTCTCCATGGTGGCGCAGTTGGTGCCGGAGCGGGCGCGGGGCATCACCATGGGCGCATGGCTCTTGGGCATGGGAGTGGGGATGTACGCGGGCGGCATGCTCGCGGGCCTGGCGAGCGTGCCCGCGGGCGTGACCCGCGCGGCGGCGAGCTTGCCGTTTTACATGCACGTTTTCTTGTGGCTGGGCGCCGGGGCGCTGGTTTGCGCGGTGGCGGCGACGGCGCTCGTGCCGCTGCTCCGGCGCTGCGGCGCCGCCCCAGCCGAGTCGGAGATGGCGCCGGCGTAGGTGCCGCCGCCGCCGTTCATCCGGCGCCGCGACGTATGAGGGCCCGAAAGAACACCACCAGGATCATCGCGATCCAAAGGCCCAACAGGACGAAGACGACCACTGCGATCACATGCACGGCCCAGGTGATGATCCAGAGGACGAAAAAGATGACGAACAGCCAGAACCAAGTCATCCGTGTGCCTTTGCCCACGAGGTCGTTTGCTGGGTTCGATGCGCCGCGCCGGCCCACGGAGGGCCCGGCGCTTCCGGTACTTTCGGCGGGGTCCGGGCTCGGTTAGTCGCCGGTCACCGTCGTGACCACGGCCTCGGCCCTGGTGGGTGCCGCGCCACTGCGCCGGCCGGGCAGCGCACCAGGAATGGCCAACTGTGGCATTCTGGCGCGTGGAACCCGGGCCCAGCTTCAGCCAACACTTCGCTTCGTTTCACAGCCGCGCCTGGCTGAACTGCGCGCAGCAGGGGCCGCTGCCCAAGGCCGCGGTGCGCGCCGCCCTAGGGGCGGTGGCGGACAAAGCGCGGCCCTTCCGGATGAGCGACGATCGTTATGCCGCCGTGCCGCGGGAACTGAAGGCGCGGCTGGCGCGGCTGATCGGCGCCGGGGACCCCGAGATCGTTCTGGGCAACAGCGCCTCCTACGGCGTTCAGGTGATCGCCAACGGCTTGGATTGGCGGGTGGGCGATGAAGTGCTGCTCCTGCGCGGAGATTTTCCCGCCACCACTCTTCCCTGGCAGGTTTTGGAGCGGCGCGGCGTGGTCATCCGCTGGCTGGAGCCGCGCGGCGCGGCGCCTCGGTCCGAAGAATTAGCGGCGGCATTGGGCGCCAAGACGCGGCTGTTCTGCGCCAGCTGGGTCAACTCCTTCACCGGCGCGGCGCTCGATTTGACGGCGCTGGGCGAGTGCTGCCGGCGGCAGGGCGTTCTCTTCGTGGTCAACGCCTCGCAGGCGCTCGGCGCGCTGACGCTGGACGTGAGCCGGACGCCGGTGGACGCGGTGAGCTGCTGCGGCTACAAATGGCTGTGCGGCCCCTACGGCAGCGGCTTCGCCTGGCTGTCACCGCGGCTGTTGGCGAGCATTCAGCCGACGCAGGTGAATTGGTTCGCCGCGCAGCAGGCGGCACTGGCGGCGGCATCCGCGGCCCAGGGGGCGGAAGCGCAGGGCGGGGCGCTCAACCACATGCGCGATCTCACCGTGCCGGCGGCGGGCATGGGCGCGGCGGGACTGGACGTGTTCGACACCGCCAACTTTTTCAATTTCGTTCCCTGGACGGCGGCGCTCGACGTGTTGCTCGCCTGCGGCCCGGCGCGTGTCGCCGCCCACGACCGCGATCTGGTGGCGCGCTTGCTGGCCGTGCTGGACCGCGTTGCGTACCATGTGCGGTCGCCGGAGCCGCCGGAGTCGGCGATCGCGGTGCTGAGCCATCGCCAGCCGGGGCGGAATGCGGCGATTCACGCCGCGCTGGCGGCAGCCGGGGTGGACATCAGCCTGCGGGAGGGCAACCTGCGGCTTTCGCCCCATTTCTATAACACCCCCGAGGACATCGCCCGCGCCACGGCAGAACTGGAGCGGCTGGCTTAGCTGCCGGCTTCCCGCCAGCGGTGAGGCTGTTCGGGTTCATCCGGCGGGGACACGGGCTTGGCAGCACCCTCAGCGGCCCTAACGGCCCGGGTGCCCGGCCAGCCGCCCCAGCCACACGGAGTGTTTAGCCCGCGGTCGTCGCTTCGTCGCGCCTGTCGCGGCAACTCGGAGACGCCCCGAGCGCCAGCGGGCGTCCGTTGCCGGCCGTCGAAGCCCAGCCGCAGCGACCAGCGGGAGCGTCCGGAATAGGGCGGCTGAGCCGCGGCTCGCCTACCGCCGAAGCCCGGCTATTGGCCCGCCACGCTGCGTGTGAGCGGGCCCAGAAACGTCCAGACCGCCTGGCTGCCGTTGATCGCCTGGCTGGTCTTGCCGAAGCGCGAGTCCGGCTGGTAGCCGCCGCCCGGCCAGGCGCCGCCGCCCTCCGAAAGGGTATCCA
>JBOGKW010000238.1:0-4084 GCA_050746205.1 Terriglobales bacterium | reverse complement strand
CCCTGGATCAAATCGGCGCGCGCCAGCCCGCTGCCCACTCGGCCTAGCTCGCCATCAAGTCGCGGCAACCTGGAGACGCCCTGAGCGCCAGCGGTGGCCGGTGCCGGCTGTCCCACCCCGGCATGCGCCGCTGCATGCCGGGGACCCCGTCGAAGTCCAGCCGCAGCGACCAGCGGGAGCGTCCAGAAGAGGGCGGCTGAGCCGCAGCCCGCGCGACGGGCTGGCGCGGCGCTGCGAAGCGGGAGCGCCTGCCCCGCGGCACTCAGTGCAGGTGGGCGAAGCGCGAGAGAATGACGGTCAATACGATGACGCCAAGTACCGTTGCCGTCACCCCTACATATCGCCGGTCGTGATCCACCCAAAACGCGTAAATGGACAGCACGACGCGCGACACCGGCGTCAGGATGAGCACCACCGTCGCCAGCAGCAGGATGGCCCCGGCGTGAAAGTGCGTCAGCCCGTGCCAGAACACGCCCCACTCCATCTGCCGTTGCACCCAGCTCACCGTCAGCGGCACCTGGGCGTGCTGGAAGAGCGCCAGCAGCATGCCAATGGCATAAAGCGCGGTGCTAATGAACATGCCCGCCATCAGCACCTTGTAGACGATCGCGTAGACGTTGGCGGCGGCCTCGCCCGCCTGCGGCGGCGGCAGCACATGGGCGGGCTTTGAGCCGTGCCCGCCGCCGGGTGTTCGTGGCCGGTTCTCGACGCCGGCCCACAGCCGCGACCATAGCGAGCGGCGGCTGGAGTTCGGCGGCAGGGCCGCCTTGCCATGGCGGTCAGAATTCGCGATGCGGGGTGACATGGCCGGTCTCCGCCCTAGCCGAGTTGCGGCCAATGCATGCCGTAGTGCAGCGCCAGGCCTTGAGCGACCATGCTATAGGCCAGATAGGCCATCAGGGCCGCGAACAGCCATTTCAGCAGCGTGCTGGGCAGCCGGTTCATGACCATGGTGCCATAGGTTGCGCCCACCGTAGTGCCGATGGCCACCGGCGCCACCACGGGGAAATGCACCAGCCCGGCGAGGAAGAACAAGATTGCGCCCACCGCCGCCGTCACCCCGATCATGAGCTTGCTGGTGCCCACCGCCACCTTCATGGGCACGTTCATGGCCTGGTTCATGGCGCTGACCTTCAGCACTCCCCCGCCCACCCCGAGCAGCCCCGAGGTGATGCCGGCCAGGTAGGAGATGCCCAGTCCCGCCGGTGTGCCGTGCACGACATACTCGACGTTCTTATTCTCGTGCTCGTCGTGATATATGCCGCGTAAGCTGAGATAGCGCGCCAGCCGGTCCGGCCGGGCGCGGCGAAAGCTATCGTGGGCGATGCGCTCGGCGTCGGTGCGGCGGGTGACGAAGCTGTTGCCGCCCATGTAGGCGAGCAGGGCGGCGAAGATGAACAGCATCAGCCAATCCTGCAAAAACAGCGCCAGGACGCTGCCGCTCAGCGCCCCCAGGGTGGTGGCGATCTCCAAAAACATCCCCAGGCGCAGGTTGGTGATGTGCTGCTCCACGTACGCCGATCCTCCGGCGTTGGAGGTGGCGATCACGGAGACCAGGCTGGCGGCGACGGCGATTTTGATCGGCAGGTGGGAGAGCAGCACCATGGCCGGCACGATGATGATGCCGCCGCCCACCCCCAGCAGGGCGCCAAAAAATCCGGCAAAACAAGCCGCGATGAACAACACGCCAACAAAATCCCAGGTGTAGGCGATGACGTGCGGCATCGGGAGCGAACTTTTATTGTACCCGCCGGCTCGCGCCGCCCGCCCAGACCGGCGCAAAATGGCGTGGAAAAGCTGTGGACCGGCGGTGGAGGCGCGGTGCGGCTCCGCCCCGGGGCTGTGATTCGCGGTGGATCGCAGAGAAGGGTCGCCGCCGGCCACCGGTTCTGGTACTTTGTATAGCCGCCATGTCCGCCGCCGACCTGCTGACTGAAAAAGGCCTGCCCGCCCACCTGCTGGCCGAGCGCTCCGTGCTGGGGGCGGTGCTTTTGGACGGCATGGCCTTCAACTACGCCGCCGAGATCCTCCAGCTGGAGGACTTTCACGCGGAAAGCCATCGTGCCATCTTCCGCGCCATGGGCGAGCTCAGCGGGGCCAACCGCCCGATAGACTTCATCACCCTGGGCGAGGCGCTGGAACGCCAGGGGAAACTGGAGGCGATCGGCGGCCACGCCTATCTGGTCACGCTCACCGAGGGCCTGCCGCGCAGCGTCAACGTCGAGCATTACGCCCGCATCGTCAAGGACCGGGCCATCCGCCGCCGGTTGCTGGGCGCGGCGCAAACCATCACGGAAAGCTGCCTGACCAGCGCCGCCGACAGCGCCGAGATCCTCGATGCCGCCGAGCAACTGATCTTCGACATCGCCGAGGACCGGATTCAAGAAGGGCTGACCGGCGTGGGCGAGATCGCCGGGCCGCTGCTTGCCCGCCTCGACGCCCTGCACGGCCAGGAGGTCACCGGACTGCAGACCGGCTATGACAAGTTCGACAAAAACACCGCCGGCCTGCAGCCCGGCGAGCTGATCGTGATCGCCGCCCGGCCCTCGATGGGCAAGACCGCCTTCGCCATGAACATCGCCGAGAACGTGGCCCTAGGGCGGGCCAAGACCGTCGCCGTCTTCAGCCTGGAGATGAGCAAGGTGCAGCTGGTGCTGCGCATGCTCTGCTCCGTTGCCCGCGTGAACAACCATTACCTGCGCATGGGCTTCCTGGGCCGGGCGGAAATCCAGAAGCTGACGCTGGCCGCCGCGCAGCTGGCCCAGGCTCCGATTTTCATTGATGAGACCAGCGGCATTGACGTCGGCCAGGTCCGCGCGAAATGCCGCCGCCTGAAAAAAGAGCGCGGCCTGGATCTGGTGATCGTGGATTATTTGCAACTGATGGGTTCGGTCGGCCGCACCGAGAACCGCAACCTGGAGATCGGCGCCATGTCCCGGGCGCTGAAAGGGCTGGCCAAGGAACTGCGCATCCCGGTGGTGGTGCTCTCGCAGCTCAGCCGGGCGCCGGAGCAGCGCAAAGGCGACCGCCGCCCGATCCTTTCCGACCTGCGCGAATCCGGCGCCATCGAGCAGGACGCCGATCTGGTCGCCTTCGTCCATCGCGACGAGATGTATGACCCCGGGAATCCGGAGCTGCAAGGCAAGGCCGAGATCATTATCGGCAAGCAGCGCAATGGCCCGCTCGGCACCGTCCGTCTGGCCTTTCTGCGCGACTTCACCCGCTTCGAGAACCTCGCCGAAGGCGACGGGGGCGAGGAGGGGGGGCGGGGGTAGCCGGCATGCGCGCCAACTGGGCGGAGATCTCGCGCGCCGCGTTGCGCTTCAACTGGATGGCCTTTCGCCGCCGGCGACCGCGGCCTGCCGCTGGCGCGCCCCCGCTCCGGCTCTGCGCCGTCGTCAAGGCCAACGCCTATGGTCACGGCTTGTTGGAATGCGCCCAGGTTTTTGTCGCCGCCGGCGCGGAATGGCTGGCGGTGACCGATACCGCCGAGGCGCTGGCGCTGCGCCAGGGCGGCATCGCCGCCCGCATTCTGGTGCTTGGCGATTTTGACCGAGAAGACGCCCAAGAGATCGTCCGCCATCGCCTCACGCCCACCGTCTGGACGCGCGCCCAGGCGGATCGCCTGGCGCGCGCCGGCGCGCGGCACCGCCGGCCGCCCGGCCTCCCCCTGGCCGTGCATTTGAAGCTGGATACCGGCATGGCCCGCATCGGCGCGGCGCCGGCCGAGTTCGCCGCCTTGGCGCGCCACGCCGCCGCGTGCGGCCTGGCCGTCGAGGCCGCCTACACCCACCTCGCATCCGCCGAAGGTCCCGCCGCCGGCGTCGCCGCCCAGATGCGGCGCTTGCGAGCCGCCCTGGCCGCGCTCGACCGGCGCCTGCTCGCCCCGGGCTTTTTCTGGCATGCCGCCAATAGCGCCGCCGCCTGGCGCTGGCCCGCGGCCGGCCGGCCGGGGTTGCCCGGGGCAGTTCGGCAGCTCGACGCCGCCGGCATGGTCCGCGTCGGCCTGGGCCTGTACGGCAGTTGCCTGGTCCCGGGCGCCGAGGCCGCGCTGCGCCCCGTCCTGGCCTGGAAAACCCGCATC
>JBOGKW010000237.1:0-4086 GCA_050746205.1 Terriglobales bacterium | reverse complement strand
CGCACTGACGTCGGCGACGATACCGCTGGAATCGTTGGAATCGCTGGGATCACTGGAATCACTGGTGCCGCCGTCCACGAACTGACAGCCACTGGCGCGGAACAGCGCGATGCGTTCCTCCCGCTCGGGCGGCGCGGCATCCACAATGGCGATGAACGGCACCTCGGCGGCGGCGGCGGCGCGGGCATCATCAATGCTGTCGCCGATATAGGCGGCGAGCGGCGCCGGGGCGTGCAGGCGCCGCAGCTCGAACAGGCCCTCCGGGTCTGGCTTTTGCACGCTCACGTCCTCCAGTGCGACCACGTGGTCAAAGGCGCCGTCCGCCGCGAAGCGGCGCAGGACGTAATCGGCGTCGGCGCGCGGACGGCCGGTAAAGATGGCCAGCCGGAAGCGCTGCCGCAACGCCGCCAACAGGTCTGACTGCAACAGCCAGCTCTCCTGTTGGATCAGCCCGCCCTCGCCGTCGCCGCATGGGCCCAGATACTTCTGGTTGAACACCTCGACGACGCGTGGCAGCGGGACTGCGATGCCACGCCGCCGCAGCAGTTCCCGCGACAGGTCCCAGTCGTTGTTGTAGCCGCCGGCGTTTTTCAGCGCCTGCACCGCCTCCGGTGCGACCGCGCCCCCACCCAAGGCGGCCACCGTTTCCCGGATCGCGACCCGGTAGGAGCCGGACACGTCCACCAGGACGCCATCCAAATCGAACACCACTAAGGGCGGTTGCGGCATGCATCCAGCCTGCCATATCCTGAGCCCTGTGGCCATCCTTGCCGTGGAACATATACGGCCGATGCGCGGCGGGGCGCAAGCCCATCTGCTGCGCGCCGCCGACGGCCACTATTACGTGGTCAAGTTCCACAACAACCCCCAGCACGCGCGCGTGCTGGCCAATGAGTGGCTGGGGGCGCGGCTGGCGCGGGCGTTGGGGCTGCCGGTGCCCGAGCCGGCGTTGATTGACGTGCCGCCGCGGTTGATTGACGGCTCGCCTGGCCTGATTTTGCGCATCGCCGGCGCCCTGGTGCCCGTCGCCTCGGGGCTGCAGTTCGGCTCCCGCCTTCCCACCGCCGATCCGCACGCGCCCATCTATGACTACTTGCCCGAGCCCGGGCTGGACTTGGTGGCCAATCTGGGCGATTTTATCGGCATGCTGGTCTTTGACAAATGGACCTGCAACTGCAACGGCCGCCAGGTCGTGTTCTGCCGCGCCGCGCCCGGGAAGAACCTCCGTGTCTCCATGATCGACCAGGGTTTTTGCTTCAACGCCGGCGAGTGGAACTTTCCCGACAGTCCACTGCGCGGCGTCTTCAGCCGCAACCGCGTCTACGCGGGCGTGACCGGATGGGAGGCGTTCGAGCCATGGCTGAGCCGGGTCGAGAGCCTGGATCCAGCGCGCATCTTCGCTGCTGGCGAGGAGATCCCGCCCGCCTGGTGCCAGCCAGCGTGGGACGATCTGCAACCGTTGCTCGAACGTCTGGTGCGCCGGCGGGAACGGGTGCGGGAGCTGTTGTGGCAGGTCAAGACCTCGGCGCGGGCGCCGTTCGAGAATTGGCGTGATGAACCGGGCGTCCGGGCGGCGGGAGCGTAAATCCCATGGCCAGCACACAGATGTCCGCGTGTGAGTTCGTGCTGATCCGGATCGCGCCCGATCCCATCCGCAACGAGGCGGTCAACATCGGCGTCGCCTTGTACGATGCCGCCGCGGGCGGCTTCGCCGGGGTACGCATCATCCCCGATCTGCACCGTGTGCGGCAGCTCTCGCCGCTGTTTGAAGCGAGCGACTTGGCCGGCCTCGAAGCCGATTTGCTGGCCCGCCTGCAATCGCCGCCGGATGCCGGACAATATTGGCGCTCCCGCGAATACTTCCTGCAGTTCGCCCAGGAATCGTTCAGCCACGCGCTGCAGATGAGTGCGCCTGCGCTGGTGCTCACCGCCGATCCCGCCGCCGAACTCGACCGCCTCTATCAGCAGTACGCCGCCCCCATCACCGCCCCGGCCTCGGCGGCGGTGGCGAGCGCGCGCCGCACTATCCTGCGCCACCTGCAGCGCGTGTTCACCGAGGAGCGGGTGCTGGCGCGGCTGGGGCGCAACATCCGGCCGGGAGAATGGCTGGGCGAGCCGGATGCCTTCCGCTTCGACTATCACTACCAACCTAACGGTCGTCACCACGCCATCCAGGCGGTGCCGCTGTCGAGCGATGAAACCGCCATCAAAGAGCTGTGTTTCACCGTCACCCGGCTGCGCAGCCGCTTGGGCGGCCTCGGCTCGGACTTGGATGTTGCCGGCTTTGACCAGCCGCTAGCTGCGCTCAGCGCGCAAACCGCCGCCTATCATCGTGGTTTGCTCACCGATGCCGGCGTCCGCATGCGGCCGCTGGCTGAAGCCCCCGCCGAAGCCGCCCGCATCCGCGCGGCGCTACATATTGCCTGACGACTAAGAATAGGCAGAGGAGCTGAGCGCAGAATTGGCGGTCGGCGCTGAATCGACGAAGGGGCCAACGTTCCCGGGCCACGCATCTCGGATCTTTTGGCGAGTGAGCGGGGTACCAGACTGGAGCCGGATAAAAAGGTCCCGCACCTCATCTGGGTTGCGCACGTCGCCCATGAGATACACATCGATTTTGGTGCTCCTGAGCGCGTCGCGCTCGGTGGGCTGGAGATCGTCGAACTTTTTGCCGCCCCAAGGAGCCGGGTCACTGCGCAAGCTGGCGGGCAGTTTAAGTTTTCTGTCTGCAGGCTGCAGACAGGCAAACTTCCCTTCAAAATAATCCGCCAAGGCTCGGATCCGCTGCTGGCCGTCCACGATCTCGTACCGTTTGGACACCTCGCCTCCCAGGCCGGCGCCGCGAATCTCTTGCAGGAAGATTGGCGGGATTGGATACCCGCGGAAAATTGAGTCAATCAGGGCCTGTTTTTGCGGGGTTTTCCAGGCTTGGCCACGCTGGTATTCGGGGTTGATTCGCAGCGAGGCATCTGCGTCAAGCAGCGAGTGGGCCTGCTGGCGTTGTTGGGTCGAATCGAGTTCCATGTGCTTCCCCTTAGAGCGGAACCAAAGTTGCTATAGCTGAGGAGATGGAAATCGGCAAAGCTGGGGGCGGACTCTGGTGTTCTTCGAAAACAGCGATGCCGGAAGCGATTGCCGATGATCTGCGCTATCGGCTGCTGGCCGCCTGGCAGGCAGGCGAGGGCAGTCTACGGGTGTTGGCGGAGCGCTTTCAAGTCAGCGCGGCGTGGGCCTACAAGATTCGACAGCAGCAGCGCCGGACGGGCCAAGTGGAGCGCGTGCCGCAGGCGCGGCGCGGTTTTCCGAGTCGGGTGGATGAGGCGGCGCGGGCGCAGTTGTGCACTTGGCTGCGGGAGCAGCCGGACCGCACCGAGCGGGAGTTGCAGGAACTGCTGCGGCGTGAGCGGTGGATTCAGGTGAGCCGTAGCCGGGTGGGTCAGTTGCTGCGTGGGTTGGGGCTACGGCGTAAAAAAAACGCTGCACGCCGTCGAGCGTGACACCGAGGCGAATCAAAAGCGGCGGACCGAGTACGAAGCCGCCATCGCCGCGATTCCGCCGGAGCGGCTGATTTTCCTGGACGAGAGCGGCGTGACCACCTCCATGACCCGGCTCTACGGGCGTTGTCCCGGGGGCGCCCGCATCCGCGAAGGGACGCCCGGTGGACGCTGGAGCGTGCTGACGATGCTGGGCGCGCTGAGCCTCGGCGGGGTCAGGGCCATGATGACCATCGAGGCGGCCACCGACGGGGATATCTTCCGCGCCTTCCTGGGCGAGGTCCTCGCCCCCAGGCTGCAAGCCGGAGATGTGGTGGTCCTGGATAACCTGAGCGCGCATAAGGTCGCCGGCGTGCGCGAGATCATCCAAGCGCGCGGCGCTCGCCTGCTCTATCTGCCGCCCTACTCCCCCGACCTCAACCCGATTGAAAAAGCTTGGTCGAAGTTGAAAGCCCTGCTCCGCACCGCCAAGGCCAGAACCAACCTAACCCTGGAGGCGGCGATCACCACCTCACTGCCACTAATCACTGCCCATGACGCCCATGCCTGGTTCCGCCATTCCGGCATTCTGCTACAGCAGGTTTAACTTCGC
>JBOGKW010000236.1:0-4181 GCA_050746205.1 Terriglobales bacterium | reverse complement strand
CGGGGTCCCCAAGGCGCAGCGGCGCGCCTTGGGGTGGGACCAGCGGGAGCGTCCAGAATAGGGCGGCTGAGCCGCCCGGAGTGCCGCGCCTCGCGGCGCAGCGGCTCAGCCCATGTCCCGGGCGGGCAGCGCCGGCGCAACGCCAGGTCCAGGCACGGGCAGGGTCCTGACCCACCGGCTGCCGGCGGGCTCGCGCGCTAGCGCAGGCTGGGCGTGGGGCGGACGTGGCCGCGGATGTACCGGGTGATCGCCTCCAGGCTGGAGCCGGGGGGAAAAACCGCGCCGACGCCCTCGCGGCTCAGCGCCTCGGCGTCTTCCGGCGGCACGATGCCGCCCACCACCACCAGCACGTCATTTAGCCCGGCAGCGCGCAACAACTCCATCAAGCGGGGGACGATGGCATTGTGGGCGCCGCTGAGGATGGACAAGCCGATACAGTCCACGTCTTCCTGCAGCGCGGCGGAGACGATCATCTCCGGCGTCTGTCGCAGTCCGGTGTAGACCACCTCCATGCCGGCGTCGCGCAGCGCCCGGGCCACCACCTTGGCGCCGCGGTCGTGGCCGTCCAGCCCGGGCTTGGCCACCAGCACGCGGATTTTGCGATCTTCGGTAGGCATGGGCTACATCACCGCCGCTTCTTGATAGGCGCCCATGACGGCGCGGAGGGCATCGGTGATTTCGCCCAGCGTGCAGTAGGCGCGCACGCAATCGAGCAGCGCGGGCATGGTGTTGGCCTCGCCTTCGGCGGCGCGCCGCAGCGCGTCCAGGGCGCGGGCGGCGGCGGCGGCATTGCGGCGGTGGCGGAGGGAGTGCAGCTTTTCCGTCTGTCCGCGGTGCACGGATTCATCAATATAGAGCGTCGGCACCGGGGTCTCGGCGGCGACGAACTCGTTGACCCCGACCAGGATCTTTTCCTTTGTTTCCAGCGCCTGCTGATAGCGGTACGCGGCGTCGGCGATCTCCCGTTGCGGGAAGCCCTGTTCGACGGCGGCGACCATGCCGCCCAAGGCGTCAATCCTATCGAAATAATCGAAGGCCCCACGCTCCATGTCCAGGGTCAGCTTCTCGAGGAAGTACGCGCCGCCCAAGGGATCCACGGTGTTGGTGACGCCGGTCTCGTGGGCGATGATCTGTTGCGTGCGCAGGGCGATGGTGGCGGCGGCTTCGGTGGGCAAGGCCAGAGCCTCGTCCAGCGAGTTGGTGTGCAGCGATTGCGTTCCGCCCAAGACCGCCGCCAGCGCCTGGAGCGCCACGCGGGCGACGTTGATATAGGGCTGCTGCGCGGTCAGCGAAACGCCCGCCGTCTGCGTGTGGAAACGGAGGGCGGTGGAGCGGGGGTTTTTGGCTCCGTAGCGTTCGGCCATCACCCGCCGCCAGATCTTCCGCGCGGCGCGGTATTTGGCGATTTCCTCGAAGAAGTCGCTGTGGGCGTTGAAGAAGAACGACAACCGGGGAGCGAAGTCGTCCACCGCCAAGCCCCGGCGTACGGTCCACTCCACGTACTCCATGCCGTCGCGCAGGGTGAAGGCCAGCTCCTGCAGTGCCGTCGAGCCCGCCTCGCGGATGTGGTAACCGCTGACCGAGACCGGATTGAAGCGGGGGACGTGGCGCGCGCCAAACTCGATGGTATCCACCACCAGCCGCATCGAGGGGGCGGGCGGAAAGATGAACTCCTTTTGGGCGATGTATTCCTTGAGGATGTCGTTCTGGAGGGTGCCCGACAGGCGGGACCAGTCGGCGCCCTGCGCCTCCGCCGCCACCAGAAACATGGCCCAAATCGCCGCCGCCGGAGAGTTGATGGTCATGGAGGTGGTGATGTCGGCCAAGGGGATGCCGCGGAACAGCGTCTCCATGTCCTCCAGCGAGTCAATGGCCACGCCGCACTTGCCCACCTCGCCCTCGCTGGCGGCGTGGTCGCTGTCGTAGCCCATCAACGTGGGCAAATCAAACGCCACCGACAGGCCGGTCTGGCCCTGCGCCAGCAGGTAGCGGTAGCGCTCGTTGGTCTGCTCCGGCGAGGCGAAGCCGGAAAACTGCCGCATGGTCCACAGCCGTCCGCGGTACATCGTGGGGTGAATGCCGCGCACATAGGGCGGCTCGCCAGGGCGGCCGACATCCCGGTCGAAATCGAAATCCGCAGGCAGCGAAGCGGCGGTGTAGAGTTCCTCGACGGGAACGCCGCTCAGCGTCGTCCAGCCGCGCGGCGGGCCCGGGGCCGCCGGAGTGGAAGGCGCGGAAACCGTTGGGGGCTGCATGCGGGGACCCACGGCTCAGTCTACGCCGGGCGATTCCAGCCGCGCCACCGACCGGGCGGTCGGCGCATGGAACGGCGGCTAGGAGCCGGGATACTCGTAGACGCCGCGGCCGGACTTGCGTCCCAGGCGGCCGGCCTTGACGTATTGCACGAGCAGAGGATGGGGCCGGTATTTCTCGCCCAAGGCGCGGTGCAGGTACTCCAAAATGCGCAATCGGGTGTCCAAGCCGACCATGTCCACCAGCTCGAAGGGGCCCATGGGATGGTTCAGGCCCAGCTTCATCGCCTTATCAATGTCCGCGGCGGAGGCCACGCCCTCCTGGAGCAAGGCGAACGCCTCATTGCCGATCAGCGCGTTCATGCGGCTGGTGATGAAGCCGGGCGATTCCCGGATTACCACCGGTTCCTTGTTCATGCGCCGCGCCACGGCCACCGCCGCCTCCACCGTCGCCGGGGCGGTCTCCAAGCCGCGGATCACCTCCAGCAGCCGCATTTTGTGCACCGGGTTGAAGAAGTGCATGCCGACGCACTGCGGCGCGCGATAAGTCACGGCCGCCAGCTCGGTAATGCTGAGGGCGCTGGTGTTGCTGGCAAACAGAGCTCCGGGTGGCGCCATTTTGTCCAGCGCCGTGAGGATCTCGATCTTGGTCTCCAGCTCCTCGGGCACCGCCTCGATCACCAAGTCGGCGTCGCGCACCGCCTCCTCAATGCTGCCGGCGAGGTGCAGCCGCTCAAGGGCCGCGGCCCGCTCCCGGGCGCCCAGCTTGCCGCGCTCGACCCCGGCGTCGAGAACGGCGCGGATCTCCTCCTCGGCCCGGCGCAGCGCAGCGGGGAGCAGATCCTCGAGAGTGGTTTCATAGCCCGCCACGGCGGCGGCATGGGCGATGCCCCGGCCCATGATGCCCGCCCCCAGCACCGCAATGCGTTCCAGCGCCACGCCCACATGCTAGCAGGGGCGCGCCCCCCCGGCTCACGGCGTGGCGGTGCTGGCAACGGCCAGCGGGGAGGTGCAGTAGGCGCAGCGGCGCGCCTCCAGCGGGACGGCGCTGAGGCACTCGGGGCAGGCGCGCGTGGTCGGCGGGGCGGGCGGCGCCGGGGGATGGAAGCGCGCGGCGAGCTGATTGACCGGCACGACGACGAAGTAGTACACCACCGCCGCCATGATCACGAAGCTGATGACGGCGTTGATGAAATTGCCGTAGAGAAAGTGGCTGTGGTTGATGGTGAAACTCAGGCCGCCGAAGGTCGGTTTCCCGCCGACCGCGGCGACCAGCGGCGTGAGCAGGTCCTTCACCAGCGCGCTGACCACGGTGGCGAAAGCGGCGCCGATGATGATGCCGACCGCCATGTCCACGACGTTGCCGCGCAATAAGAACTTCCGAAAATCACCTTGGGCCATGAGGTCCTCCAGCCGCAGCATAGCCCAGCCCCGGCCGGCCGCGCCGCCGGCTCGGGTTGCCGGCCGCCTGGCGGCAACCTGGTTCCGGGCGGCAGCGTAATAATACGGTTACCCGTGGACACGCTCACCCACACCCTGGCCGGCATCGCCATCTCGCGGGCCGGGTTCAAAGGGCGGCTGCCCTTTGCCACCACGGCGCTGGTCATCGCCGCCAACATCCCCGACATTGACCTGGTGGCCGGTTGGAACGGCATGGGCTTCATCGCCCACCACCGCGGCTTGACGCATTCCTTGCTGGCTCTGCCCGTGTTCGCGGTCCTGATTGCCTGGGGGCTGCGCTGGGCGGCGGGGTACCAGCAGCGCCGGCGCCCGGCGGGCCGGGCGGCCGCCACCGCCAGGCCGCTGGCCGCGCCGGTGGCAGCCCTGCCGGGCCAGCCGGCGGTGAAAAATATCCGCCTCGAAGACCTGTGGCCGGAGGCGGCGGTATCCTCGGCGGCGGCCGCGCCGGAGCTGGCTCCGCCGCCGAGG
>JBOGKW010000235.1:0-4210 GCA_050746205.1 Terriglobales bacterium | reverse complement strand
TGCCCATCCGCGCCGGCACCGACATCGCCTTCCTCGGCGGCCTGATCCGCTACGTGCTGGAGAATGAGCTGTGGTTTCCAGAGTACGTGCGACACTTCACCAACGCCAGCACGCTCATTGATAAGGAATTCCAGGACACGGAGGATCTGGACGGCTTGTTTGACGGCTTCCAGGCCCGCCAGCACCACTACCAGCCCGGCGCCAAATCTTGGAATTACCAGACCGAGGCGGCGACGCCACCCACCGAGACGCCGCCGGAGAACGGAACCGAAAGCTGGAGCGAGAAGCTCGGCGCCATCGACAATCCCGATCCCAAACGCGACCCCACCTTGCAAGATCCGCGCTGCGTGTTCCAGATCCTGCGCCGCCACTTCTCCCGCTACACGCCGGAGATGGTGGCCTCCATCTGCGGCTGCCCGCCGCAGGCGGTGTCGCAGGTGGCCGAGGCGCTGGGCCGCAACTCCGGCCGGGAACGCACCAGTTCCATCGTCTACGCCGTCGGCTGGACGCAACACACCATCGGCGTGCAGATCATCCGCGCCGCCGGCATTTTGCAGTTGCTGCTGGGCAACATCGGACGGCCCGGCGGCGGCATCATGGCCATGCGCGGGCATGCCAGCATCCAGGGCTCGACCGATATCCCGACGCTCTACAATCTGCTGCCCGGCTACATTCCGCAGCCCGCCACCGCGCGCAAGCAGGAGACGTTGAGCCGCTACTTGCGCCAGCAGCACGTAGCCAACGGGGTCTGGAGCGCCTTTCCCAAATACTGCATCAGCCTGCTCAAGGCCTGGTATGGGGAGGCGGCGACGGCGGCGAACGACTTCGGCTTCCCGTGGGTGGCAAAAATTGATGAGAACTATTCGCAGCTGGCCTACGCCTACAAAATGGCCACGGGCAAGGTGCGCGGCTACGTCATCTTTGGGCAGAATCCCGCCGGCGGCAACCCGAACGCCCGCCTAGCCCGCGCCGGATTGCGCAAGCTGGAGTGGATGGTGCTGGTGGACTGGTTTGAGACCGAGACGGCGAGCTATTGGTACAAGGATCCCGACGGCGCCGACCCGAAGACGATCCCCACCGAGGTCTTTTTTCTACCCGCGGCCATGGTGGCGGAAAAAGACGGCAGCTTCACCAACACCAGCCGCATGGTGCAGTGGCATGACAAGGCCGCCGACCCGCCGGGCGAGGCCCACTCGGACGCTTGGTTCGTCTATCAGCTCGGCCTGCGCCTGAAGGCGCTCTACCAGGATTCCCGGCGTCCGCGCGATCAAGGCTTGCTCCACCTGACCTGGGATTACGGCGAAGACGAGCAGCGCATTCTTCCCGACGGCACGCCCAGCCGCATCGCAGGCGAGCCGGATCTGGAGAAGATCCTGCGCGAGATCAACGGCTACCGGGTCGCCGACGGGAAGCAACTGGGAGGCTATCACGAGCTGAAGGACGACGGCTCGACGGCTTGCGGCTGCTGGATCTATAGCGGCGTCTTCCCCGAACGCGATCAAAACCGCGCCCGCAGCCGCCAGCGCACTCCCGGCAACTATACCGAGCCGGAGTGGGCCTGGAGCTGGCCGGCAAACACGCGCATGTTGTACAACCGCGCCTCGGCCGATCCCGAGGGCCGCCCCTGGTCGGAGCGCAAAAAATACGTTTGGTGGGATGCCACGGCCAAACAATGGACCGGGCTGGATCACCCCGACTGCGAGCCACACCGCGACCCGGCCTATCGTCCCGGCAAGCACGACCACGCGATGGCCGCCATCGGCGGCGATTCGCCGTTCATCATGAAGCCCGATGGCAAGGGCTGGCTGTTCGCCCCGAGCGGGACCCAGGATGGGCCGCTGCCGACGCACTATGAGCCGGTCGAGTCGCCGGTCAAAAACGCCTTGTACACGGTGCAGACCGATCCCGTTGCCAAGCTTTACCCGCACAAGCTGAACCGCTATGCGCGTACGACCGATCCCAAATACCCGATCGTCGCCACCACCTTCCGCCTCACCGAGCATTACCTTTCCGGTCCCATGAGCCGCCACAATAGCTGGTTGAACGAGTTGCAGCCGGAGATGTTTGTCGAGATGAGCCCGCAGCTGGCGGCGGAAAAGGGCATCCGCAATGGCGATTGGATCACGGTCTGGAATGCGCGCACGGCGATCGAGGTGCGCGCGCTGGTGACACCGCGCGTCGTGCCGCTGCACCTAGGCGGGCAAGTTGTGCATCAGATCTGCATTCCCTTCCATTGGGGTTACGCCGGCGAGGTGGTGGGTGCGGTGGCCAACGATCTGACCGCGCTGCTGACGGACCCGAATGTCTCGATTCACGAGGCCAAGGCCTTCACCTGCAATGTGCGGCGCGGCCGCCATGCCCGCGTGGCGCGGCCGCCGCGCGCCAATCCGCCGCAGCCGTGGCCGGCGCAGGCCCACGTCCCCGCCACGGCGCCAGCGGCGCAACCGGAGGGCGCCGCGTTGCGCCCGGGAGCCGAGAGCGAGCGCTGATCGCTGGATCGTCCGCCATGCCCTCCGCCCTTTTCACCGCCGCGCCTCCGCCTCCACCCCGAGAGGCGACCGGGTTTTTCACCGACACCACGCTGTGCATCGGCTGCAAGGCCTGCGAGGTGGCCTGCAAGCAATGGAACCAGCTGCCCGCCGACGGCTACGATTGGCGGGCGACCAGCTACGACAACACCCATGCGCTGTCGGCCTCGACCTGGCGGCACGTCGCTTTCGCCGAACGCCCCTGCGATGGGCGCGATGCCCGACCCGCGGCGCTGTCTGCGGCGCCGGCTGAGGCGCCACACGACGACCCCGGAGCGCCCATCCGCTGGCTGATGCTGAGCGACGTCTGCAAGCATTGCCAGCAGGCGCCCTGCGAGGAAGCCTGCCCCACCGGCGCGCTCATCTACAACGAATTCGGCAACGTCTACGTGCAGCAGGATATCTGCAATGGCTGCGGCTATTGCGTCTCCGCCTGCCCCTTCGGCGTGTTGGACCGGGCCGAGAGCGACGGCCGGGTGCACAAATGCACGCTCTGCTATGACCGGCAAAAGGACGGCCTGGAGCCGGCCTGCGCCAAAGCCTGCCCGACCGACAGCATCGTCTTCGGCCCGCTCGCGGAACTGCAAGCCCGCGCCCAGCAGCGATTGCAGGCAGTCCGCGCCCGCGGCGAGGAGGGGGCGTATCTGTATGGCGCCGAGCCGGCCGGGGAATATTCCGCGCTCGGCGCGTTCTTTCTGCTGACCGACCCGCCGGAATCCTATAACCTGCCCGCCGCGCCGCGCCGTCCCAAGGCCCATCTGGGCCGCAACTATGCCTGGGCGGCCCTGACGGCCGCGGCCCTGGCCGCCGTCACCGGCTGGGTCTTCGCCGCCGGCTTGGGCCGTGGCGCCGCGAGCGGCGAACCCGGCCGCGGTGGCGGAACCGAGGTGGCATGAACGGCAAAGCCCAGCCCGCGCGGTTTTCCGCCTCCAGCATCGCCCGCGCCGGGGCCGGTGGCGGCCGGGGCGGCGAGGGCGCCGCCGAGCCGTATTACGGCATCCCGTTTCTCAAGCGCCCCACTTGGAAGTGGCAGATTGCCGGCTATTTTTTCTTGGGCGGCATTGCGGGCGCATCATTTGCCCTGGCCGCCCTGGCGGACGGCTTCCGCTCGCCGGATGCCGCCGCGCTGCGCCGCGCCGGGTTTGAGACTTCGCTGGCGGCGCTGCTGCCATGTCCGGGCCTGCTGATCTGGGATCTTGGCCTGCCGCGGCGCTTCCCGTATATGTTGCGCGTGTGGAAGCCGGGCTCGCCGATGAATCTCGGCTCCTGGCTGCTGACCGGCTTCGGCGGCGTCTCAATGATCGGCGCCGTGCACGCCATGGGGCAGGCGGGCGTGCTGGGCCCGCTCTCCCCACTGGCGCGCCGGCTGCCCATGCGCATGGTCAGCGTGGCGGGCCTGCCGTTGGCGTTGGGCATGACCGGCTACACCGGCGTGTTGCTGGCCGGCACCAGCGTGCCGGTATGGAACCAAAGCCCCTGGATGGGCGGCGTCTTTGTCGCGTCCTCGTTCGCCGGCGCCACGGAGGTGTTGCGGCTGCACCTCACCGTCCGGCGCCCAGACGCGTCGTCGGCGATCCGCGCCTTGGACCAGATCGGGCACGCCGCCAAGGCCGCCGAGACCGGGCTGCTGGCGGCGCATTGCCTGCGCAGCGGCCGGGCGGGGCGCGCGCTGTGGTGGGGGC
>JBOGKW010000234.1:0-4240 GCA_050746205.1 Terriglobales bacterium | reverse complement strand
TAGGTGGCCACGGCGAACCAGCCGATCTGCAGCACGCCCATGAGCAGCCCGGGCATCACATAGCCGCCATTGGCGCCGAAGGTCGAGGCGCCGACGACGTAGAGCGGCCGGCCGGTCTGCATACCCAGCATCGCCGGCGCGTAGTAGTAAAGGCCGAAGCAGAGCAGGCCCGCCACGAACAGCGCCACCAGGCAGACGGCGATGCTGGCTTGGCTCAAGGTGCCGGCCGCGATGCCTACGTAGAAGACAAACCAGAGAAAAATGCCGGCGTAGGAAGGGGCGATGTTCTTGTACCACGGCGCGCGCGCCGTGGCGGGGTTGGGCTGGGAGGCGGCGAGATAACCGGGCAGGGGCATAACGCGGAACCTTCCTTCGAGGGAATTGGGCGCGCCCGCCGGCTAGGACTCCAGCCACCCGGGCAGGTACAGGGACAAGAAGCGGTGGGCGAGGATGAAGCCGTCTTGCCGGCGCTGGGTGAACTCCTCGCCGGTATCCACGCCGTCCCAGAACATATCTTCATGCTCGACGGCGATGCCGCCGGCAAAGCGGATTTGCAGCAGCACGGTAATGAACGCCGGCCAATTCATCAGCCCCTGGCCAGGAATGCGATAGCGCCACCAGCCGTCCTGGTTGATGCCCACGCGTTGCAGCACGTATTCCGTGATCTCCGTATCCTTGGCGTGAGCGGCCAGGATGCGGTGGCGAATGTCCCAGGCGGCGCGGATGGGGTCAATGTATTGCCGCACCAAGTGGGAGGGGTCGAACTCCATGCCCAGCCGGCGGCTGGGCACGCGCGCGAAGACGGCGTTCCAGGCCTCGGGATAGGTGGCAAAGTTGACCGGGCAGGGATAGTTTTCCCAGCCCACGCTCATATCCAGCCGCTCGCAGACGGGCAAATACCGCTCGTTGAAAACCTCGGCCAGTTCTTGGGCTTGACGCTCCGCGGTGGCGCCGTCGTGGCCGCCGCTGAAGGTGCCGATGAACTTGCAGCCCAGGCGGTGGGCGAACTCGATGCAGCGAAGGAAGCGGTTCTGGGCCTCGTGGCGCCGGCTGAGATCGGCGTCAATGTGATTGCAGCCCATCTGCTCAATGCTGATGATGCGGGTGCCGGCATCCCGGGCGGCGGCCAGGATGGCCTCGAATTGCTGGTCGGGCAGGTCCGGGTGAAACGCGGGCCCCACCTTGACCACTACGCCTTGGTAGCGGTGCTGGGCGGCGAAGCGCAGCTTGGCGGGGGCGTACTCGGTGATGATGGCCAACTTGGGATAGGGCGTGGGCGGCGGCAGCATGGGCGCCGCGTCCGCGGGCGGGGCCGGCAAGGGCTGCGCCGCGGCGGGCGAGGCCAGCGCGCCGGCGATGGCGCCAACCCCGCCCCAGGCGGCGGCGCCGACGCCGCCGACCTTAAGAAAGTTCCGCCGGCCGAGGCTCGGCGAATCCAGGTTTTGCCAATCCGGGTCCGGGCCCGGCGCCGCGTTGCGATCGTTGCCGTCGGTCATGCGCGCTTTTCCCCTCTTGGGCGGAGAGCCCGAAGCAAGCACGCTAATACGAATGGTGGGCGGGGCGCAACACCTTTGCGTCGGCCCACACGAAGCGTGCCGAGGCGGCTGCCCTATGGAGGCTGGCTACCGTACGGGAGCAGCCCGTTGGGCAGGCGTCCCGCCTGGCTGCCTCCGGTGATGCCGCTTCCCGCCTGGCAGCCGAGTCGGCTGCCCTACGCGGTAACTCCCGCGCGTTCTTTATTTGCCTGGGAACCGCCGGGGAAGGAAGCGGTGCGTTGACAGCGCCGAGGGCGATTTTGGAAGCTGGACGGGCATCTGGGAGGCGAAATGAGCGACGGGCACGGAGAAGGGTCCTTATTGACCGCGGCGGCGGGCGCCATGGGACGGCGGGGGTTCCTGTCGACGGCGGGAGCCGCGAGCTTGGCCGCCTTATGGCAGGCGGCGCTGCGGCCCGACGCGCTGTGGGGCGCAGCCGTGCCCGGCGTCCTGCCCGCCGAGAGCGCCGCTGCCGCCCCCGCCGATCTGCCGGAGGTCTTGCGACGGCTCCAGGCCATGACCCGGCTGGAGTTGACCGGCTGGCGCTACCACGCGCCCGATCTCCCGCACGGGGAGGATCCAGCGCTGAGCGATGCCGCATGGCCCGAGGTGGAGGTGAGGCCCGGCGACCACCAGCGCCATGACGCGGGTTGGTATCGCGCTTGGGTAACCATTCCGCCGGAGCTGGCGGGCGAGCGGCTGCGCGGCGCGCGGTTGCAATTTGTCCTGCGGGCGGGCCCGCAGGCGCGGGTGTTCTTCGACGGCGGGCTAGTCGAGCAGGGCCCCAGCGCGGCGCTGGCGCCGGTGCCTTTCGCCGAAAAGGCGCAGCCGGGCGACAAGATTTTGGTCGCGATCCTGGTGCAGCCCGGGGCGGACGGCCACGGCTATTTCGCCGGCGCGGGATTGCTGGCGGCCTACCCGCGGCAGGCGGTGGACCCCGGCGTGCTGCGCGACGAGCTGGCCGCAGCCGCGGCGCTGATCGCCGGCCTGCGTCCGCCGGTGGCGCGCCAGCGGGCCCTGGACGCCGCCGTGGCGTCGTTGCCCTTCGGTGGCCCCGGCCCGGAGGCGGCCGCGAACCCAATCTCCAATGCCGCGCTGCGGGCGGCCCAACGCGAGATCGAGACCTTGCGACCCTGGATGAAGCAGTACAAGATTTGGGCGGTCGGCAACTCTCATATTGATTTGGCCTGGCTCTGGCCATGGACCGAGGCGCTGGCCGTGGTGCGCGATACCTTCACCACGGTGCTGCAGCTCATGCGGGAGTACCCCGGCTTCATTTATACCCAGTCCTCGTCGCAGGATTTTGCCTGGCTGGAGCACCGCTACCCGCCCTTGTTTGCCGCCATCCGGCAGCGGGTGAAGGAAGGCCGGTGGGAAATGGTCGGCGGCATGTGGGTCGAGCCCGACCTGAACATGCCAGACGGGGAGTCGGTGGTACGCCAACTGTTGCTCGGCAAGCGCTATATCCAGAGCCGCTTCGGGGTGGATGTGCGCGTCGGCTGGAACCCCGATTCCTTTGGCTACAGCTGGCAGTTGGCGCAGATTTATAAGCGCGCGGGCGTGGACTATTTCGTGACCCAGAAGCTGATGTGGAACGACACCACACCGCCGCCGCATCAGTTGTTCTGGTGGGAGGCGCCGGACGGCAGCCGCGTCCTGACCTATTTTCCGCACGGCTACTCGAACGGGACCGATCCGGTGGAGATGGCGCGCATCTTGGCCGCCTACGCGCCGGAGACGGGGATTCCGGAGATGATGCACCTCTATGGCGTCGGCGATCACGGGGGCGGGCCGACGCGGGAGATGCTGGACAAGGTGCAGCGCTGGGAAAAGCCGGCGGCGGTATTTCCCCAGCTGCAATACAGCACGGCGGGGGCATTTTTCGCCGAGGTGGACAAGCGGAGGGCGGCGGGGCTGGAGATTCCGGTTTGGAAAAGCGAGCTGTACCTGCAATATCACCGCGGCACCTACACCACGCAGTCGGACACCAAGCAGCGGGTGCGGCGCACCGAAGTCCGGCTGCACAACGCGGAGCGGCTTTCCGCCTTGGCGATGCACTTCGCCGCCCGCCCCTATCCGCAGGCGCAGTTGGAGGATGCCTGGCGGCGGCTGCTGTTCGACCAATTCCACGACATGATGGCCGGCTCGGGCATCGCGGTGAACTACCGCGAGGCGGCGGAGAACCTGCGCATCGCCGGGATGTATTGCGAGCAAGCGACGGCGGGCTCGCTGGCGGATCTGGCCGGCCTGGCGGACACGCGCGGGCCGGTCGGCAGCGCGGCGGCGGTGATCTTCAACCCTCATTCCTGGCCACGGCGGGACGCGGTCGAGGTGACGGTCGAGTTACCGGCGCCGGCGGCGAGCGTCCACGTGACCGGGGCCGATGGCCGCGAGCTGCCCAGCCAGGTCTTGGCGCGGGACGAGCGGGGACAGGGCTTCCGGGTGCTGGTGATCGCCGGACCCCTGCCGCCGGTAGGCTATGAGGTCGTGCACGTGGCGCCGGGCCAAGCCGCGCCCGCGGCGGTGCAGGCCACGCGCCTGCAACTGGAGAATGAGTTTCTGCGCCTGCGGCTGAACCCAGCAAACGGCAACATCGCCAGCCTGGTGGACAAGGCCACGGGGCGGGAGGCGTTCGCTCCCGGCGCCTATCATGGCCGCGTGCTGGCCCACGCCAACGGTCGGCCGGCGTGGGCGGCGCCGCTGCG
>JBOGKW010000233.1:0-4278 GCA_050746205.1 Terriglobales bacterium | reverse complement strand
GTGGCTGAGGCCGTCAATGGCCAGTTTCAGGATGTAGGGGATGGAGCTGAAGACGGCAACGTTCAGCACCAGGACCGAAAAGCCCAGCGCATAGCGATGGCGGTAACGCCGCAGGTAGGGGCCCAAAGTGCGGAGCAGAGCAAAAGACATAGGGCAGCGCGCCGGCCAGGTCGCCAAAAAGAAACGAGACTATAAGGAATTATAACGGGCATGGCGCAGCCGCCCAGCACGAGGCGCGGCAGCACTGCACCTTCCGGCGGCCACAGCCGCGCTACGTCTTGGGCCGCGAGCTCGCGGGCGCGGCGGGGAACTTGCGCAGAGCTTTGCGGATGGCCTTGACCTTCTTGCCGCCGGGATCCCGCCGCAGGTAATCGTTCCAATATTTCCGGGCCAGCTCCCAATGCCGCAGCCTTGCCGCCGCATCCCCGGCCACGTACAGCGCCGGCGGCCAGTGCGGCGCATGGCGCAACGCGCTGCGGGCCCGCGACAGGACGGCTGCGTAGTTGTGCCGAACCGCATAAAAGTGCGCCACCTGCAGGTCGTGGCGGGCCATCTGCGGCGAGTAATTATGCGTGACCCAGGGATGGGGAGAGGGAGTGAACTGCTGCCCCGGCAAGGCATTGGCGTTAGCGGCCGGCGCCGCCGGCTGGGCTTTTTGCGCCGCTGGCGGCGCGGAGGGCCGGGTCCCAGGCGCCGGCGTCGGCAGTTGTGGCTGCGGCGCCCGCACGGGATGCAACTGCTGCGCCGCAAGGGCCGTGGCCAACGCCAAAATCAGCCCGCAAATCCGGACCTTCATAGCTTCACGATACCGCCAGAGCACCGCCAGCGGGCAGCCGAAAGTGCGGCGACGGAAAACTCACCCCTGGCAAACCGTCGGGCGGGCCGCTGCTCACGGCAACTTGGAGAAGCCCTGAGCGCCAGCGGGCGTCCGCTGCCGGCCGTCCCACCCCAGCCTGCGCCGCTGCATGCCGGGGATCCTGTCAAAGCCCAGCCGCAGGCCCCGCCAACGCCGGGGTCCCCTACGGTTCGCCCGCTAGCGCACCGGGGCCAAAATGGCGTCCAGCCGGTCCGGGGTGCCGGAGACACGCTGCAGGTGCGGAATCCGCAAACCGCCGTGGTAGGCGATGATCGCCGTCTGGAAGTGGTCACCACGGCGGAGCAACAAAGTGAGGGAGGGAGCATTGGCCGCTTCGGCGGCCAGGACGGCCTTGATCAGTCGCCCCGGGGTGAAGCTTTGCCCATTGACCGCGACGACGGTCATGCCCAGCGTGATCCCCGCTCGGAAGGCCGGGCTGCCCCACCAGACCTCCAGCAGGCGGCCATCGGGCGCGGTGCGCAGCCCCAGCGACGTGGCGAAATTACCGCCACCCCTCATCTGCGGGTGTTGCATCCAGGGCGACAAATGATCGTTGTAAACCAAACGATAGCCGCCCAGGGTGATGCCTTCCAGCGGCGGCTGTGGTTGGATTTGGTCTACCCGCGAGCGGAAAAACTTTCCCCAATCGTACGGCTGCACCGCATTCATCGCCCGCACCAGATCCTGAAATGTATAGGTGCGGGTGATGAAGCTGCCGTTATGCTGCCCATAAAAGCGCTGGGCGAAGTCGTCGAGCGACTTCCGGCCGCCGCTCAGCTGGCGGATCTTGGCGTCGGCATTCAGCCAGATCAGCAGCCCTTCCATGTAGTAGTCCTCGTCGCGTTGCCAACTGACCCAACTCACCGGCCGGCGCTGGGAAATGGTGGGCTGGTTGGTGGTGTCCCGCAAGGGGCGCCAGTCCCGGCCCGGGCTGATGGATTGGTTGGCGGCGATCTGCGCGATCAAGTCCCGGGTGGCGGGCAGCGTGCGCAGACCGGAGCGGGCGGCCAGAACGTAGCCCCAATACTGGGTCAGGCCCTCATAGACCCACAGCAGGCGGTCCTGCATGGGAACGTTGAAATTGGGCGTCCAAAGCGCCGCCGGGCGACGGAACTTGCCGTTCCAGGAGTGCGTGTACTCGTGCGACAGCAGGTCGCTCTCGGTGACGCCGCCCTTCCAATCGGTGAAGTATTTGGCCCAGCTGCCATCCTCGCTGGACTGATGGTGCTCCAAACCTTGAAACCCGACGGTCTTGCTCAGCGTCAGCAGAAAATCATAGTGGCGGTAGTGCACGGCGTGGAACAGCCGCCGCGCCTGGACCACCAGGTTGCGATGCCACTGCAGCTCTTGCGGCGTGATTTTCAGTTCTTGCGGCGTGTCGGCGAAAACGTCGAGGTGGACAATGTCGTGCGGGCCATCCGACAGATTGAGCCGCTCGAAGTTGACCCCGGCGTAGACCGGTGAATCCACCAGCGTATTCAGCGGCACTTGGGCGAAATGAATGACCTGGCCGTCGCGGCGCGCGGTGCGCAGAGCGGTGGCGTATTTCCAGCCCGGCGGAAGCCGTAGTGATGGAGCGAACATGAGGTCCCGGGTAAAATACCCCGCTGGGTAGAGCAGGGCATCATGCCAGGTCATGTCATCCAGGTTGTGGTCGAACTGAATACGGCCGCCCGCGGGACGCTGGGCGGACAGAAATTGAAACCGCACGGTGATGAACTTGGCGCCGGCCGGCGGCTGGACCCAGAACGCGAAGACGTTGACCGGATCCCGTAGCCAGGGGAGGCGCTGGCCATGCGCGGTGATCATGAGGCCGGCGATCTTGGCGATGGGACCGGTCGGGGAGTGGTTGCCGGGAATCCACTGCGGGTACAGCAGCGTCAGCTTCCTGCCGCTCACTGGAATGCGCTCGCGAACCTTGTATACGCGATCCGTGACGTCGGTGATATCCACGTGCAGGGATATGACGCCCGGGTAAGGCGTATCCAAGGGCGGGGCGACGGCGGGGGGCATGGCGGCGGGCTGGGGGCCGCGGTAGGTTTGGGCGGCGGCGGCCAGCGCCAGCACTACAACGGCAAGGACGCAGACGGGCAAGTGGCGCTTCACGGCATCTACTGTACGCCTAACCCAGGGGGAGCGCACTGGGGCGGCACGGGGTCGGCGTCCCCCCGCCTGGCGTCCGTGGGGCCGGGGGCGACCCTAGGGCGCGGTTCGGGCCGGCAAGGGAAGCCAGAGCACGGCGCGGCAGCCGCGACCATCGCTGCGGTTTTCCAGCGCCAGCGCGCCTCCGTGTGCCTCCGCGATTTGCCGGCTGACCAGCAAGCCGATACCGCTCCCGTCGGGCTTGGTGGTGAAGAAGGGGACGAACAGGTTGGCGTCGCTGGCCAAGCCCGGGCCGTTATCCAGGATGGCAATTTCGACCCGGCCGCCTTGCAGACGCCAGCCGGCGCTGACCTCGCGGGCGGCGTCAGGGGGATTTTCGAGTACCGCATCGGCGGCGTTGCGCACCAGGTTGATCAACGCCTGCTCGATTTGGTCCGGATCGGCCTCCACCGCCAACTCGACGCCAGCGGCCACCGTGACCGGAACACGAGACTCCAGCGCGGCGGCGCGGCGAATCACGGGACCCAGTTCAAACCGGCGCGGTCTGGGCCGGGGCAGCCGGGCCCAGTGCGTATAGGCGGCCATAAAGCGGCCGAGCGAACCAGCGCGATTGGCGATAATGGCCAAGCCTTGCGTCATGTCCGTCCGCCAGTCGGCAGGAACGGGCTCGGTGGCGAGCAGTTGCGCCAGGCTCCCGGCCAGGGAATGAATTGGGGCCAGGGAATTATTCAGCTCATGCCCCAGCACCCGGATGATGCGCGCCCAGGCCTGGCGTTCCTGCTCGCGCAAGGCGCGGCTGAGGTCGGTCAGCACCAGAAGTTGGTGCTTCCGGCCGTGCTCGCGGAAGCTGCCCCGGCGCATCTCCCAACGGCCGGCGCCTCCGGCCAGGGACAATTGCAGCGTCCGTGCCGGCTCGCCGCTGAGGCAAGCCTGCAAGCCCACGGTGCGGGCGGGCTGGCCGAGCAATTGCTCGGCGGCGCCGCCCAACAAGCGTTCGCCGGCGGGGTTGACCAGGCTGAGCTGCAGATCGGGATTGAAGGCAAACACGGCCACATCCACTTCGGCCATGATCTTCTCCAGCAGCGCCGTGGCCTCCATCGCGCCCAGGCGCTGCTCCCGCAGCGCGGCGCCGAGGGTGTTTACCTCGAAGAGAACCTCGCCCAGCGGGTCTTCGTGGCGGGCGCCTCGGGCGCGCAGGGAAAAATCGCCTTCGCGCAGTGCCGCCAGAAGATTGGCCAGAGTGTTGAGGGGAAAGGCGGCGCGGGAACGCAGCGCCTCGGCGCATCCCAGCCAGCAGCCCAGGACGACCACGGTCAGAG
>JBOGKW010000232.1:0-4319 GCA_050746205.1 Terriglobales bacterium | reverse complement strand
CGCTTGGCCCGCGCGCGCGTGGCGGGACAGGAGCGGTAGGCATGCGGGCTGTGCTGCAGCGCGTCACCGCGGCGGAGGTGAGCGTTGCGGGGCAGATCCACGCGCAGATCGGCGCCGGCTTGTTGGCCTTGATCGGTGTCGAGCGCGGCGATACGGAGCAGGATGCCGCGTGGCTGGCCGCCAAAATTGCCCACCTGCGCATCTTCGCCGACGCCGCGGGAAAAATGAATCAGCCGGTCGCGGCGGTGGGCGGAGCGGTGCTGGCAATCTCGCAGTTCACGCTGCTGGCCGATACCCGCGGCGGCCACCGGCCCTCCTTCCAACCGGCGGAACGGCCCGAGGCGGCACGGGAGCTGTTCGAGCAGTGCGTCGCGGCACTGCGGGGCCAGGGCTGCGGCGTCACCACCGGCGTCTTCGGCGCGCACATGCACGTCCGGCTCACCAACGACGGTCCGGTCACGATCTGCCTAGACAGCCGCTGCCGCTAAGCCGTCCGCCAGCGCACCGCGCCGGCGGGCCGTGTTCAGGACGGCATGAAGAGCCAGAAAAGCGTGGCTGAATTGCCACATGTTGCACCGCGTGTTACCCTTGCAAGGCATGAGAACCGAATGACTTAGCAGCCAGCACCGGCGCCGTGCCAAGATCAAGGCAGGGACGTGCCCGCACCTTTGCAACCTTCCGGCCCGCGCGAGGGCACCATCCGCTTGCCGGTGGTCGCCGAAGGCGTGGGTTTGCACAGCGGCGCTTCGGTCCGGATGGCGCTGCGGCCGGCGCCGGCGGGCGGGGGCATCCGCTTCGAGCGCACCGATCTGGAGGGCTTCGTGGTGGAAGCCCATGCCGCCAATATCGCCCAGGTCAGCTACGCCACCAGCCTGATGAAGCGCGGGGTGTTGATCTCCACGACCGAGCATGTGCTCTCCGCCCTGGTGGGACTAGAGATGGACAACGTGGTGGTGGAACTGGACAACCTGGAGGTGCCGATCCTGGACGGCAGCGCGTTGCCGTTCGTGGAGATGCTGGACCGGGCCCGGCCGCGGCAGTTGCCCCGTCCGCGGCGATTCATGCGCGTGCTGCGGCCGGTCGAGCTGGAGGAAGGCGAGAAGTTCATTGGGCTATACCCGGACGACCGTTATCGCGTCAGCTACGCCATCAACTTTCCCCACCCGGTCATCGGCCGCCAGCAGTTGGAGATCGAGCTAACGCCGGAAAATTACCGCCGCGAGTTGGCGCCGGCCCGCACCTTCGGGTTTCTGCGCGACGTGGAGGCGATGCGTCGCCAGGGGCTGATCCGTGGCGGCTCAATGGAAAACGCGGTGGTGCTGAGCGAAACGGGCGTGGCCAATGGCCCGCTACGGTTCCCCGATGAGTTCGTGCGCCACAAGGTGCTGGACCTGATCGGCGATTTGGCGCTGCTGGGCCATCCGCTGCGGGGCTATGTCAAGGCCGACCGCGCCGGCCATGCGTTGCACACCGCGCTGGTCAAGCGCCTGGCGCGGGAGCGCGACCTCTGGGAGCTGGAGACAGCGGCGCCGGCTCCTGCCCCCGTCCTGGCTCGGGCCGCCGCGCGCTAGCCCCCAGGGCGCGGGTCTCGAGGCCCGGTTCTATACTGGTCCGTAGCGGCGTGTGCCGCGGGGGAAACCATGGTCACCAGCGCCACGCCGGAAACCGAAGTCAACCCTTGGACTTCGCAGGAAGCGCGCTTCGAAATCGCCGCCCGTAAGCTGAACCTGGACGACGGTGTGTGGAAAGTGTTGCGCATGCCCACGCGCGAGATCACGCTCCACATTCCCGTCCAGATGGATGACGGACGCATCGAGGTCTTCACCGGCTACCGCGTGCAGCACAGCGTGGCGCGGGGTCCGGGCAAGGGGGGCGTGCGCTACTCTCCGGATGTCACGCTGGACGAAGTGCGGGCGCTGGCCAGCTGGATGACCTGGAAATGCGCGGTGGTGAATATTCCCTTCGGCGGCGCCAAGGGCGGCATCATCGTGGATCCCAGGCTGCTGTCGCAGAACGAGCTGGAGCGGCTGACGCGGCGCTACACGGCCGAACTGATCGAGTTCATCGGCCCGGAGCGCGACGTGCCCGCCCCGGATGTGAACACCAATGAGCAGGTGATGGCGTGGATCATGGACACCTACTCGATGCACGTACGGCACACCGAGACGGCGGTGGTGACCGGCAAGCCGCTGGACCTGGGGGGCAGCCGGGGGCGGCGCGAGGCGACTGGCCGGGGCTGCATGCTGGTCTGCGACCAAGCGATCCGGCGCTTGGGCCTGCAGCGGGAGCGGACGCGCGTCATTGTGCAGGGCTTCGGCAATGTGGGCAGCAATGCCGCGCATCTGCTGCACCGCGCCGGCTATCCGGTGATTGGTGTGGATGAATACGACGGCGGCATCTATAACCCCAAGGGATTGGATATTCCGGCGTTGATGGAATACCGCCTGGCCAACGGCACGCTGCAAGGCTTTCCGGGAGGCGAGCGCCGGCCGAAGCAAGAGTTGCTCACGGCGGAATGCGAGATCCTGCTGCCGGCGGCGACCGAGAACCAGATCACCAGCCACAATGCTCCGCATCTGCACGCGAAGATCGTCTGCGAGGGCGCCAACGGTCCTACCACCGCCGCCGCCGATGAGATCTTGCAGGAACAGGGCGTCTTCATCATCCCGGATATTTTGGCCAATGCAGGCGGCGTGACCGTCAGCTACTTCGAGTGGGTGCAGGACCGCCAGGGCTACTTCTGGAAGGAGAGCGAGGTCAACGACCAACTGCAGCACGTGATGGAGACTAGCTTCCACGACGTGGTCGCCTATGCCGAGCGCCACAATGTGAACAACCGCATCGCCGCCTACATGCTGGCCATTGACCGCGTCGCCTTCACCATCAAGTTGCGCGGCATCTACGCCTAATGCCCGACCCAAAGGGGGGGCCGGCGCCGCCCATCGCCATCATTAGCGACCGCGGCGCCGCGCGGCTGCGCGCTGGCCACGCCTGGGTATACCGCGCGGAACTGCTGGGCTTTGAAGGCGGCGTGCCCGCCGCGGGGCAAGCCCCAGACCCGGCAGTGATGCTGCGCGACCGGCGGGGCCGCGAACTAGGTTGGGCGGACCATAGCGAGCGGTCACAGATCGCCCTGCGCCGCCTGACGGCGGATGCCTCCGAGGCGGTGGATGAGGCGTTCTTTCACCGGCGGCTGGCGGCCGCGCTCGCGTACCGCGACGCGTTGCGTCTGGACTCGACCGCTTACCGGCTAGTGGCGGGCGAGGCCGACGGCCTGCCGGGCTGGATCGCCGACCGCTATGGCGACGCGGTGGTGGTGCAGACGTTGACGCCGGCGATGGAGCTGCGCCTGCCCATGCTGGTGGCGCTGCTCCGCCAGACCCTGGGGCCGGGGCGCATCTTCGAGCGCAATGACGTCAAGGTTCGGCGGCTGGAGGGGCTGGAGCTGCGCGCCGGGCTGCTGGCCACCGCCGGGGAGAATCCGGCGGCGGAGGCGCCGCCGGGCAGCGAGGCCGAAGCGACGATCGGCGGATTGCACCTCCGCTTCGATCTGCTGGGCGGGCAAAAGACCGGCGGCTTTTTGGACCAGCGGGAGAATTGGGCCGCCGCCGCAGCCTACGCCCATCCCGGCAGCGAGGCGCTGGATGCATTCTGCTACCAGGGCGGTTTTGCCTTGCACCTGGCGCGGCGCGGCGCCCGGGTGGAAGCCGCCGACCTGTCTCGCCCGGCGCTGGAACTGGCCGACGCCAACGCGCAGCGCAATGGCTTGGAAAACATCGAGTTCACCGAGGCCAACGCCTTCGACCTGCTGCGCCATTACGATGAGACCGGGCGGCGCTTCGACCTGATCGTGCTGGATCCGCCGGCCTTCGCCAAAAACCGATCCGCCCTGCCGGCGGCGGCCCGCGGCTATAAGGAAATTAACCTGCGCGCCTTCCGGCTGCTCCGGCCCGGCGGCGTGCTGGTCTCCTGCTCCTGCGCGCACCATGTCTCGGCCGACGCGCTGCAGGGCTGGATTGGCGCTGCCGCCGCCGACGCACGGCGGGAGGTAGCGTTGTTGGAGCGGAGGGGCCAGGCGCGGGACCATCCGGTGCTGCTGGCCATGCCTGAGACCGAATACCTGAAGTGCTTTATCTTTCGGGTGCGCTAGCACGCTGGGATCGCCTTGATTCGCGGCAACTTGGAGACGCCCTGACCGCCAGCGGGCGTCCCTTGCCGGCCGTCGAAGGCCAGCCGCAGCGACCCCGGGGTCCCCAAGGCGCAGCGGCGCGCCTTGGGGTGGGACCAGCGGGAGCGTCCAGAATAGGGCGGCTGAGCCG
>JBOGKW010000231.1:0-4359 GCA_050746205.1 Terriglobales bacterium | reverse complement strand
CGCGTCATCTCCCGTGGGCTCGGCCTTGCGGCCGGTGAGCTTGGCCAGACCGAAGTCCAGAATCTTGACCCGGCCGTCGCTGGTGAGAAAAATGTTCTCCGGCTTCAGGTCGCGGTGCACGATGCCTTTCTCATGCGCGGCGGCCAGGCCGTTGGCGATCTGCGCCGCGATGTCCAGCGCCTTGCGTGGCGGCAGTGCCAGGGCGGAACCGCCGGTGGCAGTGCCGGCCGACTCGCCGGTGGTCGGGGCCGCCGTGGCGGCGGGCGCCGCGCCACCCAGGGCCAGGCGCTGGCGCAGGGTCTCGCCCTCCAGCAACTCCGTCACCAGATAGGGAGCGCCGCGCGTCAGGCCGAAATCGTGAACCGTCAGGACGTTGGGGTGGTTCAGTTGCCCGGCGGCGCGGGCCTCCAGTTCGAAGCGGCGCAGGCGGTCGGCATCCGCGGCCCAGGCGGCGGGAAGCACCTTGACCGCCACTTCGCGCTCCAGGCGGGTGTCGCGGGCGCGGTACACCTCGCCCATGCCGCCCGCGCCAATGGCGGCCACGATCTCATACGGGCCCAGCTTCGTTCCTGGCGGCATGGGCATGAGGAAGATGATATCTGACCGGCCGCCCGCCAGTGCCCTGCCCGGGCCATGCGCCGCGAAAAGGCGCCGCGGAGCGGATGAGGTTGGCGGGGTGCGCACTGTCCAGTGGGCGGCCATTGGCCGCACCGATGGGGCGCCGCCGCGTCACTCACGGAGACGCGCTGACTGACCTTTGTCAGTGGAACAGTCCCGGAATTTATGGGGTAACATGATACGGCACTACGGTTCCACCCTGGGCGGGCCGGCCGCGGCGCCGCACGCCAACGCACGAACGACATGAAGCGGCACTTCAGTTGCGGCCTGCTCCTCTTCTTGTTTGCCTGCCCTTGGGCGCTCGGCGCCCAGGAGGCCCCGGCCTCCGCGCCCGCGGCGGCGGCCGCAACGCCGGCGCCAGCGCCCAAGCCGGCCAAGCCGCTCAGCCGCCCGATGGCGGACGGTGCCGCCGGTCGCGGGGCCTGCGGCGGGGCTTTGCCGGCCGGCAATGGCCACCCGCTGGCGCTCAGGGCGTCTCCAGGTTGCCGCGAGAAGAAAGCCACGCCGGGCAGCGCGAAGCAAGATGCCCACGCGGCCGCCCCGGCGCAAGTCGCGACCGCGGCGGCGCCCAGCGATCCTTCCAGCGACAGCGCCCCGGCCAGCGGCACCTCCCAGACGGTCGCCACGCAGACGTCAGCGGCGCCGGCGGCCGCGGCCGGGAGCGACGCTGCCCAGAAATCAGCGCCGGCGGCCGCGCCCAGCAGCGCCCCGCCCCAGGCGGAGATGCCCGGCATGCCGCCGGCCCAGCCGGTATCCGCCGCAGGGCCGGCATTGATCCACTATCCGGCCCTCACCATTCAGGGCTTCGCCGACGTTGATTTTTCCGCCCAGGACCACGCCTCCGAGCGGGTCGGCATCGCCACCGGCTTCACCCCGCCGGGTCCCTCGAGCAGCTTCGACTTGGGGCAGTTCGTCTTGCATTTCACCGGCGCGCTCTCGCCCCGGGTCAGCTATTTCGCCGAGATCAGCTGGACCGCCGCCGCCGATGGCTTCACCACCACCGTCGAGCGCTCCATCATCCAATACGCCTACGACGACTACCTCAAAATCTCCGCCGGCCGCTATCACACCCCCATCATTTACTGGAACACCGCCTATCACCATGGCCTCTGGCTGCAAACCACCATCACCCGCCCGGAGATGATCGAGTTCGGCGGCGAGTTGATTCCGGTGCATTTCGTCGGCCTCCTCGCCGACGGCACCGTCCCCGACACCGGCTCCCTGCATCTCCACTACGACCTGGGGATCGGCAATGGCCGCGGCGCCAACATCGCCGAACCGGGCAATGCCGGCGACGTGAACAGCAACCGCGCTTGGCTGGCCACCGTCTATGCCCAGCCGTATTGGGCCTACAAATGGGAGATCGGCGGCAGCGCCTACCACGACACGATCGGCCCCGCCAGCGGCGTGGTGGGCAACTACGATGAATGGATCCGCACCGCCCGGCTCATTTACACTGGGGAGAAGCCGGAGTTTTTGGCGGAAGCCGCCACCATTCAGCACTCCCGCGTGGGTGCGCCGGGCAGCTGGACCAGCCAAGCAGGTTATGCCCAAATCGCCTACCGCTTGCCGTGGCTCGCGGACAAGTGGAAGCCCTACTACCGCTTCGAGTACATTCACGTGCCCACCACCGATCCGGTTTTCAACATTCCGGCCAGCCCTGTGCCCTCGTTGGTCGGCTCGACCGTCGGCGTGCGCTATGATTTTTCGCCCTTTGCCGCGCTGAAAGTGGAATACCGCAATGGCCGGCGCATCGCGAATGAACCCCACATCAACGGTATCTTTGTGCAGACGGCGGTGGTGTTCTGACCCTCCTTATGAATCGGCATGGAATCCCGGGGTGGGCGACGCGCGGCGGCGTCGTGGCGCTGGCGCTGCTGGGCCTGGCGCTGGCCGTGCCGCCGCGCCATGGGGCGCGGCGGACGGTGCGCAAGCCGGTGGCCATCCTGGTCAACCCCGCCACTCGGATCAGCAACTTAACCTTGGACCAGCTCCGCGAAATCATGCTGGGCAACCGCCAGTTCTGGCCCGGTCAGCAGCCGATCGTCCTCCTGGTGCGCGCGCCCGTGGCGCCGGAGCGCACCGCCGTGTTGCACATCATTTACCGCATGTCGGAGGCCGAGTTTCGGCAGTACTGGATCGCCAAGATCTTCCGCGACGAGACCGCAACCGCGCCCAAGATCGTCTACAGCGCCACCATGACCAATGAATTAGTGGTGGCCATCCCCGGCGCTATCGCCTTCCTTGAAGCCGATGAAGTGCAACCCGGGCCCAAGGTGCTGACCATCAACGGCAAGCGCCCCGGCGAGAAGGGCTATCCCCTGCAATAGCCAGGCTTGGCGATGACTATCCGGCGGAAGCTTAGCCTCGCGTTCGCCGTCATCCTGATCTTGTTCGGCGTCAATCTCGCCATCTATTTCTGGGGCGCGGCGGAGCGCGACCGCGCCGTGCACACGCTCAGCCGGGCCCTGACGCGGGTTGGTTTGATCGCCAACATCCGGCAAAAGCTCGACGATCTGCAAAAGCAGATCACCATCCTGAGCGGCATCAACATCGGCTCCGGCGCCGCCGCGGCCAGCCCACAGGAGATTCACCAGTTCACCACGCAATTGAATGGCGTCGCCGCTGGAGTCGGCCAGCTGCGCACCCTGAGCGATGACCCCGCCGAACGCGCCGCCGTCGGCGCCTTCGCCGCCACCTTCGGCCAGCTCTCCCAATCCTGGATTCGCTATTACCAGGACTTCGGCACGCACCAAGATCTCGCCGTCATTGAGCTCGCGCTGCACGGCGACCCGCTCAGCGCCCAGCTCTTTGAACGACGCCTGCCGGAGCTGGTGCGCGGCGAGCAGATCCGCGTCCGCCAGGCCAAGGCAAACTTCGCCCGCGCCTCGCTGCTGACCGGGCGGATCAGCGTCGGCATTTTTCTGTTCACATTGCTGGCCGCTCTCTTCATCGCCCTGCGCGTGTGGCGGGAGGTCGCCACCGCCCTCGGCGATCTGACCCTCGGCGCCGCCGAGTGGGGCCGCGGCCAACTCGACCACCGGCTGCCCGCGCGGCAGGATGAGTTCGGGCAACTGGGCCTTAGCTTTAACAACATGGCCGCCAGCCTCCGCGGCGCCCAGGACATTGTCCGCCAGCGGACGGCCGAGCTCGAGGCCAGCAACCGCCAACTGGCCGAAACCAATCAGCAGATTGAGCGGCAGAAGAAGGTCTCCGAGGACTTGCTCCTCAACATCCTGCCCGCGCCCATCGCCGGCGAACTGCAGGAGCAGGGCAGCGTGGCGCCGAAGTACTTCGAGGACGTCACCATTCTGTTCACCGACTTCGTCGGCTTCACCCGCGCCAGCGAGGCCTTGCCGGTCGAGGAGCTGATCCATCGCCTGCACCGCTTCTTCACCCGCTTCGACCAGATCATGGGGCGCTACGGCTTGGAAAAGCTAAAGACGATCGGCGACGCCTACATGTGCGCCGGCGGCATTCCGGTGAAGAACTCCTCGCATCCCGTGGACGCGGTCCTGGCCGCCTTCGCCATCCTGGAGGCGGTGGCCAGCGACCCGGAGTTCGAGGCGCCCTGGCCGGTGCGCATCGGCATCCACACCGGCCCGGTCGCCGCTGGCGTGGTCGGCATTCACAAGTTCTCCTTTGATCTCTGGGGCGACACGGTCAATTTCGCCTCGCGCCTGGAGGCCACCGGCGAGCCCAACCGCATCAACATCTCCGCCGGCACGCACGCCCGCATCA
>JBOGKW010000230.1:0-4371 GCA_050746205.1 Terriglobales bacterium | reverse complement strand
CGCCTTCTATGACGGCCCGCTGGCCCAGCGCATCGTGCGCTTCATGCGCCGCCAGGGCAGCCCGGTCACGTTGGCCGATTTCCGCGCCTTCCACGCGGAGTGGGTGCAGCCGCTGTCGGTCGTCTACCACGGCTGGCGCGTTTTCGAGCTGCCGCCCAACGGCCAGGGCATCGCCGCGCTGGAGATGCTCAATCTGATGTCCCGCTTCCCGCTGGCGCAATACGGCCACAACTCCGCCAACTCCATGCAGGTCATGATCGAGGCCAAGAAACTCGCCTACGCCGACCTGCTGCGCTACATCGGTGACCCGAGCTTCTCGCATATCCCCATCACCGGGTTGCTCTCGCCCGCCTACGCCGCCCAGCGCGCCCGGCTCATCAACCTGCAGCACGCCCACTGCGACGTCGGCCCCGGCAATCCCTTTCCCTATCTTGGTGACACCAATTACCTGACTGCCGTGGACAGTCACGGCAACATGGTCTCGCTTATCCAAAGCAATTACGACGCCTTCGGCTCCTGGCTGGTGGCGCCCGGCACCGGTTTCGTGCTGCAAGACCGCGGCGCGCTGTTCAACCTGCACCCCGGCACGCCCAACGCCTTGGCGGGCCACAAGCGGCCGCTGCACACCATCATTCCCGCTTTCATGGAGAACGGCCCCTGGCGCCTCTCGTTCGGCATCATGGGCGGCTTCAACCAGGCCCAGGCCCACGCCCAGTTCGTCAGCAACGTCGTGGACTTCCACATGAACATCCAGCAAGCGATGGAAGCCCCGCGCTTCACCAAGCTGGATTTCCGCGGCTGCGACGTCATGATGGAGGACCGCATCCCCGCGGCGGTGCGCGCCGCCTTAACCGCCCGCGGGCAGAAGATCCAGCTCCTCCCGCCCTACGCCAGCGCCACCGGTGGAGGCCAGGCGGTGGAGCGCAACCTATCCACCGGCGTCAACTATGGCGCCTCCGACCCGCGCAAGGATGGCGAGGCGGTGCCCCAGCCGGTGCTGCCCGCGGCCATGCCGCCTGAGGCGCCCCGCCCGCCGCGGCGCCTCCACACAACGCGGCCCTAACCCGCCTCCGCCACCGATCCCATGACCACGAAAACGCTCCGCCTGCTGGCCCTCGCCGCGCTGTTCGCTTCCCTGCCGTGCGCCGCGCGGGCACAGCGCCCGAACCCGCTGCCCAACCCCACCGCCGCCTACTGGAACCCCAAGCTGCCCGCACGCGCGCGCGCCGCCGACCTGGTCCGGCAGATGACGTTGGCGGAGAAAATTTCTGAGATGGAAAACCGGGCGGCTGCGATTCCGCGTCTCGGCGTCCCGGCCTACAACTACTGGAGTGAGGGCCTGCACGGCGTCGCCCGCGCCGGCATCGCCACCGTCTTTCCGCAGGCGATCGGCCTGGCGGCGATGTGGAACGCCCCGCTCCAGCACCGCATCGGCAGGGTCATCGCCACCGAGGCCCGCGCCAAACACAACCGCGACGTCCGCCGCGGCATTTACTCCCGCTACCACGGCCTTACCTTTTGGGCGCCCAACATCAACCTGGTGCGCGATCCGCGCTGGGGCCGGGGCCAGGAGACCTACGGCGAGGATCCCTACCTGACGGGCCACCTCGCCGTCGCCTATGTCCGCGGCATGCAGGGTGACAACCCGCATTACCTCGAGGTCGTGGCCACACCCAAGCACTTCGCCCTCTACAGCGGGCCGGAGCCGCTGCGCCATTCGATGAGCTCCCACGGCACCCCGCGCGACCTGCGCTGGACCTACCTGGCCGCCTTCCGCCAAGTGATCGAGCAAGGCCGCGCCGACAGCGTGATGTGCTCCTACAACGCCGTCAACGGCATCCCCTCCTGCGCCGACGCCTTCCTGCTCCGCACCCATCTGCGCCAGGACTGGGGCTTCGGCGGCTTTGTGGTCAGCGACTGCGGCGCCATCGCCAACATTGCCTTCGGCCATCACTACACCGCGACGGTGCCCCAAGCCGATGCCGACGCCGTGAAGGCCGGCACCGACCTGAGCTGCGGCCGGGCGTACACGCAACTGGGCGCGGCGGTGCGGCAAGGTCTGATCTCCGTCGCCGCCATCAACCGCGCCGTCACCCGGCTGTTCACCGCACGCTTCCGGCTGGGTATGTTCGACCCCCCGGCGATGGTCCCCTATGACCATATCCCCTTCTCGCAGGTGGATTCGCCCGCCCACCGCCGCTTGGCCCTCCAGGCGGCGGAGGAAGGCATCGTCCTACTGAAGAACCAAGGCGGCTTGCTGCCGCTCTCTCCCTCGGTTCGGAGCATCGCGGTCATCGGCCCCGCCGCCAATTTTCCCGACGAGTTGCTGGGCAACTATTACGGCATCCCCTCCCGCCTGATCACACCGCTGGCGGCCCTGGAGCGGCAGTTCCCCGGGAAGGTCCACTTTGCCCAGGGCAGCCTGTATACCGCCTTTTCGCCGGCGATGATTCCGCCCCAGGCGCTACCCGGCGGGGTGCGCGGCCAGTTCTTCGCCTCATCCAGCTTCTCCGGCTCCCCGGCCGTAACCCAGCGGCTGCCGCAGCTCTATTTCCGCTGGGACATGCGGAATCCGGCGGTCGTCGCCCGCATCCCCCGTGCCGCCTTCGCCGCCCGCTGGACGGCCACGCTTCGGCCTCGTTTCACCGGCGTCTATCAACTCGGCCTGACGCGCTTGCACTGTGACCGCTGCGCCGGCCATGACCTGGCCCGGCTCTACGTAAACGGCCGGCTGCTGGTCACCAACAGCCAACCCAGGATCTCGCAGCGCACTACCGTCTACGCGCCCCTGCGCCTGGTGGCCGGCCGAACCTACCGCCTGCGCGTGGATTACCTGCAGGAGGGCGGCGGCGCCGGTCTGGAGTTGGTCTGGCAGCCTCCGGCGGCGGGCCTGCTGCAGCGGGCCGTGGCCGTGGCCCGGCGCAGCCAGGTGGTCGCCTTGTTCGTCGGCCTCAACTCCAATTTGGAAGGCGAGGAGATGCCGCTGAAGATCCCCGGCTTTAACGGCGGCGACCGCACCACGCTCCGCCTGCCCGCGCTGCAGCGGAAGCTGGTCCGGGCCATCCTGGCCACGGGCAAGCCGGTGGTTGTGGTTCTCTGCTCCGGCAGCGCCGTGGCGCTGAATCAGGCCGCCGCCCAGGCGCCGGCCCTGCTGGAGGCCTGGTACGGCGGCGAATACGGCGGCACCGCCATCGCCCGCGTGCTGGCCGGCGCCTACAATCCCGGCGGCCATCTTCCGATTACGTTCTATCGCTCGGTCAAGCAGCTGCCGCCCTTCACCGACTATTCCATGAACGGCCGCACGTACCGGTACTTTAAGGGCCGGCCGCTGTTCCCGTTCGGCTACGGCCTCAGCTACACCACCTTCCAGTTCTCCGCTCCGCGGGTGCGGCAGACCGCGCCGGGCGTATACCGCGTCTCCGCCACCGTGGCCAACACCGGCCGGCGCGGCGGCGATGTCGTGGCCCAGCTCTATGTCCACGATTCCGCCGCGCCGGACCAAGCGATGCGCAATCTGCGCGGCTTCCGCCGCCTGTCTCTGGCCGCCGGCCAGCGCCAGCGCATTGCCTTCACCTTCCGGGCCTCCAGCCTGGGCCTGGCGACGCCGCTAAGGTCCCCGCTCCGCTTCTCGATCGGAGACGGCCAACCGCTCACGGCTTGGCCCGGCGTCAGCTATGCCCAGGTTTCGGTTCCAGCGGGAACCTAGCGTCTATGGAGCAGGCCCGACCGGCCCGCTAACGCCGCCGTCAGCTGCCGCCCGGCGCGCAGTTGGCCGCCCCAGCGCCGGACCCGCGCCCCACTGCGATGCGGGAGTACTCAATGCGCACCGTATGGCGGCTGCCGCAGCGGCACTGGGGCGGATCATCGTCCGGGTCGCGCAGCGGGCGCAGGCACTCCAACGTCGTGCCACAATCCTGGCATTGGTACTCGTAGAGCGGCATCTAGGGCCAGGATAAACCGGATCCCGGCCGGTCGCACGTCGGCGGCTACCACATTGCGAGTGGGGATTGGGCAGGGTCGGTCCCCGCCCGCCGTCAGCCTCCCGCCCTTCCGGGGCCGCTACCGCGCCCGCCGCACCCGCGGCAGCACCTGCGCCTCCGCCCAGGCGTCGCCCTTCCCGCCCGGCACGTCGTTGAACAGCCACCAGTTTTCGTTGTGCTCCGTGCTCGCGCCGGGCTTCAGGTTCACCCGCGGGCCCAGCGTCTCGAATTCGAGAAATCGCGGCTCGGTATAGGTCTCGAAGTTGCAGCCAAAATCGGGATAATCGGCGCCCTTGTGCACATCCACCCGCACCACGAACAGATGATGCCGGTTGTAATACGCTCCCCAGCCGGCTTCGTCGAACAAGCCGATCTTCTGCTGTTTGTACGG
>JBOGKW010000229.1:0-4386 GCA_050746205.1 Terriglobales bacterium | reverse complement strand
TGGAGATTCTGCCCGACGGCTACGGCTTCCTGCGCTCGCCGGACTATAACTATCTGCCCGGCCCGGATGACATCTACGTCTCCCCCTCGCAGATCCGCCGCTTTGATCTCCGTACCGGCGACACCACCTCCGGCCAGGTGCGCTCGCCGCACGAGGGCGAGAAGTACTTCGCCCTGGTGAAGGTGGAGGCCATCAACTTCGCTTCTCCCGAGGAAGCCCGCAACAAGATTCTTTTCGACAACCTCACCCCGCTCTACCCCAGTGAGCGCATCAAGCTGGAGACCGTGCGCGAGAACATCTCCGGCCGGATCATGGACTTGCTCACCCCCATCGGCAAGGGCCAGCGCGGCTTGATCGTGTCCCCGCCGCGCACCGGCAAGACGATGCTCTTGCAGTCCATCGCCAACTCCATCACCACCAATCATCCCGAGGTGGTGCTCATCGTGCTGCTGATTGACGAGCGCCCCGAGGAGGTGACCGACATGCAGCGGACGGTCAAGGGCGAGGTCATCAGCTCCACCTTCGACGAACCTCCTTCGCGTCACGTGCAGGTGGCCGAAATGGTCATTGAGAAGGCAAAGCGGTTGGTCGAGCACAAGCGCGATGTGGTCATTCTGTTGGATTCCATCACCCGCCTGGGCCGCGCCTACAACACCGTGGTGCCGCCTTCGGGCAAAGTCCTCAGCGGCGGCGTGGACTCCAACGCCCTCCAGCGCCCCAAGCGCTTTTTCGGCGCCGCCCGCAACATTGAGGAAGGCGGCTCGCTGACCATCATCGCCACCGCCCTGATTGACACCGGCAGCCGCATGGACGACGTCATCTTCGAGGAGTTCAAGGGCACCGGCAACATGGAGATCATTCTGGACCGTAAGTTGGTGGACAAGCGCGTCTTCCCCGCCATTGATATCCAGCGCTCCGGCACCCGTAAGGAAGAGTTGCTCATCCCCAAGGACGACCTCAACCGCATTTGGGTGTTGCGCAAGGTCTTGAACCCGCTGTCGGTCACCGAATCCATGGAACTCCTGCGCGACAAGCTGCTCAAGACCAAAGCCAACGCTGACTTCCTCTCCGCCATGAACACGCTGTAGCCGGGGCGGGCGGCGGCGCGCCCGGCCCCCTGGGTCCTGCGCTAGAGATTGAGCAGGGGCGCTGGGGCGACGCTGCGGTACCACTGCGCGCACTGGCACCCGACGTTTTTCGGCCACCTGTCGGCCCTGGGAATGAGGCGTTTCTTTAGCTGCCCAACGTAGCCCCGGAACAGGTGCCCTTCGCCCTTGAAGTCCTCCTCGCCCCCGGACTCCAGCTCGGCGTACCGGCGAAAGACGGCGGCGTACAGGTCCGCGACCTGGACGAGGCCGGCGTGGCCGGACTTGACGGTGAAGGCCACGTCAAAGAGCTGGCCCAGCGACCCGCGACCCGCCTGCCCGCCGTAGTAGGAACACGGCCAATCGGTCGGCTCCCAGAGCACAGAGTTGAGCGCGGCGACGTCCCTCCCCTCGTCGAGCACGAACATCGTCGCCCCCTTTCCGCCCTTGAGCCTCCCGTGCGCCCGCTGCACCTGGAGCGTGAGGTGCAGCGCCGCCGCGACCCACGGGTCGTTGACTTCCGGGATCGGGGCCCCGGCTTTTTTGTGGGCCGCCTTGTCGACGGCGGCGAGGGCCAAAGTGTGTTTGCGGTCGGAAACCCAACCGCAGAGGAGTTGGGCGATCGCCTTCCTTAGGGTGGGGTCAAGCTGCCTCCAGCCATCGCTTCCCGCGAGCAACTTCTGGCCCTTGAGTTCCCTGAGCCCACCTGGGTAGAGCGAGTTCAGGTCTCCCAGGATCAGGGAGAACTCGCGCCGGGTGGGGCCGACGCGGTGGAGGTCGGCAATTATCCCCACCATCACGAGACAGTCGGCGCCCGCGTGGGTCCCGCTCTCGTCCGCATAACAAACCTTCACGAGACCGCATTCTATACCGACCGAATCGCCCGCCCGAAGCTCCCGCAGCGGCCGGCCCCGGGCGGTACACTGTTCTGTGCCGGACGCCGCTCCGCTGATCGCGCCGACCATTGACCGCCAGGCGGCTCGCTACCGCGCCAATCAGGCTGCGATGGCGGCGTTGGTGGAGCGCATCCAAAAGGACCGCGCGGCGATTGTCCAGGGAGGCGGCGCCGAGGCGATCAAGCGCCAGCATGGCAAGGGCCGGCTGACCGCCCGCGAGCGGCTTGCGCTGTTGTGCGATCCTCCCGCGCCATTCCAGGAACTGGGCCAATTTGCCGCCCTCGGCATGTACGGCGAATGGGGCGGCGCCCCCGCCGCCGGCGTCATCTGCGGCCTGGGACGCGTCTCCGGGCGGCTGGCAATGATCATCGCCAATGACGCCACCGTCAAGGCCGGCGCATTTTTCCCGATGACCGCCAAAAAGGTCATCCGGGCGCAGAACATCGCCCTCGCCAATCGCCTCCCGGTTATCTATTTGGTGGACTCCGCCGGCGTCTTCCTCCCGCTGCAGGAAGACGTCTTTCCCGACACCGACGACTTCGGCCGCGTCTTCCGCAACAACGCCGTGCTGTCGGCTCAGGGCATCCCGCAGATCACCGCCATCATGGGCAATTGCGTCGCCGGCGGGGCCTATCTGCCGGTGATGTGTGACACCGTGCTGATGACCGAAGGCAGCGGCTTGTATTTGGCCGGGCCGGCGCTGGTGCAGGCGGCCATCGGCCAGCGCGTAAGCAGCGAGGAATTGGGCGGGGCGAAGATGCATGCCCAACTCAGCGGTACGGTGGATTTTCGCGAGCCCGATGACCGCGCCGCTCTGGCCCGCATCCGCGGCTTAGTGGCCCATTTCGCCCCGCCGCCCCCGCCGCCCTTCGACCGCATCGCCCCGGAAGCGCCCGCCATTGCCGCCGAGGATCTCCACGGCCTCTATTCCGCCGATCCCCGCCAGCCCTACGACGTCCGCCACATCCTCGCCGCCCTGCTCGACGGCAGCCGTTTCGACGAGTACCGCGCCGAGTTCGGCCAGACCTTGGTTTGCGGCTATGGCCGCGTCGGCGGCTTCGCCGCCGGCGTGGTCGCCAACCAAAAGTTGCCCGTCCACCGCCCGGACAAGCGCCTCGAGTTTGGCGGCGTCATCTATCCGGAGAGCGCCGACAAAGCCGCCCGCTTCATCATGGACTGCAACCAGAACCATATTCCCTTGCTCTTCTTTCATGATGTCAACGGCTTCATGGTGGGCAAGGAGGCGGAGGCGGCGGGCATCATTCGGGCCGGCGCCAAAATGGTGAACGTGGTGGCCAACAGCGTGGTGCCGAAGATCAGCGTCATCCTGGGCGGCAGCTTCGGCGCCGGCCATTACGCCATGTGCGGCAAGGCCTATGATCCACGGTTCATTTTCGCCTGGCCCACCGCGCGCTACGCCGTAATGGGCGGCGAGCAGGCGGCGCAGACGCTTTTGGAGATCAAGGTTCGCCAGTTGGAAAGGGAAGGCCGCAAGCTGGCCGAAGGGGAACGGAAGGAGCTGCTGGCGGCGATCCAAGCGTCCTATGAGGAACAGACCGAAATCCGCTACGGCGCGGCGCGTCTGTGGGTGGATGAGGTGATGGACCCGGTCGAAACGCGGGATCGGTTGATCGGCGCGCTGGAGGCGGCGGCGCTGAATCCCGAGATGCCGCCCTTCCGCACCGGCGTCTTACAGACCTAGGGGGCGCGATGAAGAAGCGATGGGCGATGGCGGCGGCAGTGGGCGGCTTGGCGGCGGCGGGCGTCGCTTGGCAGGCGGTCGAGGGTCGCGAGGACCTGCGCCGTTTCCCTCCGCCGGGGGAAATGATCCCGCTGCCCGATGGCCGCCGCCTGCACATCCTCCGCTCCGGCGTTCCGAATGGCGCCGCGCCGACGATTGTCTTCGAGGCGGCCCTGGCCGCCAGCTCCATCGGCTGGGAGTTGGTGCTGCCCGCGGTCGCGGAGTTCGCGCCCGTGTTGGCCTATGACCGTGCCGGGCTGGGCTGGAGCGACGCCCCGCCGCGCCGCGTCGCTGGCCGCGACCGCACCGCCGCCGACATGGTCGAGGATCTGCGCGCGTTGCTCGCCTCCGCCGGCGTTCCCCGTCCCGTGATCCTCGCCGGCCATTCCTATGGTGGCCTGCTCGCTCGCCTCTATGCCGCGCTTTATCCCAGTGAAGTCGCGGGCTTGGCGCTCGTGGATGCCGCCGCGCCGGAACAATGGACGGCCATCAGCGATCGCGACCAACTGCGCCTCAAGGTCGGCCGCCACCTGGCCCGCCGCGGCGTTTGGGCGGCGCGCCTGGGCCTGGCCCGCCTGGTGATGCAGTTGGCGCTGGCGCGCGGCCCCGGCCAGCCGCCGGACAGCCGCCCGTCGCCCCCCGCCGCGGACGGTGACGCCGGAAC
>JBOGKW010000228.1:0-4431 GCA_050746205.1 Terriglobales bacterium | reverse complement strand
TGATATCGGCGCACCCACAGCTCCAAGGCCATCTCTACACCTCCGAGGGCCGACTCCGCAGCTTTGTGAACATTTATCTGAATGACGAGGACATCCGTTACACCGGCCTGGAAAATACCCCGGTGCGGAGTTCCGATACCGTCTCCATCATTCCTTCCATCGCCGGCGGCAGCGCGTCCGCGGCGCGATGTTGACCCGCCGCTCGCTTTCCTCGGACCCCCTCCTCTAGCCTGGGTCCGCGTTCCCGCAATTCATTCGCATCGAGTTTTCCGCCCGGCGGCTAGCGCGCCTGGGGTGGAGTTGGCTTTTGGCCCATCGCGCCAAGGCCACATGGAGGCATGATTATGGCTACGACCCTTGAGGCGCCCGCCCCGGTGTTAAGCAACGACGAAATCCTCCGCTACAGCCGCCACTTGATCATCCCCGAGGTAGGGATCGAGGGCCAGCGCAAGCTGAAAGCCGCGCGGGTACTGGCCATCGGCGCCGGCGGGCTGGGCGCGCCGGTCGCGCTGTATTTGGCCGCCGCCGGCGTAGGCACGATGGGCATCGTGGACTTTGACGTGGTGGACTTCACCAACCTGCAACGGCAGGTCATCCACGGCACCTCGGACGTGGGCCGCCCCAAGCTGGAGTCGGCGGCGGAGACCATCCAGGAGATCAACCCCAACGTGCGGGTTGTGCAGCACGCCGCCAAGCTGAGCAGCGAAAACGCGCTGGGGATTTTTCGCGACTACGACCTGGTGGTGGACGGCACGGACAACTTCCCTACCCGCTATCTCGTCAATGACGCCTGCGTGCTGAGCGGCATCCCCAACGTCTACGCCAGCATTTTCCGCTTCGAAGGCCAGGCCTCCGTGCTGGCGCTGCCGGATGGGCCCTGCTACCGGTGCTGGTATCCGGAGCCGCCGCCGCCGGGGCTGGTGCCCAGTTGCGCCGAGGGCGGCGTGCTCGGCGTGCTGCCGGGCATTATGGGCACGCTGCAGGCCATGGAGGCGCTCAAGCTCATTCTGGGCATCGGCCAGCCGTTGAAGAACCGGGTGCTGCTGTTCGACGCCTTGCAGATGCGCTTCCGCGAGCTTAAGCTGCGGAAGAGCCCGGATTGCCCGATCTGCGGGCCCAATCGCAGCCTCCATCACCTCATTGACTACCAGGAGTTTTGCGGCATCCGGGGCGCCGAGAGCGCCCCCCCTCCCGCAGCCAACGCTATGCAAACGGTGACCCCACGCGAACTGAAGCAGGAGCTGGACAGCGGCCAGGACCTGTTCATTCTGGACGTCCGCGAGCCGCACGAGTACCAGATCTGCAAGCTCGATGGCTCGACGCTGATCCCGCTGGGGCAGGTACCGGCGCGGATCAAGGAACTGGACCCGAACCGCGATATCGTGGTCCATTGCCGTAGCGGCGCGCGCTCGGCAAAGGCGGTCGAGTACCTGTCGCAGCACGGCTTCCCGAAGGTGCGCAACCTGACGGGCGGCATCTTGGCCTGGTCGGACGAAGTAGACCCAACGGTGCCGAAATATTAGCCGCAGTCGGCTCAGCCGCCCCATTTTGGACGCTCCCGCTGGTCGCTGCGGCTGGGCTTCGATGACCGGCAACGGGCGCCCGCTGGCGCTCGGGACGTCTCCAAGTTGCCGCGATGGGACCCGCCTTGGTTGGGCAACCGTGCCGACCGCCGGGGCCGGCGGCCAGGTGCGGGTGGCTCGGCAGGCCCGCTGCCCGCCCGACTGCGCCCTGACCGGTATAATTGCAGGTAGCGCAATGGCCACCGGGAGCAAAACTCACATCGTCGCCGCCCCGTCCGGACCGCGGACGGAGTTCAACCCCTTCCAGACGTTCGCCTACGGACCCTACGTGGCCACCGTGGTGGACGCCCATTTCGATCCCTATGCCGAGGGTTTGCTCCGGCCGGGGCGGACGAAGGCGGATATGGAGACGGTGCCGAGGCTGCGTATCGCGGGCGGCGCGGAGCGCGATTAGCCGGTCGAAGATTGCCGCGGGGGCGCGGCGCGATCTGGCCGCGGAGAGATGGCCGAGTGGCTGAAGGCGCACGCTTGGAAAGCGTGTATATCCGAAAGGGTATCCAGGGTTCGAATCCCTGTCTCTCCGCCACACTGATTCCAAAGACTTTAGCGAACGCCGGCTGCGAATTCCGCTAGGCGCGCAAAAAGATCCGCGGAAGGCAATGGCGGGCTGGGGCTGGCAGCGTTTCACCCACGCCTGTCGCCGCCGTTCCGCTGTGCCGGCTTGAGCGACTTGAAAACCGCTAGCCCGGCGTTCGCCACGGCGCAACAATCGTTCGAGGAGCGCCCGCGATTATGGCGGACTTCAGCCAAGCGCTGCCCTTTGTGCTCAACCACGAGGGCTACTATTCCAATGCGGCCGGCGATACCGGCGGCGAAACCTGGCGCGGGGTCAGCCGCAACAACTGGCCGCAGTGGGAAGGCTGGGCGATCATTGATGCCTACGAGCACGATTCCAACTTCCCGCGTTGTCTGCGCGCCCTCCCGACACTGGATAGCTTGGTTGCGGTGTTCTACCGCAGCCAGTTTTGGGAACCGGTTCGCGGCGATCAGATCGTTGACCAGGACATTGCCACACGGGTCTTGGACGCGGCGGTGAACTGCGGCGTGCGGCAAGCGGCCAAGCTGATCCAGCGGGCTGCGGGGGTTGCCGACGATGGCATGGTTGGCCCGGTCACCCTAGCGGCGATCAACGGCGCCGATCCGGCCACGCTCCTAGCTGCATTCCGCGCCCAGCGCGTGAGCCTGTACCAGGCCATCGCCGCCAACCATCCTCAGGATCAACAGTTTCTAGAGGGATGGCTGCGACGGGCCGTTGCCTGAAGACTGGTCGGCGGGTCGGCGAACGTGGAAGGCCCGCCGACAGGCGACGGCCAAGGAATGTGGTATGTTGGCGCGGGGAACCAGGATGCGAAAACCCGGAGTTGGGGTGGCGGCAATGGTGGCGTTAGCGGCGCTGGGGGCCGCGACGGCGCTCGGCGCGCAAGCTGCGGGCGCAGCCGCGGCGCAACACGGCGGCCGCGGCATCGCCGGCGAATGGTCGGGCAGCGTCGCCAGCGTCCCTCTCGTGCTGCACATTGTGAAGGCTGGCGCCGGATGGAGCGCCACGCTGGACAGCCCAACGCAACACGCCTTCGGCTTGCAGACGGCGAACCTGCAATGGCGCCCGCCGCATCTTTCCTTCGCCCTGCCGGTGGCGCAGGCCTCGTATGCCGGCGTGATGAATGCCAGCGGCGAGATCCAGGGAGCCTGGACTCAGGGCGGGGCGTCCCTAACCCTGACTCTGCGCCGTGGCCCGGCCCGGCCGGTAAAAATGGCGGCCTTTTCAATGCCGTCCGGAGTGCGACAAATTCAAGTCGCCATCCCCGCCGGCCAAGGCGAAGGCACCCTCGCCGGCACCCTCAGCGAGCCCGCCGCCGATCCGCCGGCCCACGGCTGGCCGGGGGCGGTCATCCTCGCCGGTTCGGGCCCCACCGACCGCAACGGCAATAATCCCCTGGAGCCGATCCAGAGCAATACTTACGCCAAGCTGGCCGCTTATCTCTCCGCCCACGGCGTGGCAGTGCTGAGGTATGACAAGCGGGGGCTGGGCGGCAGCGCTTCGGCTCCCTTGCCGCGGCATATGCGCCGCTTCGCTACCGACGCCCGGTGGGCGGCGCGGTGGCTGATGCGGCAGCCGGGGGTCAATCCCCGCCGCGTCACGCTAATCGGTCATAGCCTGGGCAGCGCGCTGGCCCTGATGGCGGCAGCGCAACCCGCGCCCCGGCTGCCGGCGCCGCTGGCGGGCATCGTTTCTCTCGAAGGCGCCGGCCGGACGATGGCGGCCGTGCTCGACTGGCAGCAGCAGGAGCAAGAGCGGCGAGCGGCCAGCAATCCCGCCATGGTGGTAAAGGTGAAGCAAGGCTTCGCGGCCCTCCGCACCCGCATGGAAAGGACCAGCTTGTTGCGGAGCTTTCTGGCGCTCGATCCGCCGGCCGCCGCCCGGCGGGACCGGCTGCCCACCTTGGTGATCCAAGGCGGCAAGGATATTCAGGTCACTGCCGCGCTCGATGCCCGCCCCTTGGCCGGCGCTATTCCCGTCTCTACGCCGCATGAACTGAAAGTTTTCCCGGACATGACCCACATGCTGGAGGACTACTCCGGAGCGCCCGGCCCGGCCGAATACCGCTCGCCAGCGGATACGCCGCTTGACCCCGGCATGCTCCGCGCCACGCTGGCGTGGGTGAAACAACCCGGCGCATCCTAGCCCCGCGGCGCAGCAGCGGTGCCAGCAGCCCCAGAAGGCCCAGCACCTGCCGGTCCATGTAATGGATGGTGGTGGCGAACAACAGCAGCCTGCAGATGGTCCGGCGAAAGCCGCCCGGCCGGGCCAGCGGCGCGGGCCCGGCCCGGGCGCAGCCCGGGCGCCACC
>JBOGKW010000227.1:0-4532 GCA_050746205.1 Terriglobales bacterium | reverse complement strand
CCCACAGCGTGTTGCCGGCAAAGTACAGGGCCCGGGGATCGGCGGGGGAAAAAATCAGCGGTTCGGTGCGCAGCGCCCGGAAGCGCTTCGACCGCACGGCGAGCGGCGCCACGTCCGCCGCCTGATCGGTCTTCCAATTGAACCGCGTCACCTTGCCGCCGAAAACCAAGTTGGGGTCGAGCGGATCCGGCGCGACCGCGGCGTATTCCTCCGTCCCCACCGGCAGCCAGTCCCGCACCGTGATCTCGCCCCAGTTGCCCCGGCTGGAAATGCAGACTGATCCGCTGTCCTGCTGGCCGCTGCAGACGTGATAGGGGAAGTCATTGTCGGTGGCGACGTGATACACCTGCGCCGTCGGCTGGTTGTACCAGGAACTCCAGGTCTGGCCGGCGTTGACCGTGACGATGGCCCCCTGGTCGCTGCCCGCCAGCATGATCTGCGGGTGCTGGGGGTTGATCCAAAGGTTCTGATAGTCGTCGCCGCCCGGCGCGCCGCGCAGCGCGGTCCAGGTTTTGCCTCCGTCTGCCGACTTCCAGATCACCGTGCTGCAGGTGTAGACCACATTCGGGTTTTGCGGATCCACCTTGGGCACGGGAATATCGCCGCCGCCGATCCGCAGCGCCGGCCGGAGATCGGTGGTCACCCGGCGCCAGCTCGCGCCGGCATCGTCGGAGCGGAAGATCTCGATCGGATAGCCGATCGCGACGGTCGCGTAAAGCCGGCTGGGATCGCTCGGGGCGATGGCGATATCCACCTGCTGCACGTTTTTCGGCAGGCCGTTGGTGAGCTGCGTCCAGGTTCGGCCGCCATCGGTGGATTTGTACAGACCGCCATCATTGCCGCCAAATTCGCCGTTCTCCCACGGCGCTTCCTGCGCTTGCCAGAGGCTGGCGTAGACGATATTCGGATCCTGCGGATCAATCTCGACATCCGATCCGCCGGTATAGGCGTTCTTGTAGAGCACCTTGGTCCAGGTCTGGCCCCCGTCGGTGCTCAGAAAGATGCCGCGTTGCGGGTTCGGCCCATAGGGATGGCCCAGGGCCGCCACGAACACACGGTTGGGGTCGCGCGGGTCCACCGCCACTTGCGCAATCTGCTGCGTGTGGTCCAGCCCGATGCGCGTCCAGGTCTGGCCGCCGTCGGTGGACTTGTACATGCCGTCGCCGGTGGCCAGGTCCGGCCGGTGCAAGCCTTCGCCGCTGCCGACATAAAGGACATTGGGATCCGACGGCGCCACGGCGATGGCGCCGATCGAGCCGGTCGGCTCCTGATCGAAGATGGGATGCCAGGTGTGGCCGAAGTCATTCGAGCGCCAGACCCCGCCATCCACCGAGCCGATATAGAAGACGTTCGGCTGCTGGACGACGCCGCTGACGGCGCGCGTCCGCCCGCCGCGATAGGGGCCGATCTCGCGCCAGCGCAATCCTGCCGTCAGCTGGGCCACCGGCGTCTGCGCCGCCAAGGGCAGCGCCAGGGCCGCCAATAGCAGCACCCATAGCGTGGGGCGGGGAAGGGAAAAGAAGGAACGGGTGGCCCGCATGGGAGTCTCCTGGCGACCGGGTTGGCGGAACCTGTCGAGTGTAGTGGATACCCGGCCGCAAAAAAAGCGTCCGAAGACGCGAGCTGGTCACGCGAAGCTTTTGCCGTCCGGCCGGCGGCGCCCTGAGCGCCAGCGGGCGTCCGTTGCCGGCCGTCCCACCCCAGCTTGCGCGGCTGCATGCTGGGGACCCCGTCGAAGCCCAGTCGCAGCGACCCCGGGGTCCCCAAAGCGCGGCGGCGCGCTTTGGGGTGGGACCAGCGGGAGCGTCCAGAATAGGGCGGCTGAGCCGCCCTCAGCGGAAGTCGTGTGATCCGGGCGCGCCGCCGCCCTCGAGCGCCCAGAAGCCTTGCGCCCGGACATGGATGACGCCATCCCGCTTTTGCAAGATGCCCTCAATGCCCAATAGCGGCGCGGAGACGCAGAGCAGCCGGTGGGCCTCGAATAACGGCGGGGGGATGATGGCGTTGGCGATGCCAGTCTCATCCTCCAGACTGAGGAAGACCATGCCCTTGGCCATCTCCGGCCGCTGCCGCGCGATCACCATGCCCGCGATCCGCACCCGCCGGCCATCGGCGGTCGCCGCCAGTTGCCGCGCCGTGCGCACGCCGGCCGCCGCCAATGCGGCCCGCCGCAGCGCCAGCGGATGCGGTCCCAGGGTGACGCCGGCGCCGGCGTAGTCGGCGGCCAGGCGCTCCTCGGCCGTCATCTCCGGCAGGGGCGAGGCGGCGCTAGCTTCTGCCCCGTCCGGCGCTGCGCCATCATAGAGCGGACCGGCCGGCCGCGCCGCCCGTTCCACCTGCCACAGCGCCGGCCGGCGGGTCGAGCCGAGATCCGCCAGCGCGCCCATGGCCGCCAATTGCCGCAGTTCGTCTTTGTGCAGTGGCACGCGCCGTGCCAAATCGTCCACCGAGGCGAAGGGCCGCGCCGCCAACAGCATCTCCATCAAATTCGCCCGCAGCCCGCGGACATAATTCAGCCCCAGCCGGAGCGAGGGCCGTGGGGCAGGCGTCTCGCCCACTGGCGTGGCCGCCAGCGGCTCGCACAGCGCTCCGGAGCCGTGCACGCATACCGGCAGCACCCGCACGCCGTGCCGCTGGGCATCCTTCACCAGCGTCGCCGGATGATAAAACCCCATGGGCTGGTTGTTCAGCAGGGCGGCATAGAAGATCTCCGGATGATGCGCCTTCAAATAGGCGCTGGCGTAGACCAGTAGCGCGAAGCTGGCGGCATGGGATTCGGGAAAGCCGTACTGCGCGAAGGAAGTGATGGAGCGGGCGATCTCCTCCTCCGCCGCCCCTTCGATGCCCCGCTCCGCCATGCGCGCCCGCAGCTTGGCGATCACCGTCCGCATGCGCGCCTCCGAGCGGTGCGAGCCCAGGGTGCGGCGCAACTCCTCCGCCTCGCCCCCGGTGAAGCCGCCCACTGCCATGGCCATGCGCAGCAACTGCTCCTGAAACAGCGGCACGCCCAGCGTGCGGCGCAGTACCGGCTCCAGGCAGGGATGCGGATAGGTCACCGGCGCCCGGCCGGCGCGGCGCTGCAAATAGGGATTCACCATCTCCCCGGTGATCGGCCCGGGGCGGATCAGCGCCACCTCGACGACTAAGTCATAGAAATGCTCCGGCCGCAGCCGCGGCAGCGTGGCCATCTGCGCCCGGCTCTCGACCTGAAACACCCCCACCGTGTCGGCGGCGCGCAGCATGGCGTAGGTCGCCGCGTCATCGGCGGGAAAGCGTGACAGATCCAGCGGCGGCGCCGCGTCCGGATCCCGGCGGTCCAGCTCGGCCACGGCGTCTTGCAACGCCGCCATCATGCCCAGGCCCAACAGGTCAATCTTGATGATTCCCAGGTCGGCGCAGTCCTCCTTGTCCCACTGGATCACCACCCGCCCTGGCATGGCGGCGTTCTCCAGCGGCACAACTTGATCCAGCCGCCCGCGGCAGATCACCATGCCCCCGGAGTGCTGCCCCAAATGCCGCGGCAAGTCCTGGATCGCCCGGCACAGTTGCAAAAACACCGCCTGCCGCGGATGCGCCGCCAGATTGGCGTCGCCTAAACCACCGCCCGCGGCCAGCCGCGCGTTCTCTTCGGTCAACTCCGGCGGCAGCCCCAGCGCCTTGCCCACCTCCCGTGCCGCGCTGCGCTGGCGGTAGGTGATCACGTTGGCGGTCATGGCCGCCCCCGCCGCGCCGTATTTGCCGTAGACATGCTGGATCACCCGCTCCCGTCGTTCGCCGCTGGGCAGGTCCAGGTCAATATCCGGCCACTCGCTGCGCTCCTCCGACAGGAACCGCTCGAACAGCAGATCCATCGCCACCGGATCCACGGCGGTGATGCCCAGGGCATAGCAGGCCACGCTGTTGGCCGCCGAGCCCCGTCCCTGCGCCAAGATCCCTTGCTCGCGGCAGTAGCGGACAATCTCCTCGACGATCAAGAAATAACCCTCCAGCCGCAGCCGGGCGATCAGTTCCAGCTCCCGCTCCAGTTGCCGCCGGGCGCGGGCGCGCAGATCGTTTGAGGCGCGGCGGTAGCGGGCCGCCAGGCCCCGCTCCGCCAGGCGGCGCAGATGGCTGGTTTCGGTCTCCCCGGCCGGCACCTCGGCGCGGGGGAACTCATAGCCCAAATCCTCCAGGCTGAAGGCCAGCCGCGCCGCTACCTCCTCATTGGCCGCCAGCGCCTGGGGCAGATCGGCAAACAGCCGGGCCATCTCGTCCGGTGATTTCAGCCGCCGTTCATCATTGGCCTCCAGCCGCCGCCCGGCCTCATCCAGCAGGGTGTGATGGCGCAGGCTGGCGAACAAATCGGCGATGGGCCGCTCGGCGGCGGTGGCATAGAGCACGCCGTTGGTGGCCAGCGGGCGCAGACGATGCCGCGCGGCCGCGGCTAGCCAGGCGCGGTGGGCGGCGGTCTGTTCCCGGCGGTAATGCCGCTGCACCTCGGCATACAGCCGGCCGGGGCCCCTCGGGAAACTTCCCTGGGAACCGAAGATGCC
>JBOGKW010000226.1:0-4536 GCA_050746205.1 Terriglobales bacterium | reverse complement strand
GTCCGGCCATCGGTGGCGAGCAGGGCCGGGCTGCACAGTTTCGCGGCCGTGCCAAACCCATCCTGGTGGCCGCAAACGCCGGGAGTGCCGGCGATGGTGGTGACGGCGCCGGTGGCGAGGATGAGCTGGCGGATGGTGTGGTTGTCGTAATCGGCGATGTAGAGCGTCTGGCCGTCGCCGGAAAGCGCCAGACCGACGGGGAAATCGAACTCGGCGGCAGTGCCGACGCCGTCCTTATCGCCCTGCACGCCGCCGGCGATGGTGGTGACGGTGCCGGCCGCGAAGTTGACGGCCCGGATGGCGCTGTTGTGGGTGTCGGCGACGTAGAGCGTGTTGCCGTCGGGGCTGAGCGCTAGCCCGGTGGGATCGTCGAAACGGGCGGCGGCGAGGTTGCCGTCGGCGAAGCCCTCCTGCGGTGCGCCGGCGACGGTGGTGACGACCTGGGTGTTGAGGTCCAGTTCGCGGATTTCATTGTTGTCGCTGTCGGCGATGTAGAGCTGGCCGTTGGGTCCGAGGGCCAACCCAGTGGGATCGTCAAAGCGCGCCAAGGCAGCGGGGCCGTCGGCGTCGCCGAAACCGGGACCGGCGATGGTGGTGACATCGGCGGTGGCGAGGTTGACCCCGCGGATGGCGTTGTTGTTGCTGTCGGCCAGATAGGCGGTTGCGCCATCGGTGACCACGCCGGCGGGGCCGTCAAACTCGGCGATCGGCGGCGCGCCGCCGAAGGGACCGCCATCCACGTCGCCGCGATGGGAAGGCTGCCCAGCCAGCGTCGTGATCAAGGTGTTGGCGCTGGCGGCGGAGTTGGCGGTGAGGGGATTGGCGAAATCGAGACGGCGCAGCAAGCCGTTGCCGCTGTCGGTGATGAACAAGGAACTGGTGTCGTCGCCGACCAGGTCGGGGATGACCGTGATACCGCGGGGAGCATAGAAGGAAGCCTGGGCCCCGTTGCCGTCCTGCTCGCCGGCGCCGGGCTGACCCGCCAGGGTATAGACGATGGCCGTGTTGCCCAGAGAGACGGCCCGGATGCGGTTACCGTCGCACACGTAAAGCAGGGGCGGCCCGGGGTGGGGATCCACGGCGATCCCGGCCAGGCCGGTGAACTGGGCCTGGAGGGCGGGCCCGTCATTGGCGCCGGCGATGCCGCTGCCGGCGACGGTCGTGACCGCATCTGTGGCGAGATTGAGTTCGCGGATGGTGTAGGAACACGTGTCGGTGATGTAGAGGTTGGCGCCGGCCGGGTCCAGCGCCACGCCGAAGGGCCGGCAGAAGGCGGCATTGGCGCCCGTGCCATCCGCGCTTTTGGCCACCCCGGGCTGGCCGGCGATGGTGGCGACCTGGCCGGTGGCGATGTCCAGCGTACGGATGACGTCATTGTCGGTGTCGGCGATATACAGGGTGGTCCGGTCCAGGGAGAGCGCAATCCCATGGGGCTGCGCGAATTCGGCGGCGGCGCCGGCGCCATCGGCCCAACCGGTGACGCCACTGCCGGCCAGCACGCGCGGAGTCGCGGCGCCAGCCGTATAGGCGAGGATCTGGTTGTCGTGGGCGTCGGCGGCGTAGAAGGTTTGCGTGCGGGTATCGAGGGCCAGGCCCTCGCCGTCGGCAAAGGCGAAGAAATAGGGGCTGCCCACCAACGTGGCCACCGTGGCGGAGGCCAGGTTGAAACTGCGAATGGCATAGCCCTCGCCGTCGGTGAAGTAGAGATTGTCGGCTCCGTCGCTGGTGACGGCGTAGGGGGTAAGTTCATCGGCGGCGCCGGTCCCGTCTTCAAAGCCGATGCCGCCGGGGCCCCCGGCCAGCGTGGTGACCTGGCCCGCCCAACCGGTGATGGTCAGCAACACCGTTGCGGTTTGGGTGACGGTGTCTCCGGCCGCGTTCGTACTGGTGGCCTGGACGGTGATGGGGACGTCGGAGGCGGCGAGACTGATGCTGGCGGTGGCCAGGGTGAGTTGTACCCCGCCGGTGCCGGTAACGGTGGGCGGCAGGAACTTCGCCGTGACGTTGGGTGGCAGGCCCAGGGCGGAGAGGGCGATAACGCCGCTGAAACCCGCGCCGGCGGTGACCTGATAGGGCAGCGTAGCCGACTGCGCCTTGCCCAGGGTGAGACTCGCGGTGGCGGGAGAGAGACTGAAGGTATTGGGGGCCACCTGGAGCGTGACGGTGGCGCTGCCGGTCGCGGTGGGATCGGCGACGCTGGCGGCGGTGATGGTCACCGTCGGCGAGGCGGGCAGCGCGGTGGGCGCGGTGTAGACGCCTAATGCGCTGATGACGCCCACGGCGCCATCGCCGCCTTGCAGCCCGTCCACGCTCCATACCACCGCGCCGTTGGCGGTGCCGGTGACCGTGGCAGCGAAGGCTTGCGTGCCCCCCAGCTGCAGATTGACCTGGGCGGGGGCCACGGTGACCGCGACGGTGTTGGCCAGGACCACCGTGGCCGCGCCCGATTGCTTGCGGTCCGCAACGCTAGTCGCGGTGATGGTGATCTGCGCGAGACCCGGATAGACCTGCGGCGCGCTATAAAGGCCGCCGGTGGAGATGGTGCCGGTCGCAGCGGCGCCGCCGGTGACGCCGTTCACCGCCCAGGTGACGCCGGTGTTGGTGGCATTTTGCACCAGGGCGGTGAACTGGGCTTGGCTTTTGAGCGGCACCGTGGCCGTGGCCGGCGTGACGATGACGCTGACCGGCGGCGTGATCGTGACCGTGGCGTCGGCCGTGACGGTGGGGTTGTCCATGCTCACGGCGGTGACGGTCACGGGGTTCTGCGCCGGCACCGTCGCGGGGGCGCTATAGACGCCCTTCGGCGAGATGGTCCCGTCTGCTGAGGAGCCGCCCACGAGGCCGTTGACCCGCCACACCACGCCGGGGTTGGGATCGTTTTGAACGGTGGCGACGAAGGCTTGGACGCCGATATCGGCTTGCACTCGGGCCATTGCCGGCGTGACCGTGATGATGGGATCCGGCGGCGCATCGGAGCCACAGCCGGCGAGCACCGCCAGGCAGAAAGCGGCGGCCAAGGCCGCGCCGAGGGCGGCCCGGCCGGAGGCGCGGCGCCGGGAGACGCGCGGAGACCGCGGCGACTGGGGGCGGCCGATGGGGAATCGGGGCCGGGGCCCGCCGTTCATGCCCCCGTCAGTGAAAGAGCGCCTGCTCACGTTGGTGACTATGGATGGCGGCCAAGGTGTTGCCGATGGCCAAGGCGTGCAGGGTCATGGGCGCGGCTTCGAGCATCAGTGCCCATTTGGGGTGGCCGGCACGGGCCAAGGCCCAAGCGGGGCTGGTGAAAACCAACAACTCCAGGGGGGTGGCAACGAGCAGGGCGCGAGACAGGGAAAACGGATGGCAGCCCCCGGGCAAGGCAGGGCCGCGCAAGAGAATGTTGGATTCACAGAGCCCGTCCCGGCGCGCCCGGACCTCGACGGCGAAATGGCTCGCGATCAGAACGCTCTCCGTGGCCAACTCCACAATGAACGGCCGATGCCAACTGTGGCGGAGCTCTTCGTGCTCGGCGCAGCCGAGGCAGGGCTGATAGCCGGCTTGCGCGCACGCCGCAGAGAGCAAGAGCAAGGCGAGGAGGCCCAGCGTCAGCCCTCGCCAGAGCAGCGGGTGGCGCGCGCGGCAACAAGCGGCCAGCGGGGCCCACGCCCTGGCGCGCACAACGGGTGGCAGTTGCCGCGCTGGAAGCGGAGCCGATGCCATGCGGCCTTGGACGCCGCCACGGGCAGAGCCGGATGCACCGGTAGATGTCGGCTTTTGGCTTGCCGACCTTGGGGGTAGGTCGTTGGTCGTGGGGGACAGTGAACGCGCAGGGATCGCGGCCGAGGGTCAACCTGAGCCGGAGCAGCGGCATCCGTTGGGGCGAGGTGATGCCGGCAGCTCAACCCCGCGCCGATCCGGGCGACGGCGCCTGGCCCACGCCCGCGGCCGGTGGGAGGGTGCCATGCTTTCAGTTGCTGGCGCCAGACGCGGCGCAAAGGCAGCAGCGGCGAAACAGCTTCGAGCTCAGCGTGGCATTACAGGTGGGGTTGTGGCTGGTCCTTTCCTGGAGTTTGGGCGCTGGGCGGCGGATCCACCCGGCGCTGGCCACGAGGGTGTTTGACGTGACTTGGCTGGCGGAGCCGGCCCCGCCGCCGGAGATGGAAACGCGCCTAGCGATGCCCCGGGAAACGCCGGAGCGAAGACCGCGACAGCTTCTGGCCGCAGCCGCGCCACGACGGCCGCCGCAACGGCCAGCGCCAGCCGAGCGGCGTGCCGTGGTCAGTGCGCCGGTCTTCGTCGCCCAGCCACCGACGGCGCCCGATCCGGTGACGGCGCCGGGCGTAGTGATGCGCGGGCTGCCGCTGAACCCCGATCCCCGCCCACCACAACCGGCGCGGATCGCAGCGGTGCGGATGGGCGCCTTCGCCGCCGCGGCGCCGGCGCCGGGCGATCCCACTCCGGCGAGAACGGCGCGCGTGGGCGCCTTTGGCCGGCCGGAAAACGCCGACGCCTCCGCGCTTCCGGCGCCAGCGGCCCCTCGTCGGGTGCGGCTGGGGG
>JBOGKW010000225.1:0-4558 GCA_050746205.1 Terriglobales bacterium | reverse complement strand
TTCTTCCCGTCCCGCTTCGCCAGCACCTTCGTGATCGCCGCCGTCAGCGTCGTCTTCCCATGATCAATGTGCCCGATCGTCCCCACGTTTACGTGCGGCTTGCTGCGGTCAAATTTCTCTTTCGCCATATCGTCTCCGTCGCTCCATCCAAGCTGGACTAACCGAATCCGTAGCGGCGGCTACCGGGCCGCCTTGCCTTGCACCCGCGCCATGACCTCCTCGGCCACGCTCTTGGGCGCCTCCTCGTAACGCGCGAAGTGCATGCTGAAGCTGGCGCGGCCCTGAGTGCGGGAACGCATCTCGGTGGCGTAGCCGAACATATCGCTGAGCGGCACCATGGAGCGGATGACCTGGCTGCCGCCGCGCGGCTCCATGCCCTCGATGCGGCCGCGGCGGCTGTTCAGGTCGCCGATGATGTCGCCCATGTACTCCTCGGGAACGACCACCTCAACCTTCATCACCGGCTCCAGTAGCACCGGCTGGGCGCGTCGGGCGGCTTCCTTGAAGGCCATCGAGGCGGCGATCTTGAAGGCCATTTCGCTGGAGTCCACCTCGTGGAAGCTGCCGTCGTACAGGCTGACGCGGATATCCTTCATGGGATAGCCGGCCAGCACGCCGCCCTCCATGGCCTCGCCGATGCCCTTTTCGATGGCGGGGATGTAGTCCTTGGGCACGGTCCCGCCGACGACCTCGTTCTCAAAGACGTAGCCGGTGCCCGGCTCGCCCGGCTCGATGGTGATCTTGACGTGGCCGTACTGGCCCCGGCCGCCGGTCTGGCGGATGTATTTGCCCTCGGCGTCGGCTTTGCGGCGAATGGTCTCGCGGTAGGCGACCTGCGGCTTGCCTACATTGGCCTGCACGCCGAACTCGCGCATCATCCGGTCCACGATGATCTCCAGGTGGAGCTCGCCCATGCCGCTGATGATGGTTTGTCCAGTCTCCTGGTCGGTCTGGACGCGGAAGGTGGGATCCTCCTGCGCCAGCTTGTTCAGCGCCACGGACATTTTTTCCTGGTCGCTCTTGGTCTTGGGCTCGACGGCGACGGCGATGACCGGCGTCGGGAACTCGATGGACTCCAGCACGATGGGGCGCTTTTCGTCGCAGATGGTGTCGCCGGTAGTGACGTTCTTCAGCCCCACGCAAGCGGCGATGTCGCCGGCGTAGACGGCCTGGATCTCCTCCCGCTTGTTGGCGTGCATCTTCAGCAGGCGGCCGATGCGCTCGCGCCGCTGCTTGGTGGAGTTCCAGACGTTCTGGCCGGAGTCCAGATGGCCGGAGTAAATGCGCACGAAGGCCAGCTGGCCGACGAACGGGTCGGTCATGATCTTGAAGACCAAGGCGGAGAAGGGGGCATCGTCGCTGGCCGGCCGCTCCACCGGCTGGCCGCGGTCGTCCACGCCCTTGACGGGGGGAATGTCCGGCGGGCTGGGCAGGTAGGCCAGCACGGCATCGAGCAGCGGCTGCACGCCCTTGTTCTTGAAGGCCGAGCCGCAGAGCACCGGGAACAAACGCATGGCCATCACCGAGCGGCGCAGGCTGGCGCGCAGCTCGGCGGCGGTGATCTCCTCGCCTTCCATGTACTTGTGCAGCAGGGTGTCGTCGTTTTCGACGATCTTCTCCCGCATCTGGTCGTGATAGGCGCGGGCCCGGGACTCCAGTTCGGCGGGGATCTCCTGCTCCTGGTAATCGGCGCCCAGGGTCTCATCCTTATAGACGATGGCCTTCATCTCGAGCAGGTCAATGACGCCGCGGAAGCCGTCCTCGGCGCCCAGCGGCAGCTGGACGGGCACCGCCGGCGCGTGCAGGCGGGTGCGAATGGTGCCGACGGCATGGTCGAAGTCGGCGCCCATGCGGTCCATTTTGTTGACAAAGCAGATGCGCGGGACGCCGTATTTGTCCGCCTGCCGCCAGACCGTCTCCGACTGCGGCTCGACCCCGTGCACGCCGTCGAAGACCGCTACCGCGCCGTCCAGCACGCGCAGCGAGCGCTCCACCTCGGCGGTGAAGTCCACATGGCCGGGGGTATCAATGATGTTGATCCGGGCCTCGCGCCAGAAGCAGGTGGTGGCGGCGCTGGTGATGGTGATGCCGCGTTCCTGCTCCTGCGCCATCCAGTCCATGGTGGCGGTGCCTTCGTGCACCTCGCCGATGCGGTGGGTGATGCCGGTGTAAAACAGGATCCGCTCCGTCGTGGTGGTCTTGCCGGCATCAATGTGGGCCATGATGCCGATGTTGCGGGTCCGTTCTAGAGGTACGGCTCGGGGCATGGGGAAACTCTGCGCGGGCGACTACCAGCGGTAATGCGCGAAGGCGCGGTTGGCCTCCGCCATCCGGTGCACGTCCTCTTTCTTCTTCACGGCGCCGCCGCGGTTGTTGGCGGCATCCAGGATCTCGTTGGCCAGCTTGTCGGTCATGCCTTTTTCGCCGCGCTGGCGGGCATAGCTGATCAGCCAGCGCACCGCCAGGCTGTTGCGGCGGACGCCATTGACCTCTACCGGCACCTGGTAGTTGGCGCCGCCGACGCGGCGGCTTTTGACCTCGACGGCCGGCTTGACGTTCTCGACGGCCTTTTTGAAAATCTTCAGGGCCTCGTCGCCGCCTTTTTCTCCCACCTGCTGCAGGGCGGAATAGAAGATCTGCTGGGCGCGGCTCTTTTTGCCGTCCCACATCATGGAGTTAATGAACTGGTTGACCAGCGTCGAGCCGTGGATGGGATCGGGCAGCGGCTCGCGTTTGGCGATGTGGCCTTTGCGTGGCATGTGAGTGTCGCTCCTGGTTTCTGCCGCCTAGGCCTTGGGCCGCTTGGCGCCGTACTTCGAGCGCGCCTGCTTGCGGTTGGCCACGCCGACGGCATCCATCGCCCCGCGCACCACGTGGTAGCGAACGCCGGGCAGGTCCTTGACGCGGCCGCCGCGGATCAGCACGATGGAGTGCTCCTGCAGGTTGTGGCCAATGCCGGGGATGTAGGTGGTGACCTCGATGCCGTTGGTCAGCCGCACACGGGCGACCTTGCGCAGCGCGGAGTTCGGCTTCTTGGGCGTTTGCGTGTAGACGCGGGTGCAGACGCCGCGCTTCTGCGGCGACTGCTGCAAGGCCGGCGAGGCGGTCTTATAGCGGGCCTTGACGCGCCCCTTGCGGACCAATTGGCTAAATGTCGGCAAACCGTTCCCTCCGCCGCGGCACGCGCCACGAGCGCCCTCACCCACCGCAGGCACAAGGCCAACGGGGGCGCGCGGGCGCCTGAACCCAACCCAATGGATCTCCAAATCCCGAAGGATCGCCTTCCGACGTTGCGCCGGGGCCGAAACACCGCCTGGACCGGCTCCGTATCGGAGGGCGCCGCCCACCCCGTCGTCAAGCAACGGCCCCGCCCAAAACGCTCTTGCGAGCACCGCGCGGGACTAGCAGGCGCTTCACGCTCCCAGCGCTGCGCCCCGAGGGCGGCGCTGGCTGGCTGGTCAAGTCGGGCGGGACCGGACATGCCACTCCCGCCGTTCTATCGCGTGAAACTCTCCCATCCTAACAAGCCGGTACCAAACCTGTCAACGTGGACGCGCCAAGCGCGGGCGCCCCGGCCGGCGGGTCCGGGCCGGGCCGCGCGATTTGGCAACGTTGCCAACGCTTGCTGGCCCCGGGCGGCGGCCCAGCCGCCAGGGGGGAGAGCCGGGCCATGAAAACATCCATCGGCGCGGTCGTCGGCAAGCGGTTTCGGGGCGTCATCGTGCGCCAGTGGGCCGCCGCCTGTAGCCGCCACTCAATTCCTTTTTTTTGCCGCTTATGCGCAGCCGCCGGTGCCAGCGGAGCCCCCGTGCGCGGGTAACCCCTTCGGGTTCAATTTCCGCCGCATGGCCCGTGGATTGCTGCTACCGAGGCGACCATCGTCCATCTCCGCCATCTTGGCGGCTGCGAAGACCGGCAAATGCAATGACAGGCGATTTCCACACTTTCCTGGCGCGCGGCTCGCGACGGGCCTGACGCTGGTCTTCGCCACGGCCCTGGAGGACTCTATGCCACGCTACCTTGCCTTGCTCCCACTGCTGGCGCTGTCCCTGGCGGTGGCCCCGCGACTCGCCGCCGACACGATTACGAATTACACCATGGTCGGGGTGACCGGGCCCAGCGGCCCCGCGTTCCTCGACTCCAGCTCGTTCGTCTACGACAATACGACGGGCGAGTTCACCCAGGCGTCGCTGACCTGGGACGGCCTCGATTTCAACTTCCTGCCGACGATCAACGATCCTTCGATGACTCAGGGCGCTGCGGGGGATTCCATTCTGCCCTGTCTGGGCAGCCTCTCGGGCGGGGCGGCGACGCTCGCCTACATGACGACGTGCGGGGCGGAAGGTCCCGGAGGTGCCGCGCAGGCGTGGGTCAATGAGATTCCGCTAACCGACGCGCAGCAGGAGACGATGTACATTGGCTTTTCGTGGGACGCGGAACCGGAGATCATTTCCGGCGTCTACGCGCCGATGTCTGGTGGCACGCTGGCAGAGCCGCTGACGAGTTTGATCGGCGACGATGACGGCGGCGTCTCGATGGGCTTCACGCTTGTGGACCC
>JBOGKW010000224.1:0-4565 GCA_050746205.1 Terriglobales bacterium | reverse complement strand
CCCACGGCATCGCCACCGCGCGCCGCGCCGGCATCGGAGCCGACCGCGTCCTCAACACCCTCGGCCCCGAGGAGCTTTTGGCCGCCCTGCGACCGAAGCCGCCCAGGCAATAAGGCGATCAGGTAATGAGGCAATGGGGTAATTGCGCCGCTCACCCCCCGTGCGGTGCGGCCGCCCCACCGGCCCAGCGCCACGGCACGGCACGCGATCAGGCTGGCCTAGCCCTCCAGCGCGCTGCGCAGCGCCGCCGCTACGCAGGCCACTTCCTCATCGCGGAGTTCAGGGAACATGGGCAGGGATAAGACCTCGGCCGCGGCCCGCTCCGCCTCTGGCAGTGCGGGCGCCGCCACGGCGGCCCCCGGGCGCCCCGCGCCGTGGCGCGCCATCACCGGTTGCCGGTGCGCCGGAATCGGGTAGTACACTTCGGTGCCAATGCCCTGCACTTGTAATGCCGCGCGCACTTCATCGCGCAGGAACGGAATCCGCACCGTGTACTGATGAAACACGTGGCCCTCGCTCCGCTCCGGCAGCGCTATTTTGCCTCCCGCAGCCAGCGGCGCCAGCGCCGCCTCATAGTGCGCTGCGATCTGGCGGCGGCGGCGGTTCCACGCCGCCACCTGCGGCAACTTGACGCGCAGGATGGCCGCTTGCAGCTCGTCCATGCGGGCATTCCAGCCCAGTCGTTCATGCCGGTAACGATGCGGGCTGCCGTGGGTGCGCAGGGCTCGAACGCGGGCGGCGAAGCGGCGGTCAGAGGTGGTGACCAATCCGGCTTCGCCCAGCGCCCCCAGGTTCTTGGTGGGATAAAAGCTGAACGCTCCGGCCAGGCCGACCGCCCCGGCTGCTCCCACCGCGGAGCGTGCGCCGAAGGCTTGGGCGGCGTCCTCTATCACCGGCAGACCGGCGGCTTGCGCGACCGCCAGCAGCGGCGCCATGTCCGCCATGCCGCCATAGAGGTGCACCGGCAGGATGGCCGCCAAGGGCGCCAGGGCCCGCCTTGCTTTGCGCCGGCGCACCACCGCCGCCACCTGGGCCGGGTCCAAGCCGAAACCGCGGGCGGAGATATCGGCGAAGACCACCTCCGCGCCGGTCAGCAATATGGCCTCCACGGTGGCGAAGAAGGTGAACGGCGTGGTCAGCACGGCGGCGCCCGGGCCGACGCCTGCGGCTCGCAGGGCCAGGTGCAGGGCGTCGGTGCCGCTCGCGCAGGCGATCGCCTCCGGCACGCCCAACGCCGCCGCCGCCTCCTGTTCCAAGGCCTCCGTCTCGGCCCCCAGCGCGAAGCGGCCGCTGGCCAGCACCCGCTCAATCGCCTGCCGCAGCGCCGGCCGCAGCGCAGCGGTCTGCCGCGCCAGGCTGAACTGAGGAATGGCGGCCAGGGGCGAGGGTGTCACGGGATTGTTCATAATAAGTATGCAGGCGCAAGCTTGCCAAAGTCGGCGCCCCGGCGGCACCTGAACGCAGGGCCAGGTCGGGCGTGGCGTCCGGAGAGCGCGGCGACGGCGCGCGGCAGGGCCAAGACAACCGGGGATCGGGACACATGGACTACGAACGCATGGATTGGATTTCGCTCGACAATTTCCTCACGACCCATCCGGCGCTAAAAAAGATCGCGCGGTGGTTTTTCGAGCATCCCGACGAGTTGCTGACCGCCGCCGCCTTTGCGGAAAAATACGGCGTGCCGGCCACCTGGCTGGACCTAAAGGGCTTGGTCATCCATAAAGTCCTCACCCCGATCGCCGCCAACGGCGACATCGTCGCGCTGCCCTTCACCATTGGCGATGACACCCGCTTCCGTTTCAATACCACCCTGACCCAGCTGGTCGCCGACGTGCTCGCCAAAACCAAGCCCGGACCGCGGCCAGACACCACATACCCCGACAACCCGGAGCAGGGCAACACCGGCGGCCGCACCTGGCGCGGCTGGCGGCGACTCCCCGGCTCCTAATCGGGCCGAACTGGAGCCCCTTGGCGCCGGCTGACCGGTATATACTGAAGGCGCTCTGGAGTCTGGTTCTCCGGCTTGCGGACGATGGCTTTGCGACCGACCGCGAACCGCCGGTTCAACGAATTAATCGGCGTCTTATTGCTGGCGGCAGCGTGTCTGCTGTTCCTGGCGCTGGTTTCCTACCACCCGACGGATCCCTCGCCCGACACCGCCGCGGCGTTGGCCCGGCCGGCGAACTTGGTGGGGCCGGTAGGCGCCTGGGGCGCCGATCTCCTGTTTCAAGGTTTTGGTATCGCGGCGTTCCTGTTCGCCCTCGGGCTGGCCGGCGCCGCGCGGCAGTGGTTTCAGCTGCAGCCGCCGGGCAAACGCGCCGCCAATGTCGGCTGGGCGGGACCGCTCAGCCGGGCCGGCGGGCTGCTGCTCGTCGTGGTGGCGACCGGAGCGGCGCTGGCGGAACTGCCCTCGTCGGGGCTATGGCGCTCCGCCGTGCCCCTTTCCGGCCTTGCCGGAGGCTTGCTCGCCGATGTCCTCATTGCCGGGTTTAGCACCGTCGGCGCGGCCATTCTGACGTTGACCGCGCTCATTACCGGCATCTTCCTCTGCACCCCATTTAGCTTCGCCGCCGCCGAGGATTGGTGGATCGAGGCCGTGGGCCCGCGCCTGAACCCCGTGTTGCGGCCGATCCTAGCCCCGGTCACGGTGCCCGCCCGCGCCTTGGCGGCCTGGTGGCGGCGCCGCCAACAAACCGCTCAGGAGCACCGCCGGCAACGCGCCAGCCAGCGGGCCGCCGCCATGGCGCAACGAGCGCGCGTAGACAGTCAATTTATCCCCGCCCGCGAGCGGCCCGTGCCGGTCTTGTCCAGCGCCGCCAGCCGGGCGCGGCAGGAGCTGTCGGACCATGTGTCGGACCATGTGTCGGACGCCTCCTCCCTGCCGGTTTCCGCCTCCGCGCCGATGCCGGCCGTGCGTGTAACCACCCCGCCCTGGGAGGACGCCCCCCTCGCGGCCACTGCCGAGGATGACGCCGTGGTGGCGCCCATGGCCGATCGTCCGCGGGCGGCGATGCGGCCGAGACCGCGGGCGGCGGGACCGTACCGCCTCCCCTCCCCCACCCTACTGCAAGAACCGGGCGAAGGCGAACATGTGGACGAGGCGGAGTTGCGCGAGCTGGCCGGCGCGCTGAAGGCCAAGTGCGAGGAGTTCGATGTCCGCGGCCAAGTGACCCAGATCAATCCCGGACCGGTGGTGACCACCTACGAGTTCAAGCCCGAAGCCGGCGTCAAGTACAACCGCATCACCGCGCTCAATGAAGACCTCTGCCTGGCGCTTGAGGCCGAGTCCATTTACATTGAGCGCATCCCGGGCAAGAGCACCGTCGGCATCGAAGTGCCCAACCGGCGGCGGGAGACCATCTACCTGCGCGAAGTGGTGCAATCGCGGGAGTTCCACGCCGCTCCTTCGCCACTCACCCTGGCCCTGGGCAAGGACATCAACGGCCGCATGATCACCACCGATCTGGCCGCCATGCCCCACCTGCTGATCGCCGGCTCGACCGGCGCCGGGAAAAGCGTGGCGCTGAACAGCATGATCGTCAGCCTGCTCTATAAGTCCACTCCCGACCAGGTGCGCTTTATCCTCGTGGACCCCAAGCGCCTCGAGCTGGGCTTGTACGACGGCATCCCGCACCTATACACGCCCATCATCACCGAGCCCAAGCTGGCCGCCAACGCCCTGCGCAACGCCACGCGCGAGATGGAGCGCCGGCTGAAGGTCTTGGCGGCGCGCGGCGTGCGCAATATCGCCCAGTTCAATCAGCTCTTCCAAGGCCGCGAACCCGGGCTGTTTGACAACCTGGAGGAGGACCCCGACAACCGCCCCCTGCCCTACATCGTCATCATCATTGACGAGCTGGCCGATCTGATGGTGGTGGATGGCAAGAACGTCGAGGAATCCATTACCCGCCTGGCGCAGATGGCCCGCGCCGTCGGCATTCATTTAATCCTCGCCACGCAGCGCCCGTCGGTGGACGTCATCACCGGTCTGATCAAAGCCAACTTCCCGGCCCGGGTCTCCTTCCGCGTCGCCACCAAGGTGGACTCGCGGACCATTTTGGACGCCCACGGCGCGGAGTCCCTGCTGGGCAAAGGCGACATGCTCTTTTTGCCGCCGGGCACCTCCCGCCTGCACCGTGTGCATGGAACATTCGTCACCGAAAAGGAAATCGCCGGAGTGGTGACTTTCTGGGCACAGCAAGCAGCGCCGCAGTTCGAGGAGGCGTTCCTGCGCGCTCCGGCGGAGGAAGCCAAGGACACCGGCGGCGAGGGCGGCGACTTCCAGGCCGCCGGTGGGGGCGGCGGCGAGCCTCAGGACGATCCCATGTTCGAGGACGCGGTACGCGTGGTCCTCGAATATGGCAAGGCCAGCACTTCCCTGCTGCAACGCCGTTTGCGCATCGGCTATGGCCGCGCCGCCCACCTGATTGACCTGATGCACGCCGACGGCATCGTCGGCCCCGCCGACGGCCCCAAGCCCCGCGAACTGCTCAAGCGCCCCGAGTGGCTGACCGAGGTGGACGAGGTGCTGCGGTAGCCGTCTGTCCACGACCCTGAATCGCTGG
>JBOGKW010000223.1:0-4629 GCA_050746205.1 Terriglobales bacterium | reverse complement strand
GCTAGAGAACCCCGCACCGGAACGCGGGCAGTTCAGCTCGTTGCAAATCGCCGCCGCCGCGGTGCTGGCCGACCTACGCTGGGCGGGCGCCGTGGTCGTCCCAGTGGACCGGCCCATGTTCGCCCCCACGACTTTGGCCGCGCTCGCCGCGGCGCTGGCGGCAGCGCAGGAGGCCGCCGTCCTGAAGCCGGCGCACGCCGGCTGCCACGGCCACCCGGTGCTCTACGGCCGCGCCTTCCTCGCCGTTATCGCCGCCGCCCCAGCCGACGCCACCGCGCGGGAGGTCGCCCGGCCATGGGCGGCCCGCACGCTCGCCGTCGCCGTTGCCGATCCGGGCGTCCTCATCAACGTGGATACCCCCGAGGACTATCGCCGGATAGCGGCTCACCGCCCCTGAGGCGCTCGGGGCGTCTCCAAGTTGCCGCGACCGGTTCCGGCCCGCTGCCCTCTACGTCAGCGCCGCCACACCCACAAACAGCAGCACGTACAGGACCCACAGCCCCGCCACCACCGCCAGCGCCCCGCCATATTTGACCTTTTGGCCGAGCTTCACCATGCCCAGCGCGAGCAAACCGATGGCCCAAAACGAGAACAGGTCGAGCCGCTGCAGCAGCGCGTTCAGCACCGGGCCGAGGCTGGAGGGGTCGAGATAGTATGCAGGGTTCGAGCCCAGCAGGTTTCGAAACTGCGCCGTGCTCGGGTCCGCCCGCAGCCATAGGACGACCGCCCCGGCGACGGTGTAGAGCGTGACCGGCAGCATCGCATGGCTGACCGCCGCCAGCATGCCCTTGTACTTCACCTGCTGCCCCAGGAGAAAGTTTTCGGCTCCCAGGAAAATTGCCGCCAAAACCAGCAACACAACAATCACGACCACCGGCGTGATCGCATAAAGCTGCAAGGGCAGAAACCGCGCGGTTCCCGTCACAAGCTTTTGCAACTGGTCGGCCGGCATGGCCTGGGTGCGCGGGTTCGCCGTCAGCAACTGCTGCGCCAGCTCGTAGGCGCCGAAGCGGTGCAGCGCGGTATAGCCGGTGAAGATGCTGGCCAGCACCATCACTACCCAGCAGAGAACGAAGTGCGGCGCCCGGGCGATGTCCTGGAACGTCTCGGCGGGGGAGTAAAACGCGCCAAAAATGCGCGCGGCCGAGGACATCCGGCGCGGCGATTGTGGCGCGGCGCCGGCGGCGGGCAACGGTTGGCTGGAGGCAAAGTCGGCCATGGCGGGCAACCCTCCTGTTCGAACAACCTGCAGGACGAGGACTATGGATAGAGTACGGGGTTGAGGGGTGAGGCGATGGTAGCACCGATCTCGATGCCGGGGCACCAGGTGGCGCGGTCCGCCTCCTGGTTGGCATTGGTGGGTGGCGCTAAGCGCATCTCCGCATCCATGTAGATGATGGTCATCACCTGGCGCGGCTGCGTGCTGGTGTTCGGCCCAGCGCGGTGAAAGGTCCAGCCGCTGTGAAAACTGACATCGCCTGGGGCAAACGGCGCCTCCACCATCGGGCGGTCAGCCAGCGCACGCCCGATGGCGGCTTCGCTTTCGTCGCCGATGGCCAAATCCCGCCCGGCCCGCAGCCGGTGACTCCCCGGGCTGAAGGCCAGCGGCCCCATGGCGAGCGGCGTGGCCTGCAACGGAATCCAGGCGGTGACGCAGCGGTCGCTGCTCAACGGCCAATAGTATTGATCGGCGTGCCACGGGGTTGCCCCGCCCCCCGGCTCCTTGTACAGCGCTTGATCGTGGTACAAGCGCACGCTGTTCACCTCCAATAGGCCCGCGGCGATGCCCGCCAGCCGCCGCGAAAAGACGAGAGTCCGGGCCACCTCATTGTTCCGCCACAGGTTCATCACCTGAACAAACGCGCGGTCGTAGGTGGAGCGCTCCGCCATCGGCGGCAGTTCGCGCCGCCGCGCCGCTACGTGCGCCGCGATGGCCGCGGACACATCGGCCAGTTCCCGGTCCGCCAGCACCCCGTGAAGCTGGACAAAACCCTGCCCGCGGTAGGATGCCAACGCTCCCGCGGGCAGGGCGAAAGGCAACGCGAGTCCGCGGGCGCCCGCTTGGATCCTCACCATAGCGGCCATTGTGGCCGAAACCAGCACACGGCACAAACAGCCGAAGCGGCTGGGCCGCCCTATTCTGGACGCTCCCGCTGGTCCCACCCCAAGGCGCGCCGCTGCGCCTTGGGGACCCCGGGATCGCTGCGGCTGGGCTTCGACGGCCGGCAACCGACGCCCGCTGGCGCTCGGGGCGTCTCCAAGTTGCCGCGAATTGCCAAGCCCTAACTCAGACGTCAGCCGGCTCCCGGCCGCGTGTTAGGCTGAAGTAAAGGTTGCCCAAGCATAGGCCAGCATGTATCACCCGGAATTTGCCGACGCCCTGCTGCAACAGCAGGAGGCCATCATTCAATCCTGGCTGGAAAAGATCGCCGCCACGCCCTCCCTGGCTGCCCTGATCATGACCCCGGTCCTGCGCCGGGACCATGCCTATCAGTTGTTGGGTGATGTGGCCCTGCGCCTGCGCGGCGACCGCACCATCCGCGCCAGTTCCGCCGCGCAGCGCTATGCTGAGCACCGCGCCCAGCTCGGCTACACGCCGGAGATGGACGCCCAGGAGTTGGCCCTGCTTGCGCTGGTCGCCCGCAATGCCGTGGCCGCGCAAACGGGGAGAGATGACCTGTTGCCCCTGCTGACGGAGCTGTTGGCCGAGGCGCACCATGCGGTGGTCGTTGCGGTTCGCCTGGAGCCTCCTGCCAGCACGTCGCCTCCCGTAGAGGCCGCGTCCTAGTAACTCCGCCCGCTTTTCGCCACCATCCTGGCGGGGCACAATAGGGAGTGTGATCTGCGCGGTCTCCCTCAACCCGGCGGTGGATAAATATCTGCGCCTGGAGCCTTTGCAGCGGGGCGGCCACCAGACCGCCCTCGAGGTGGTCACCTCCGCCGGCGGCAAGGCCATCAACGGCGCTGGCGTCATCCGGGCCCTGGGCGAGCCCGTGACCGTCTTGGGCTTCTTCGGCGGCTACACCGGAGATTATCTGCTGCGGGAAATCGCGCGCGAAGGCATCACTGCCGAGCCGGTCGCCGTGGCCGCTCCCACCCGCACCGCGTTCGTGCTGGTGGAAGCCGACGGCACTGAAACCGAGATCGTCGAGCCTGGCGCCGAAGTCGGGCCTGAGGCCATCGGCGAATTGCGCGCTCGGCTGCGGCAATTGGCGCCGCAGGCGCGAGCGGTGGTGCTGGCCGGCAGCGTGCCGGCCGGCTGCCCGCCGGAGATTTACCGCCTGCTGATCGCCGACTGCGGCGCCGCCTGCCCGGTGCTGCTGGATACCAGCCGCGCCTGGCTGCGGGCCGTGCTGCGGCCGGGCGACGGCGCCGGTGTCGGCGAGATGCCGCGGCCGCTGCCCCACGTGGTCAAGCCCAACCGCCGCGAGGCCGAGCAACTGCTTGGCCGCCGCCTCGCCGCCCCCGCCGACTTCGCCGCCGCATTGCGCGAGATCCAGGCCCAAGGCATCGCCCGCCCCATGATCAGCGACGGCGAACACGGCCTCTATGCCGCCGACGGCGGGGCCGCCTATCGCGCGCGCGCCCCGCGCCTGGAGCGCGTCAATTCCGTGGGTAGCGGCGACGCCACCGTTGCCGGCTTCGCCGTGGGGTTGGCGCGCGGCTGGGACTTCGCCGCCTGCCTGCGGTTGGCCTCCGCCTGCGGCGCCGCCAACGTGCTCACCAAGGAGTGCGCGCAGGTGCGGCCCGGCGATGTCGAGCGGCTAGCGCCGGCCATCACCATTGAGACGGTTGCGGTTCCGGCCCGCTCACCGCGGGACGCGGCCCGGGCTTACTCCGCGGCCAACCCGGAGAAGCCCTGAGCTGCGGCTCAGCCGCCCTAAGGCGCGCCGGCCGGGACCACGCGGCCGATCACATCATAATCGTCGGCCCCGGTGATCTCCACCTGCGCCAGGCGGCCCACCGCCGGCGGCGCCAGCGCCTCGCCTTGCGGGTCCGCGCCGAAATCGTTCAGCCACACCTTGCCGTCAATCTCCGGTGCCTGGCCCTCCAGCCGCCCCTGCCAAAGCAGATCGGTTTCCTCCGCCGGCCCCTCGACCATCACCGCCACCCGCTGTCCGATCATCCGGCGCCGCAGCTGGCGGGAGATCTTGCGCTGTGCCGCCATCAGCTGCCGCCGCCGCCGCGCGATAATGCGCGCGTCCACCTTGTCCGGCAAGGCGTGGGAGCGGCTGGTTTCCTCATCGGAATACCCAAAAACGCCAAGCCAATCGAAGCGAGCCTCGGCGACGAAGTCCATCAGGTACTGGAAATCCGCCTCGGTCTCGCCGGGAAAGCCCACGATGAAGGTCGTGCGGAGGCGGACGCCGGGGATGGTGCGGCGGATACGTTCCAGCAACTTCAGGAAGATTTCGCCACCGCCGCCGCGCCGCATGCGTTTCAGCACCGCCGGGCTGGCGTGCTGCAGCGGCATATCCAGGTATTTGCAGAGCCGTGGGTGCGCGGCGATGGTGTCCAGCAGGCGCTGCGTGATCTTGTTGGGGTAAAAATACAGCGTCCGCACCCAGTCCAGCCCCTCGACCCGCGCCAGCTCGGCCAGCAACTGCGCCAGCCCGTCCCGCAGCCCAA
>JBOGKW010000222.1:0-4666 GCA_050746205.1 Terriglobales bacterium | reverse complement strand
CGCCTATGCCCAGTTCTACCGCTCGCCCTGCCTCATGGCCAACGTCGCGGTCCGCAACTGGCGGTTCCTGTACAAGCTGGGCATATCCGGCTGCCGCTGGTTCGAAGGCTTGGGTGACTACACCGAGGTCTGCAAAACAGCGCTGGTGGGAGCGCCTTCCCGCACGATCGGCCCGGATTCGCCGGTGGTGCTAAATCTGAAGTGCCTGTTCGCGCAACCCGGCTTGCCCATCGAGGAGCAGGGCAACCGCGGCCGGCTGCAACTGCTGACCACCACCTACCGCGCCTATGAGCGCCAGGTCCGCCAGCAGTTCACCGATATGTTCGCCCGCGCCGGGTTTGACGCCAGGCGCGACATCGCCGGCATTGTGCTGAACCGGTGGGGCCACGCCTACGTGAACCCGCAGCCGGGGTTTTTCTTTGGCCGCGGCGGCGAGCCGGCGCCGCGGGAGATTCTGCGGCGCGCGCCATTTGGCCGCATTGCTTTTGCCAACACCGATCTGGCTGGGCTGGCGGATCACCGCCATTCCATCTACGAAGCGCGGCGGGCAGTGTCCCAGCTGCTGGATCAGGTGCTGACCGAAGGGTGAGCGCGCCGCTAGAACTCCCCGCGGGGGCCCCGCGCCGGTGGCGGACCCGCAGGGCGCCGGTCCAATGCTCCTGCCGGCCGCACGCCGGGCAGCCCTCTCGGGTGCCGGGCGGCGGAAGCCGACAGGCGGGACGCGAGGCCCGAGGGTTTACCGGCCGGTGCCGGGCTGCGCCTGGCGCAACGCGGCGAGATCGGCGGCCTGGAGCTGCCGCCAGCGGGCCAGGACCGTTTGTAGCTTCCGCTGATCGCGGCCCCAAGCCAGCCGTTCCTGCGGCGTGGGCGCCGCATCGGCGCTCTCGATGCTGCGATTGAGCATCATCAGCGCGCCGTTCACATAGCGCAGGCTGCTGAAGTCATGGCTCGGGCCGCCTTCGCCGGAGAAGTCCGGACCCAGCCGCGCCGAGCCTCCCAGCAGCGCCGTGGTCTGCCGCGCCAGCGCGGCTTGGCCCGGCGCTTTCGCCAGCCGCGCCTGCAAGCCGCGGGCCTGGCGGAGGGCCGCCGCCACGTCCGTTTGCGCTCGGCTGACGGCCTGGGCCAAATGCAACTGGGCCTGCAACGCGGCCAGGCTGACGTGCACGCGCGGGTCCATGGTCACCTGCAAGGGCCGGGTGAAGGTCTGGCCGTCATAGCCGAGGCGGACGGTGTATGCGCCGGGCACCGCCCACGGCCCACCGCCGCCGAAGAAGAAGGCGAAAAAGCCGCCGCCACCCGCCGAGGGCGGCGCGGGATAGTGCAGGTCCCAGACCCAGCGGTGCATGCCCGCCGCCGCCGACAAGACCTTGGGGGCGTGCAGCCAATAGGCAGGGATATCCAGCTTTTGCGGATTCAGGCGCGGAGGATGAGCGGCGCTGGTATAGTGCCGGACCAGATGGCCCTGGCCGTCCAGAATCTCCAGCGTCACCGGCCCCTGCGCGGCGGCGGGCAGGTAGTAGTCAATGATCGCGCCGTTGGGCGGGTTTTTCGCCTGCGGCGTCTCCGGCGGCAGGGGCGTGCCCTCCTCGCTGCCCGGCCGCAGGCGCAACGCCGGCGCCGGCGGGAACAGATAGGCCGCACCCTGCGCCGCAGCCTGGGCCGCCGCCGCCATGTGCCGTAGCGGCGTCATATCGTCCAGTACCCAGATGGAGCGGCCATGGGTGGCGACCACCAGATCATTCTGGCGGATCACCATGTCCCGCACGGAGGCGACGGGCATGTTCAGCCGCAGCGGTTGCCAGTGGCCGCCGTCGTTGAAGGAGACGTAAAGGCCCAGCTCGGTGCCGGCAAACAGCAGGCCTGGCTGCTTGGGGTCCTGGCGGATGGCGTTGACATAGGCGCCTTCAGGAATGCCCTGGGCGATGGCTTGCCACGTCTTGCCGCCATCGCGGGTGCAATAGATATACGGCGCGAAATCGTCCAGCCGATGACGGTCCACGGAGGCATAGGCAGTGTTGGCGTCGAAATAGGACGCCGCGATCATGCCCACCTTGCTCCACGGCGTCAGCGCCGCGGGCGTCACGTTCGTCCAGGTGCGACCGCCGTCGCGGGTGAGCTGGATGTAGCCGTCGTCGGTGCCCACCCAAACCTCTCGCGGCCGGAGCGGCGAGGGTGCGATGGCGTAGATCACGCCGCGCTGGGCACCCTGGCCCGGAGGCACGTCTTGCGCCGCCACCGGCCCGAGATTCGCGGGCGTGCCCGGGTCAGCGCGCGTTAGATCCGGGCTGATGCGCGCCCAACTGCGACCGCCATTGTCGGTGCGGAACAAATACTGGTTGCCAAAGTACAGGTCATGCGGATCGGCCTGGGAAAACACCAAAGGCAGGGTCCAGGTATGGCGGAAGGCGCCGGCCAGGCCCAGCGTGGGCGAGACCATTTGGGTGGCGCCTGTGGCGGTGTTGTAGCGGCTGACGCTGCCGCCATAGAGAATCCCTGGATGCAGGGGATCGGGCACCACCATGTCGCTCTCGCCGCCAGCGCCGATGGGCACCCAATCGCGCTGGCTGATCACGCCATGATTGCTGCGGCTTTCCACCGAGATCGCGCCACTGTCTTGCTGCGCGCCATAGACCCAGAAGGGAAACCGGTTGTCGGCACTGACGTGATAGAGCTGCGCGGTGGGCTGGTTGTACCAACTGCTCCAGGTGCGGCCGTCATTGAGGCTGATGACCACGCCCTGGTCGCTGGCCAGGATAATGTGATCGGGGTGGTCGGGCGCGACCCACACGCTGTGATAGTCATCGCCGCCGGGCGCGCCCTTGATGGCGGTAAAGCTGCGGCCGCCGTCGGTGGAGCGGTAGGTCGAGGTATTGGCGATATAAAGGATATCGGCGTTTACCGGGTCCACCGTGATCCCGCCGAAGTACCAGCCCCGGCCCCAGACGCGGGGCTCGTCGTCGACCCGGCGGAAATGGCGGCCGGCATCGTCGGAGCGGAACACGCCACCGTGAGCCGCGTCCACGAGGGCATAGACGCGGTTGGGGTCGCTGGGGGCGACGGCGACGCCGATGCGGCCCACCTGCGGCGGCAAGCCCGCGGTCAATTGCGTCCAGTGCGTGCCGCCATCCGTGGACTTGTAGAGCCCGCTGCCCGGACCGCTGGCGGGGGGATACACGTTCCAGGGCGGGCGGCGCGTTTGCCATAGGGCGGCGTAGATGACCCGTGGGTCGCGCGGGTCCAGGGCCAGGGAAATGGCGCCCACGTTGGGGTTCTTGTACAGCACCTTTTGCCAGGTGCGGCCGCCATCGGTGGAACGAAACACGCCACGCTGCGGATTGGGGCCATAAGCATGGCCCAGGGCGGCAACGAACACGATATCGGGATCGCGGGGATTAACTAGGACGGCGCCGATGTGGCGGCTGTCGCCGAGGCCGATGTGGGTCCAGGTCTTGCCGCCGTCGGTGGATTTGTACATGCCGCCGCCGTAGGTGATGTCGGAGCGCATGTCCGCCTCGCCGGTGCCGACGTAAATCACGTTGGGGTCCGACGGGGCGACGGCGATGGCGCCGATCGAGGCGATGGGCTCGGCGTCAAAGATCGGCTTCCAGGTGTTGCCGGCGTCGGTGGTCTTCCATACGCCACCATCCACCGCGCCGAAGTAATACAGGCTGGGATGGCCGGGCACGCCGACGGCGGTCAGCGCCCGGCCGCCACGAAACGGGCCGATCAGGCGGAAACTCAAGCCGGAGAATAACGCGGGGCTGACGCCCCTAGGGGAGGCGGTCTGCGCCCCCGCCGCCACCGCCAGCACCAGCACCAGCATGCCTAGCCAAATCCGCCGCGCCATACGCCCTCCTGGGAAAAGCCCGAACCGGAGAGCATACAACGAAGACGGTGTGGCGCAGCCGGCCAGCTGGCCTCGTCGAAGGCAGACAGGCGGGGACGCCTGTCCTACGGGCCGCTCCCGCAGGGCAGCCCTCCGTGGGGCAGCCGCGTCTCCGTCGTAGGGCAGCCGTCTCGGCTGCCGGGCCCGGGGACGGCCTCGTCGAAGGCAGACAGGCGGGGGCGCCTGTCCTACGGTCCGCCTCCGTAGGGCAGCCGCCTCCGTAGGGCAGCCACCTCCGTGGGGCAGCCGCGTCTCCGTAGGGCAGCCGTCTCGGCTGCCGGGCCCGGAGACGGCCTCGTCGTCGGCAGACAGGCGAGGACGCCTGTCCTACGGTCGGCGGGGCAAGGTTGGGGCAGGCGGGGCCTGCCCGTGCCACAATGCAGTGGCAATGCGCCGCTCCGCCTTACCGGTCACCCTCGCCGCGCTGCTGGCGCTGGTCCCGCTGCGGGGCCAGCAGGGCGGCCCCGCCGGCCAAGGCTGGACGCCGAGCCCGAGGCTTTACGCCGGCATGCGCTGGCGGTTGGTGGGGCCGTTCCGCGGCGGACGCGTCTCGGCCGTGGCGGGCGCGGCGGGCCAGCCGGGAGTCTATTACATGGGCACGCCGGGAGGCGGCGGCTGGAAGACGACCGACGCCGGCACCACCTGGCGGCCGATCTTTGACCAGGCGGGCGTGCCCTCCATTGGCGCCATCGCCGTGGCGCCGTCGAACCCGCGCATCCTTTATATCGGCACCGGAGATGTCACCGCGGGCACCACCGCGTTCGGGGCCGTCAATCGCGG
>JBOGKW010000221.1:0-4704 GCA_050746205.1 Terriglobales bacterium | reverse complement strand
TTCCCTTCTTCGCGCCCGTGTTGATGATGATGCGGATCCCCATCGCCAACCCGCCGCTGTGGCAGATCGTGCTGTCCTGGGTTTTGTGCGGGCTGGCGGTTTGGCTGATCATGAAGGTCACCGCGCGTCTGTATCGCGTTGGCATCCTGATGACCGGCAAGCGGCCGAGTCTGCCGGAGCTGATGCGCTGGCTGCGCTACAACTAGCCCTGGCGCAGGCGGGGCGGGCTCCTCTGTTATTCTTAAGCCTAAGATAATGCGGCGTTAAGACTACTGCGGCGCCGCGCCTCGCCATGCCCGGCCGCCCGCCCACCGTTTCCGGCACCGTGCGCCGCTTCCTGCGGCGGCAGGCGTTGTTACACGCGTGGCTGCAAGCCGCCGAGGCCGAGTTTCTGATCGGCGGGCAGGCGGTCATTGAAGGCGTCATGATGCGCTCGCCACACGCCTACGCCGTGGCGGTGCGGCAGCCGGATGGCGAACTGGCTACGACGCGGCAGGCCTGGACGCGGCCCAGCGAAAAGCACCGCTTCTGGCGCTGGCCGGTGCTCCGCGGCTTGGCGATTTTGGGACAGGCCATGGCGCTGGGCGTGCGGGCGCTGCGCTTCAGCGGGCAAGCGGCGCTGGGAGAAGAAGCCGAGGCGCCGGCGCGTGGCGCGACCACGCCAGCCGTAACCGCGGGCGCTGGCGCCGCCGCGTCTGTGGCTCCGAAAAAGGAGAACTCGGCCGGGGTGATCGCCAGCGTCGCCGCTTCGGTGGCGTTCTTCATCGCCTTTTACAAGTTTCTGCCCCTGCTGGCGGCGACGGGGCTGGAGCGGTGGTCGCCGGCGTTTCGCGGCCAATTGCTGTTCAACCTGGCCGACGGCGTCATCCGGCTGGCGCTGTTTGTCGGCTTCATCGCCGCCCTGGCGCTGCTGCCGGACATCCGCCGCGTGTATGAGTACCACGGCGCCGAGCACAAGGTGGTGTTCAACTATGAGGCGGGCCGCCCGGTAACGGTGGAGAACGCCCGCGCCTGCGGGCGGCTGCATCCCCGCTGCGGCACCAGCTTCATGGTGGTGATTCTGCTGCTCGCCATCGTGGTGTACATGTTCATCCCACTGGACGGATTTTGGGTGAAGCTGGCGATCCGGCTAGCTCTGCTCCCGCTGTTGGTGGGCGGCGGGTATGAGATCATCCGGTTTTCCGCCCGCCACGGGCGCTCGCTGTTCGCGCTGCTGGCGCGGCCTGGGCTGTGGCTGCAGCGCATTACCACCCGCGAGCCGGACGACAGCCAGTTGGCCTGCGCCATCCGGGCGCTCGAGGAAACCATGGAACTGGAGCAGGCCGGGGGCGGGGAGTTGGTGATCGCGTGAGTGAATCCGCCGGGCCCCCCGCCGCATCCATAGAGAGCCGCCGCGGCGGCGGTGGAAGCCATGTTTGACCGTTTAGCCCAAATCGAGGCGCAGTACGAGGAGCTGACCCGGCAATTGGCTTCCCCGGAGCTGCTCGCCGATCCGGCGCGTTATCCCAAGGTCGCCAAGGCCCATTCCGACCTCGCCGAGACGGTGGAGCGCTACCGCGAGCACCGGCGGCTGAGCCAGTCCATCGCCGACACCCAGCAAACGTTGCACGGCGCCGACGCCGAGTGGCGAGAGTTGGCGGCGGAGGAGATCGCCGCCTTGGAGAAGCGGCGGGCGGAGGTGGAGGAGGAGCTGAAGCGGCTGCTCCTGCCGAAAGACCCCAACGACGAGAAGAACGTGGTGCTGGAGGTGCGGGCGGGCACGGGCGGGGACGAGGCCAGTTTGTTCGCGGCGGAGATGTTCCGCATGTACACGCGCTACGCAGAGGCGAGGCGGTGGCGGGTGGAGATCCTGTCCGCCAGCGAAAGCGGCGTGCACGGGCTGAAGGAAGTGGTGGCCATCGTCGAGGGCAAAGGCGCCTACAGTCGCTGGAAGTTCGAGAGCGGGGTGCACCGCGTTCAGCGCGTGCCGCAGACCGAGCAGCAGGGAAGGGTGCACACCTCCACGGTGACGGTGGCGGTGCTGCCGGAGGCGGAGGAAGTGGACGTCAAGATAGACCCTAAGGACATTCGCATTGACACGTTCTGCTCCTCCGGACCCGGCGGGCAGTCGGTGAACACCACCTATTCGGCGGTGCGCATCACCCACCTGCCGACCGGCCTGATCGTCTCCTGCCAGGACGAGAAGTCGCAGATCAAAAACCGGGCGAAAGCCGAGCGCGTGCTACGCAGCCGCTTGCTGGAGATTGAGCAGCGCAAACAGCATGAACAAATCGCCGCGGAGCGGCGCTCGCAGGTGGGCAGCGGCGACCGCAGCGAAAAGATCCGCACCTACAATTTCCCCCAAAACCGCGTCACCGACCACCGCATCGGGCTGACGCTGCATCGCCTGGGGGAAGTGATGGACGGGCGGCTGGACGAAGTGATTGACGCGCTGGCGGCGAATGATCAAGCGGAAAAGCTGAAGGAAGCCGCCGCCGAACCGGTCAAGGCCTAATCCCCGGCGCGGACCGGGCGGCATCCCGGCCGCGGCGCCGCGGGCGGTGACAGCGCATGCCAACCCCTCGCGTCCGACCCCAACGCCCGGCCAAGGCTCCGCCGCCGGAGTTGCCCTCGGTGGACGAGTTGTTGCGCGCGCCGGCGCTGGCGGCGCAGTGGCGGGAGCTGGGGCCGGAGTGGTCGCGGGCGGTGATCCGGGAGGCGCTGGAAGCGCGGCGGCGACAATGGCGCGAGGCGGAGGAGCGCGGGCAAGAATGCCCGCCCGGGCGCACGCTGGAGGGGGAGTTGCGGGAGCGGGCGGCGGCCCGGCTGCGCTGGTCGCTGCGGCCGGTCATCAACGCCACCGGCACCGTCCTGCACACCAACTTGGGCCGCGCCCCGCTGAGCGCCGAGGCTGCGGCGCGGGTGGCGGAGTTGGCCGCGGGCTACTCCAATTTGGAGTTGGACTTGGCCACCGGCCGCCGCGGGCGCCGGGACATCCACGCCGAGCGGCTGGCCTGTGAGCTGACCGGCGCCGAGCGCACCCTCGTGGTCAACAACAACGCCGCCGCGGTGCTGCTGGTGGTGAATACGCTGGCGGCGGCGGAGGCGCCGGGAGGGACGCCGGGCGAGGTGCTGGTCAGTCGCGGCGAGCTGGTCGAAATCGGCGGCTCGTTCCGCATTCCCGAGGTGCTGTCCCGCGGGGGGGCCCGCCTGGTTGAGGTGGGGGCCACGAACCGTACCCGCATCGGCGACTACCGCAACGCCATCACCCCGGCCACACGGCTGATCCTGCGCGTGCACCGCAGCAACTTCGAGCTGCGCGGCTTCACCGAACAGCCCTCGCTCGGGGATCTATGCGCGCTGGGCCGCGCGGCGGGGCTGCCGGTGGCCGAGGATCTGGGCAGCGGCTGCTTGCTGGATGTGTCCGCGGCGGGCTTGCGGCGCGAACCGCTGGTCCGCGAGAGCCTGGCCGCCGGCGTGGCGGTGGTGACCTATAGCGGCGACAAGCTGCTGGGCGGCCCGCAGGCCGGGCTGCTGAGCGGCGAACGCGCCATCCTCGAGCGGCTGCGCGCCAACCCGCTGTTCCGCGCCCTGCGGGTGGACCGGCTCAGTTACGCCGCCTTGGAAGCCACGCTGCGCGCCTATGCGCGGGGGCGCCGGGAGGAGATTCCGGCCATGCGCATGATCTTTGCCACCGACCTTGAGGCTCGCGTGCGGCGCTGGGCGGCGGCCGTGGATGCGTCCTGGCGCGCCGAGGTGGTAACGGCGGAGTCCGTCGTCGGCGGCGGTTCGCTGCCGGGGCAGACGCTGCCCACCTTCGCCCTGGCGCTGGCGCCGGAGGGCTGGCCTGCTGACGCCTTGGAGGCGGCGCTGCGCGCGGCGGAACCGCCGATCATCGGCCGCATTCACCAAGGGCGGGTCCTGCTGGACTCCCGGACGGTGCTGCCGGAGCAAGAGGCGGCCCTGCTGGCGGCGCTGGCTGGGCTGGCCGGGCAAGCGCCGCGGGGGCGCTCCGCCAGCGCGCGGCAACCCGCGAGATAACCGCCGAAGCCCGGCGCGTCGAGCGCCGGGCCGGCGCGGAGGAGCTGGCCGGAACCCAGAAGCGAGGGCGCCGGTCCCGCGTTCCGCGCCCTTATGGCCACCGCCCCGGCTGCCGCGCGGGAAGCGCCGCGAGGCGGCACGCATACCGAGCTGGGCCCTTTCGAACGGCGCTTGAGACCAGGGTAGGATAGAAAGCCCAGCGGGGGCTGGCCTATGGAGACGGTGCAAACCCGCGCCTACGCGAAGATCAATCTTGGCTTGCGCATTTTGCGGCGGCGCGAGGATGGCTTTCACGAACTGCGCACGCTCTTCCAGACCATCAGCTTGGCGGACACGGTTCGGCTGAGCTTTGGCCGCGGGCGCGGCGTCCGCCTGGAGGGGGTGCGGGCGGAGCCCGGCGTTGGCTGGCCGGCGATGGCGGAGGCCGACAACTTGGCGGTGCGCGCGGCGGTGCTGGCGCGGCAAGCCTGGGGTGTGGGCGGCGCCATCGGCGTGCACCTGCACAAGCGGATCCCGCTGGGTGCGGGGCTGGGCGGCGGCTCGGCGGATGCCGCCGCGGCGCTCCGGTACGCGGGGTTCACAGATGTCGCGGCGGCCGCGTCCCTTGGCGCCGACGTGCCGTTCTGTCTTCGCGGCGGTCGGGCGAAGGTGGGTGGGATCGGCGAGGAGCTCACGGCGCTGGCG
>JBOGKW010000220.1:0-4704 GCA_050746205.1 Terriglobales bacterium | reverse complement strand
CGGCTCCGCGTCGGGGGGCTGGAGGGACTGGATGAAGCGGCGCAGGACCTCATGGTGCTGCGGTTTGGTTGCCATGCGGTAGCCGCCGGCCACGCTGCGGATCTCAATGCCGCGGCCATCGCCCGCATAGTGGGTGAGCAGGCGGGCAATGCCGCCCTCCACCACGGCGGGCGCAACCCCCAGGGCGGCCGCCATCTGCTCGCACGTGGCCGGCGCCTCGGCCACATAAATGATGGCTTCGAGCGCCGAGACCAGGTCGGCGCTCGGCTCCGCGTCGGGGGGCTGGCAAGAGGCCGGCGCCGCGCCCCCCGAGCCGGCTAGCCCGCCGGGACTGTCGTTTTGGGCGTTCACGCCCGCGCCTCCCCGGGTTGGCGCGCCGCCCGACGCAGCCAAATATCTCCCATCACCCGCTCCTGCCGAAGTTGCACGTCACCGCGCCGGACCATTTCCAGCAAGGCTAGAAAGCAGGCCACCAGGGCCCGCCGATTCACCGCGCGGCCCAGCACGGCCTGCAGGCGCAGCGGTCCATTCGACGCCGCCAGCCAGGCTTCCAGCCGCGCTACCATCTCGGCGACGGTCACCTCGGCGCCGGCGATTTCCAGCGTGGGCCGCTCCTCCAGCCGCCGCAGCACGCGCTGAAAGGCCTGGGCCAGGTCGTAGATGCCAACGGCCAAATCCGGCTCGGGGGCCTCTGCACCGCGAAACTCCCGGATCCCCGGCTGGCGCCAACTCGCGTCCTCGATCAATTGGCGCTCGCGCAGCATAGCCGCGGCTTGCTGAAACTTCTCGTATTCGAGCAGCCGGGCCACGAGCTCCTGCCGGGGATCCTCTTCCGGAGCCTCGCCCGGCAGAGCGGGCGTTGCGGGCAGCAGCAGCTTGCTCTTAATGTGGATGAGGGTGGCGGCCATGAGCAGGAACTCCGCCGCGACCTCCACATCCATGCCGCCATGAATGCCGTCGGGGCCCTCCAGGTAGGCCAAATATTGGCCCGTCAGGCGGGCGATGGGGATGTCATAGATGTCAACATCCTGCTTGCGGATCAGGTCCAGCAGCAGATCCAGCGGGCCATCGTATACCCGTCCAATTTGTACGCTATAGGCGCCCATTCCCAGCCCGGCCGCAGCCCCGGCCAGGCCCATAGTAACATTGGCATCAGGCGGGGTTGGCGCAGTGGTGCGGTTGGTGGGCGGGCCGGTGGGGGCCATCTCCCCAAGGCTGCCCCGGGTGGGCGGGGGCCGCCTGTAACTTTGGACGCTCAACCGGCGTTGCAAAGGGTGATGTCGGCCCTGGCCTCAACGTGGTCGTTGGACATACCCGTGGCAAACTCCCCGGCCGATCCGGCGATTGGCGCTTCCCGGCCCGCAGCGCTGGCCGAGGATGTGGACGGTCCGCTGGTGCTGCGGATCCAAGCCGGCGATGGGGCGGCGTTTGAGTCCCTGTACGCTCGGTACCAGGGCCCGATCTCCCGTTTAGTGGCCAACATGGTCCGCTATCCGGAAGTGGTGCCGGACCTGGTGCAGGAGATTTTCGCCAAGGCCTACTTTGCCCTCGGTTCGTTCACACCGGGGATGCCCTTCCGGCCCTGGCTGTACCGGCTGGCGAGCAATCACACGATCGATTTTCTGCGCCGGCAGCGGCGGCAGCCGCGCACGGCGGAGCCGCCGGCGCTCGACTCAGCGGAGACGCGGGAATGGGAGCTGCCCGACACCTCCGGGCCTAACGCCTTGGAGCGCCTGGTGTCCCGGGATTTGGCGGCCAAACTGCTGTCCGGCATGAAACCGCGCGACCGGCAGCTGCTGGTCATGCAAGACTTGCAGGATCTATCGTTGGAGGAGATTTGCGCGGTGACGGGGCTGGGGCTGTCCGCCGTGAAGGTAGGGCTGTTCCGTGCCCGGAAACGTATGCTAGCCAGCTACCAGAAGCTGACGAAGAGGAAATTGCCATGAAGTGCCGTGCCTGCCGTGGAGCCTTGGAAATGAGCGCCGGGCCCGATGGCGTCCTGGGAGAGGCCGCCGAGCATCTCCGCGTTTGCCGTGGCTGCCGGGAGTACGCCCAGTTGCGGAATTGGGCCCGGGGCGTGGTGCGCAGCGGAACGGTGGCGCCGCCGCCACCGCCGCCGATGGCCGCCGTATGGGCGGCGATTCGGCGGCAATCGAGCGATGCCTGGGACGGTTCGCTGAGCCTGGGCCTCCGGCGGCTGGCGCCGTATTTGGCTTCCATTACGGCGCTACTTTTGCTGGCCGGCACGCTTGCGCTGGGAGGGGCGGCGGCGGCGCCGGCGGCGGCGTCGATGCCGTCCGCGCCGAGCCTCCTGGCGCCATCCACCACGGTGGCCAGCTCAATGCCGGCCAATTTCGCGACCCAGAGCCCGACCGATTGGCTGGGCTTGGGGTCGCACTGACGGGTGCGCATGCCGACGCTGCCGACCGATCCGCCCTCGGCTCCCCCCGCGCCAGCCACCCGCAGGCTGGGCGGCCGTGGTGCCCTGATCCTGATCGGGGTGTTTGTGCTGGGCGTGATTGCCGGCGGCGGCGGCGGGCTATGGCTGGCGCCGCACGTGCGTCGGCCCATGTCCCGGCAGGACCGTTACGTCCGCCATATGACCCGGCTTTTGCAGTTGACGCCGGCACAGGCGCGGCAGTTCCGAGCCATCGTGGTGGATATGCGCCAGCACTGGGGCCAAATCCACCAACAATTGCAGCCGCAGTATCAGGCGCTGTTTACCCAGGAGCTGCTGGACTTCGCGCCGATCCGAGCGCAGGAGCGGGCCCGCGTGCGGGCCATGCTCGACCCGCGGCAGCAGGCCAAGTTCAACGCCTGGGTGACGCAATGGGACCGCCAGCATCAGGGACGGGTGCATCCGGGCGCCGACACTGCTGCCGGACAGCCGCGCGCGCGGCAGCCCTAGCGGCCGGCCTCAGCCGGACCGCGACCCGCTTCCGCGGGCGCTCCGGCGCAGCCCCGTGCCCAAGTCCAGCCCGTATACTATAGACAACCGGCGGGCTTGTGCTTCCGGCCAATTGGAGATTTGATTTCCGCCTGGCGCGCCGCCGCTATTCGGGCCCGGACCAGTTAGGGCCCGCGCGCGAGTCGCCGCCGGGCTGAGCCTGCACCATGCTGAATTTCTTTCGCCGCAAGGACGCCGCGGCCCGTTATATGCTCGGCGGCATCCTGGTCATCATCTCCGTCGCGATGGTTCTGTTCCTGGTGCCCGGCATCGCCGGCGGCGGTGGCGGGCCGATCGGCAGCGGCAACTCCTCGGCGGTGGCCACGGTGGACGGACGGCAGATCAGCACCACGGAGTTGACCAACGCGATCAGCCGCATCGAGCAGACGGAGCAGTTGCCGGCCGAGTATCTGCCCTACTTCGGGCAGCAGATTCTGAACAGCCTGATCATGCACCATGCGCTCGGCGACCAAGCAAGGCGCTATGGCCTGAGCGCCAGCTCAAGCGACATCGCCACCCTGATCCGGGAAAACTTGCCGCAGTTGTTTCCCAACGGGGTGTTTGTCGGCGAGACGGAATACGCCGATTTCATTCAACAGACGCAGCAGATGACCGTCGCCGCGTTCGAGCAGCAAGTGCGGACGCAGGTGCTGATCAACAAACTGCGCGACCTGGTCACCGACGGGATCCGCGTCACCCCCGCCGAGGTGCGGGCGGAGTTCCTGCGCAACAACGATCAGGCCGTGTTCCAGTACGCCGTGCTGGACCCCTCGCAACTCCGCTCCCAGGTGACGGCGACACCGGCGGAACTGCAGGCGTACTATCAGGCGCACCAGGCGACCTATGAAGCGCCCGAACGGCGTGGCTTGGAACTGGTGCTGGCCAACCTCGGCCAGTTCGCCGCGCGGGTGCAACCGACGGCGGCGCAGGTGCGGCAGTATTACCAAGCGCACCTGGCGCAGTATACGTTTCCGGAGCGGGTGCAACTGGCGCACATTTTGCTGAAAACCAGCGGGGACAGCGCGGCGCAGTTGGCGCAGGCGCAACAGCAGGCGGCCAAGATTGAGAAACAACTGCGGTCCGGCGCCAAGTTCGCCGCCCTCGCCAAGCAGCACTCCCAGGACGACGCCACGGCCTCGCAAGGCGGCGAGATCGGATGGGTTACCGCCGGCCGCCTCTATCCGGCGGTGGAAAAGGCCGCGTTCGCGCTGCCGGCGGGCCAGGTCAGCAGCGTCATCGCCACGCCCTACGGCTTGGAGATCCTGCGCGTGGAGGCGCACCAGGCGGCGCACGTCGAACCGCTGACGCAGGAGCAGGGCCAGATTGTCAGCCAAATTCAGCAGGCGCAGGCGGCGCAGATGGCGCAGAACGCCATCAACCAGGCCCAGGTGCAGGCGACCGCCAAGCCCCTGGCGCAGGTGGCGGCGGCGTTGGGACTGCAATATATCGCGATTCCGCCGGTGAGCACCACCGACCCGATCACGGGTATCGGCATCAACCCGCAGTTTGAAAGCGACGTCTTCGGCGCCAACCTGCACGACCTCACGCCGGTGGTGCAGGTGCCGGCGGGCTACGCCTTCGCTCGCGTCACCACGATCAAGCCGGCCGCGCCGCAGCCGTTCTCTCAGGTTCAGGCTCAGGTGGAGCAGGCCTACCGCCAGCAGGCGGCGGCGAAACTGGCGGCACAGCAGGGCCAGGCGCTGGCGGCAGCGGCGCGGAAGGAGGGGCTGAAGCAGGCGGCGGCGAAGATGCACGTG
>JBOGKW010000219.1:0-4716 GCA_050746205.1 Terriglobales bacterium | reverse complement strand
GCCGTCCGGTGGCGGTCGCGGATGCTGGCCCGCATGGATGCCGTGTTCGTGCACGCCGACGCGCTTGCGGCGCAGGTGGAGGCGGCGGCGAGGCGCAAGGCGGTGGTGATCCCGCACGGGGACGAGGGCCTTTTTCTGGATGTGGCCGGTCCCGACCCGGGTTGGCGGCGGCGCTGGGCGCTGCCACCCAAGGCGCCGGTGGGGCTCTTATTTGGCACGCTGACTGCCTACAAGGGAATCCCCACGCTGCTGACGGCGCTGGCGGAGATTCCGCCGACGCAACGGCCGTGGATGGTGATCGCCGGCTTCCCCGCCGCCAACGCCCATCCGCAGGCCTGGCGCCGGCAGGCGGGGCAACTGGGCCTAGGCCCCTGGCTGCGGTGGGAGCTGGACTATGTGCCTGCGCCGCAGGTGCCCTGGCTGTTACGGGCGGTGGACTTCCTGGTGCTGCCCTACTGGGAAGCGTCACAGAGCGGCGTGGCGCATCTGGCCCTGACCTTCGCCACGCCCGTGATCGCCACCACCGTCGGCGGCTTGCCTGCGGCGGTTCGGCACGAAATCACCGGCCTTTTGGTCCCGCCCCGCGACGCCGCCGCGTTGGCGGCCGCGATCCTGCGCCTGGCGACCGCGCCCGAACTGCGGCGCCGCTTGGCCGCCAACGCGGCCGCCGCCCAGCGCGAGCACGCCTGGGACGCCATCGCCCGCCGGCTGCTGGCGGTTCTATTCCCGGGAATCAGCCTGGAGGCGGCGCACGGCCAGGGCGCGGCGCGTGCTGGGCACGCAGAGCAACAGAATCTGGCCGGCGACGATGACGTCCAGACCACCCAGACAGGCGGAGCAGATCAGCGCCAAAATGACCATCGCGCGCCAGGCCGCCGGCGTGTTCTGAAAGAGATAGACGTTGGCGATTGCGATCCAGGCGATGCCCAGCGCCAACCACAGCAGGCCCCATGACGCGCCGGCAAAATTACCGATGACGAGGTGGGGAACCAGCCAGCCCAGCCAGGGGAGATGAACCAGCCCGGGCAGAGGCGGACCGAGAAGCGCAAAATACACGCCGAGGACAATGAGCCACGTGCCAAGCGCCAGGCCCAACGCCACTGCGACCTTGCCCGCCCACGAGGCTTCGCCCATGCCGAGCGCACGCGAAGCCAAAGGGGAAATGGAGCCGGGCATGACTTCAAGCATGCCCTAAAAGTAAAAGGGCGCGGGGAGGTCAATCCGCGCCCGGTGGGGACTCTACTGCCCGAATTGATCTAAGTGTAAACCCGATGTGGACCGATTAGCAAGGAACCCTTTATGCGCCGAATCGATTCGAGCCGCGTCAATGGCGGGACGCGCGAATGCCGATGAAGGCGGCCATGCGCCCTGCAGCCTCGCCTTCCCGCCGAAACGAGTAAAACTGCCGTGGATGACAGGCGGTGCAGTGCGGCAACACCTCAATTTGCCCAGCCGGTACACCGGCGGCGAGGAGCTGGTGGCGGCTGGCGGCCGCCAAATCCAGTCTGACCGGCCGGTCGGCATTCCAGCGCGGATCATAGGGATGGCCGGGCGGCGCCCCGGTCATAAACAGCATTGGATAGCGGCTGGCGACCGGGTCCGGCTCCGCTGGATGCCACAATTCCTCCGCGTAGGCGAACTGAGCGCGGAAGGCTTCCACTACGTCATTGCCGACTTGGTAACAGCAGGCGCGGATGCTCGGCCCGATGGCGGCCCGCAGGGCCTGCGGCCGGACGCCAAACTGGCGCCGCATCTCGCCCACGGCCTTTTCCACCACGCGCCGCACCGTTCCACGCCAGCCTGCATGCACTGCGGCTACGACTTGGTGCTCGGGGTCGGCGATCAGCACGGGAACACAGTCGGCGGTGCGAATGGTCAATAGCCAGCCCGGCGCCGCAGTAACCAAACCGTCGCCGACGCAGCGGCCCTGGCCGTCAGCGTCAGCCGGAATACGCCAGATGACGGCGCCATGCACCTGTTCCAATTCTGCCCACCGCCAGCGCGCGGCGGAGGCCGAGCGGAGCGCTTGGCGCAAGCGGCGCTGGCGGACCGGTTGGCGCAGATCGCCCGCCGCGCGGGTGGTGAAGCCATGCTCAAGCCACCGCAAGGAACGCAAGGTTTTGGCGCGTAGCATGAGGCTGGGCCGCCGCCTGCGGGCCCGGGCCCAAATTGCGGGCAACCCTGAACGGAGGCGCGAATCTAAGTGTAGCGAATCGCCTCTGTCGCTACTGTATGCGTTGGAGGGGTGGCGCGGTTTTGGCCCCCCTCTTTTTTTCTGCCTAGGCTTTGGCGGCGACCCGGAAGGCGCGGGCGAGGAGGCGGAGCGCCTTATTTATCAGCGCCGAAGTGATGTTGTACGGCGGGAGCAGCCGGATGACGGTGTCATGCGTGGCGTTGGCCAAAAGGCCCAACTCGCGGGCCGCATCCACAATGGGCTTGGCGGGCCGATCCAACTCAACGCCCCACATCAGGCCCCGCCCGCGCACCACTTGGATCGCCTTCTGTTTGCGCTTCAACGCCTCCAGGCCGGCGCTTAATTCCGCGCCGCGAGCGGCGACGTTGGTGAGCAAATTCTGTTCGTCCCAAATATCCAGGAACTCCAGCGCGACACGGCAGACCAACGGGCCGCCGCCGAAGGTGGTCCCGTGCATGCCCGGGGTGAACCCGGCGGCGACGGCGCCGCGGGCCAAAATGACGCCAAGAGGCAGCCCACAGGCGATGGGCTTGGCGGTGACCACAATGTCGGGCGCCACCGGCGTCCACTGGAAGGCAAAGGGGCGTCCAGTGCGGCCCAAGCCGCACTGGATCTCGTCCAAAATCAGCACCGCCTGGTGCCGGCGGGCGTGGTCGGCGGCGGCGGCGAGAAATGCGCCGTCGAGCGGCACCACGCCGCCTTCGCCCTGGATGGGCTCCAGCAATACGGCGGCGGTTTGGGGGCCGATGGCAGCGGCCAGCGCGGTTTGATCGTTGACTGGGATGAAACGCACCCCCGGCAGGGCGGGTTCATAGGGCAAGCGGTACCTGGACTGGCCGGTGACCGACAGAGCGCCAAAGGTGCGGCCGTGGAATGAGTTGTCGAGAGCCACGATCTCGACTTTCTCGGCCGCCAGCGAGCGCCCGTGCAGCCGTGCCAGCTTGAGCGCCCCTTCCAGCGCCTCGGTTCCACTATTGGTGAAGAACGCCCGCTCCATGCCGGCCAGCGCCGTCAGCCGCTGCGCCAAGGGCGCTTGGTAGGCGTGGTAGTACAGGTTGGAGCAATGGATCAGGCGCGCGGCCTGCTGCCGGATGACACGGGTAATGCGGGGATGGTTGTAGCCGAGAGCGTTGACGCCGATGCCGGTGATGAAATCCAAGTAACGGCGGCCATCCGCGGCGAAGACGTACGACCCCTTGCCGCGCTCCAGGAGCAGGGGAATACGGGAATAGGTGGACAGCAGCGATTGCGCTTCCGCGGACTGAATTTCAGCCAAAGTAGAACTCACCTGGCCAGTGTAAGCTGACCGCCACCGTCGCGGGCCGGGTGCGGGAGTCCTGCTGGATGGCTCGGAGGCGGCTCAGCCGCCCAATTTTGGACGGCCCCAGCGCTCCGGGCGCCTCCAAGGTGCCGCGAACGGTTAGTAACCGCGCTGTTTGTTGACTTCGGCGACCAGCGGCTGGCTGGCGGCGAGGCGGCGCAGATTGGCGGCGATCAGCTCAACCTGCCGGGGCCACATGCCCGCGGTTGCGGAACCCAGGTGCGGCACGATCAGCACCTGGGGCAGGTCCCACAACGGGGAATCCGCAGGCAGCGGTTCCTGGGCGAAGACGTCCAGCGCCGCGGCGCGCAAGCGCCCGGCGACGAGCGCCGCCGCCAGGGCGTCTTGATCCACCAGCACGCCCCGGGCGACGTTCACCACGCAGGCCCGCGGCGGCAGCAACGCCAAGCGGCGGGCATCCAGTAGGGCCCGGGATTCCGCCGTCACGGGCACGGCGAGGATGGCGTAATCGGCCTGCGGCAGCAAACCATCCAATGCGGCGGGCGCATGCACTTCATCCGCGGCTCCGGCACCCTGCTCAGGGTGGGCGCGCACCGCCAGCACGGTCATGCCCACCGCCTTCAGCAGACGGGCCAGCTCGCCGCCGATCGCGCCCAGGCCGATGAGCACGGCGGTCGCGCCGCTCAGTTCGGCCGGTTGCAAGGGACCGTACCAGATGTCCTCCTGGGCCCAATGGTGGCGCGCCTGTGCCCGCACCGCCTCCGGCAGGCCGCGGGCGATGGCAAACATCATCGCCAGGGCGTGCTCAGCGACCGGACCGCCGTGGATCTCGCGTCCGTTGGTCACCCGGACCGGGCTTGCCACCACTTCCGGCGTCAGCAGGTGATGAACCGCCGCCGCCGGGGAGTGTACCCAGAGCAACTTGGTGGCCTGGGCGAGCGCGCCGCTGGGCAGTGGCCCGGCGATCAGCACCCGCGCCCGCGGGAGCACCGCGAGCAGTTCCGCCTCCGAGGCGGGAACAACGAACTGGAGGGCGGGAAATTGCAGGCGCAGCTCGGCGGTCGCTTCCGACGGCCAGTTCCAAAGGCCGAAGCGGTTATGCACCCAAATCACGACCGGGCTCAGATCCATAGCCCCCAGGCTAGCAGGCGAGGCCCAGGGTGAGCATCATGGCAAGGGACGCGGCGAGGCGCCACCGGGGCGGCTCAGCCGCGCCATTTCGGGTCGCTGGGGTCCCGGA
>JBOGKW010000218.1:0-4806 GCA_050746205.1 Terriglobales bacterium | reverse complement strand
TGGCGGGTATGCCTCGATCGCCCTGACCTGTATCCAGCCCGCCACCGGTTGCACGCTCAGCCCCGCTTCGATTTCCCCGAATCCGCCCAATAACGCCGCCACGGTCACCATCGCCGCTGGCACGCTCACCGCCGGGACGCAACAAGTCGCAGTCCAAGGCGTGGACAGTACCGACGACGAAACCCAAGCCGCCACCACCACCATCGTCGTGGCCGCCGCCGCCCTGGCCGTCTCCGACACGCCCACGGCCGTGTCGGTCTCGCCCGGCGGCAGCGGGCAAACCGCGGTCACCGTGACCCCCTCCGGCGGCCTGAACGGCCTGGTCGCGTTCAGTTGCTCCGGCCTGCCGGCGGCGGCGTCCTGTTCCTTCACTCCCGCCACTGCCACCGCTGGGGGAGGCGCGATCAACGCCACGCTGGTCATCACCACCACCGCCAATAGTGCCATCGCGCCCGGCCCTCCGCCCGGGCCGCTGCGCGGCTGGCTGCTGGCACTGGCCACCGCCGCATTGGGGTGGCTAATGCTGGCCGCCTGCCGGCAGCGCCCGACCGGGCGTCGGCGGCTGGGATGGGCGGCGGCGGGTCTGCTCGGCCTAGTCTTGCTGGCCGGCTGCGGCGGCGGCAGCCCTGCCGATCCCCCGGCGGCGGTGGCACCGAGCGGGGGAACGCCACCCGGAACCTATACCGTCACCATCACGGCCGCCAGCGGCACCATCGCCGCTCAAGCGGCGCTTACCTTGCAGGTCAACTAGGCCGCCCGCCCGCGCCGGTCGCGCACCACCCCAGCCGGCCGCTCGGCGCGGCCGTCTGCGATCGCCGCCCGCCGCTACACTGAATAGCGGTGCCCCCCATCCCGGCAACTCCGGCCAGCAGCGACGCGCTTGCGGCGCGATTGGGGCCGCCCGCCGCTGACTTCTTGCCCGGCTTGTTGGCGCGGGTGGCCGATCCGGACGGCGCGGCCCAGGGACTCGACCGTTTTCTCGCCGCCGCTCCGGCGGTCGTCGAGGCCCTGCGCCGTGAGCCGGAACGACTGCACCCCTTGCTGGCCATCTTCAGCGACAGCCGCTTCCTCGGCGAGAGCCTGATTCAAGACCCCACTCTCGCCGATTGGCTGGAGCGGGCGCGGCACGAGGACCGACCGCGCCATCCTGAGGAGGTCGCCGCCGACCTGGCGGCCCTGGCCGGAGGCGCCCGCGGCCCGGCCCGCTCCCTGGCGCTGACCCGCTTCAAACGACGGGAATATTTGCGCGTCGTGCTACGGGATTCGCTGGGCTTGGCCTCCTTGGCCGAGACCACCGCCGAGCTCTCCCATCTGGCCGATGCCGTCCTGGCGCAAGCCTACGCCTGGGCCTGGAACGACGGCGTGGCCCGCTTGGGCACGCCGCTGCATGCCGGTCCGGAGCGCCGCCAGGTCACCGGGATGACGGTCCTGGCTTTGGGCAAGCTCGGTGGCGGCGAATTGAACTACAGTTCCGACATTGACTTGATGTTTGTTTACGGCGCTGCCGGGGATACTGCCCAGGGCGCGGCCAATCGCGAGTTTTTCCTGCAGATGGCGCAGCGCCTCACCGCCTACGTCTCCGAGCCCACGCCCGAAGGAATTTGCTATCGCGTGGACCTGCGCCTGCGTCCCGGCGGCCGCGAGGGAGAGATCGCACTGCCATTGGCCGCCGCCCTGGCCTATTACCGCGGCCAGGCCCGGGAGTGGGAGCGCCAGATGCTGATCAAGGCCCGCGTTTGTGCCGGCTCGCTGCCTCTGGGCCGGGAGTTTCTTGCGGCCGTCACGCCGCTGGTCTTCCCGCCGCCGCGCGCCGTCCCCGCCGCAGTGACCGGCGCGCGCCAGGCGCGTGCCCGCATGCGTGCCGAGCAGGGCCGCATCGGCGCCGGCTGCGACGTGAAGCGTGATCCCGGCGGCATTCGCGATATCGAGTTCCTGGCCCAGATGTTGCAGCGGGCCCATGGCGGCGCTGAGCCTTGGTTGCAAGTCGGCAATACTCTCCAGGCCCTGCAGCGACTGCACGACAAGGGCCGGCTCAGTGGCGCTGCCTGGCAGACCCTGGCCGGCGCCTACACGCTGTTCCGCCACGTCGAGCACCGGTTGCAGCTGCGCTTCGGCGAGCAGACGCATCGGCTGCCCGCCGATCCCGCCGCCCTCCGCGCCCTCGCCCGGGGCATCACCCGCAGCCAAGCTGGCCAGCGCGGTGGCGAGGAGATTCCGCTCTCGCCGGAGGCCGACGCCGAGACCGTTGCCGCCTTGCGCCGCCGCCTGGAAACGGCCATGGCGGCCGTGGCCGCGCTTTGGGAAGAGCCGGCCTCGCCCCCCGCCGAGCCCGAAGGATTCCGCCTCCGGCCGCCGGAGCCGGCCGCCCCCCACCTGAACCAGGGTCCTCCCCCCGGCCTCAGCCCGCGCGGTCGCCGCCACTGGCAGCACTGGCTCGAGTCGGCGCAGCGCGATCCCGACGGCGCGCAGGCCGCGGAGGGGCTCGACGCCGCCGCGCACGAGCGGCTCGCGGCGGCGTTGGAGGCGAGCGATTATCTTGCCGAAGCGCTGGTCTTGCGCCCCGCCGAAGCTTGCCTTTTCGCCGAGCCCTACGATTGGCCCGATGAGCGCCAAACCGCTCTGCTACCCCCGCCCCCGCCCGCCCTCCTCAACGCCGGCTCGCCCGGGTCAGGCGCGGAGGCCACGCGGCAGCTCCGGCGGGCCTACCAAAGCGCGGTGTGGCGCCAGGCGGCGGCGGAGATCGCCGCTCCCCGGCCCATCGCCGCCGCCCTCCAGCGGATGAGCCAACGCGCCGCTGCCGCGGTCAGCGCCGCCTTAGCCGTCGCCCAAGCAGAGTCCGGCGCCGCCGCCACGCCGCTGGGCATCCTGGCCTTGGGGCGGTTGGGCCTTGGCGAGTTCGACCTGCTCTCCGACGCCGATCTGGTGTTCATCGTCCCGGCGGGGCAAGAGCCTGCGGGCGCGCGCATCGCCGCCCGCGTCATCGCCCTGCTCGCCAGCTACACCGGCGATGGCGCCGTATTTCCCGTGGATGCCCGCCTCCGGCCCGAGGGCACGCAAGGCGAGTTGACCCATACTGACTCCGGCTTGCAAGCCTATTTCGCCCACCGCGCCGGCGCGTGGGAAGCGGCCAGCTATCTCAAGGCCCGCCCCCTGGCCGGCGATGCTGCCCTCTGCGATGCGGCAATCACCGGCATTCGCCAGGGCATCGGCCATCGCTTCGCGGGCGCGGACGCGCGCGTGGCGCTGGCCTCCATGCGCCGCCGGCTGGAGCGGGAAACCGACGCCGGCGGCTTCAAAAGCCCGCCCGGCGGCTATTACGACGCCGATTTCCTTACCGCCGCCGCCCAACTGGCCGCGCCCGAATCGTTTTCCGCCGGCACGCTGGCCGACCGCGTCCAGACCTTGCCCCTGCCCGCCACCATCCGCGCCGAATTGGCGGGCGCGGTGGCGGTGTTGCGCGCCGCCGATCATGCCGTCCGCTTGCTGACCGGCAAGCCGCCGCGGGATCTAGCCGTCCCCGCCGTCCCCGCCCTGCCCAGGCTGCTGGCCGGCCTGTTGCAACGCCGCCTCCATGCCGGCGGCCCAGCCGCCGAGATCTCCCTGGCCAGCCAGACCCTGCGCGCCGTGTATGACCGCGTGCTGGGCGAGGCGCAGTAACGTCGCGCCACCCCGGCTACAATAAAAAATCCGATGCTGCGCTTTTCCACTGCCGGAGAGTCGCATGGCGAGGCTCTGATTGCTTGCATCAGCGGCCTACCCGCAGGCCTGCCCGTGGACTTCGCCTTTTTGGACCGGGAACTGTGGCGCCGGCAGCAAGGCTATGGCCGCGGCGGCCGCATGCGCATCGAGCGCGACGCCGCCCATTTCCTCGCCGGCGTCCGCGCCGGCCACGCCATCGGTTCCCCCATCGCTCTGCGCTTGGAGAACCGCGATTGGGAAAACTGGCGGCAGGCCCTGTCGGTGGCCGAACCGCCGGGCGAGGCGGCGCGCCCCGTCGCCAGTCCCCGGCCCGGCCATGCCGATTTGGCCGGCGCCATCAAGTTCCACCTGCCCGACGCGCGCTATGTGCTGGAGCGCGCCAGCGCCCGGGAAACCGCCGCCCGCGTGGCCGTGGGCGCACTGGCGAAGATGCTGCTGCGGGCCCTCGACATCGAGGTGCTGGGCCACGTCCTGGCGGTCGGCGGCGCTCGCCTGCCCGCAGCCACGCCCGTCACCTGGGACGCGCTGCGGGCCCTCGCCGCCAAGGACGAGGTCCTGCTCGGGGCCCTCGACCCGGTGGCCGAAGCCGCGATGAAAGCCGAGGTGGACCGCGCCCTGCGCACCGGCGATTCGGTCGGCGGCATCTTCGAGATCCGTGCCAACGGCGTTCCGCCCGGCCTGGGGAGCTGCGCCCAGTGGGACGAGCGGCTGGACGCCGAGCTGGTGCGCGCCCTGGTTTCGATTCAAGCCGTCAAAGCCGCCGAGATCGGCGCGGGCGTCTGGGCGGCGACCGCCTTTGGCTCCGAGGTGCAGGACCCCATCAACTATGACCCCGCGGCCCGCCGCTTCACGCGTCCCAGCAATCACGCCGGCGGCCTGGAGGGCGGGATGACCAACGGCGAGGAGATCGTCGTGCGTGGCTACCTCAAGCCCATCTCCACCCTCCGCCGCCCGCTGGCTTCGGTGGCCTTCGCCGCCCACGAGCCGGTCAAGGCCGCCTATGAGCGCAGCGACGTCTGCGTCGTTCCCGCCGCCGCCGTTGTCGGCGAATCCATGGTGGCGCTGACATTGGCGCGCGCCGTGCTCGCCAAATTCGGCGCCGATTCT
>JBOGKW010000217.1:0-4882 GCA_050746205.1 Terriglobales bacterium | reverse complement strand
CGATAAACCCATACCCCTTCACGTTGTTGAACCACTTCACTTTGCCAAGAATTCGAGCCACGTACTTGCCTCCTCCAGCCCGCGAGTCGGGCTTGCGACCCGTTCGCGGAGGACGCCTTTGCGCAGGCGCTACGCCCCGCAACATCCTTAGTTGTATTTTACTCCCCGCCTCCCGGGGGCGATTCCCAGGCTACAGGCGGGCCAGCACCGCTTGGGTAAAATCCGCCGTGGTGGCGGTTCCGCCGACATCCCGGGTGAGCCGGTCGCCGGCCTCATAAACCGCCAATAAGGCGGCTTGCAGGCGGTCGGCGGCCTGGGTTTGGCCCACATGGCGCAGCATCATTACGCCGGCGATCATGACCGCGGTGGGATTGGCGATGCCCTTGCCGGCGATGTCGGGGGCGGAGCCGTGCACGGCCTCGAAGATGGCGGCCTTCTCGCCCAGGTTGGCGCCAGCGACCATGCCCAGGCCGCCGACCAGGCCGGCGCAGAGGTCGCTGACGATGTCGCCATAGAGGTTTTCCAACACCAGGACATCGAACTGCGCCGGGTTCATGACCAACTGCATGCAGGCGTTGTCCACGATGGCTTCGAGGTACTCGATCTCCGGGTATTCCGCTGCTTGTTCCCGGGCCATGCGTAGGAACAGGCCATCGGTGAGCTTCATGATGTTGGCCTTATGGATGGCGTGGACGCGCTTGCGGCCGTGGCTGCGCGCGTAATCGAAGGCGAAACGGGCGATGCGGCGGCAACCCTTCTCGGTGGCGATCTTGAGGCTTTCGACCACGCCGGGGACGACCTCGTGCTCGATGCCGCTATACAGCCCCTCGGTGTTTTCCCGCACGACCACCAGGTCCACGCCGCTGAAGCGACTCTTGACACGGGGCAAGTTGTAAACCGGCCGGAGATTGGCGTATAGGTCCAGGCGTTTGCGCAGGGCGACATTGACGCTGGGAAAGCCGCCGCCGACAGGAGTGGTGATGGGGCCTTTGAGGCAGACGCCGGTGTGCTCAATGCTTTCCAGGGCTGCCGCGGGCAGGTATTCGCCGCCGGCATCGAGCGCCTCCTGGCCCACGGCGAACTCCGCCCAGCGGAGCTGGGCGCCCGCCGCCTCGAGCACCTGACGGGCCGCGGCGATCACCTCCGGGCCAATGCCGTCGCCATGAAGTAGGGTCGCGTCTCGCACCCGACAGTATAACGAACGGGGAAGGGGGTGTCGCCGCACGAGCGCCCTGGCCTGGCTTCGGCGCCCGACGATGGCCGCGCTGGCGCTCCGCGTCTTAGCCAGCGGCGGTGCAACGGATGCAACACACGCTCGCGTCGGCGGCATCCCAGGCTGGGCGGAGGAGGACGCTGGGGCAGTTGAAAGGGCCCGCGAACGCGCCACCAAAGGCGGCCTTTGTTGCCGAGGTCGCGTGCCCGGTCTGCGGCGCGCTGGTCTCCACCCAGGCGGCCCGGTGCGGCAGGTGTCAGTATCTGCTGCAAGCGCCGCCGCTGCTGCCGCTGCCGCGACGGCCGGGGGCGCGGGCGGCGCTGCTAGCGGGATTGCTGGGTGCGCTGGGGGCGGTCACCTATGGTGTCACAGCCTGGGTGGGCGTGGCGCTGGCGCTTGGGACGCTGGCGCGGCTGCGGGAGCCGGAGCGGCGGCGCAGCGCGCCGGGCGTGCCGCTGCTGGCGCGTAGCGCCTTGGCCATTAGCCTGGCGGGAGCGGTGGCGGGGGCATGGGGACTCTACGGGCGCTGGCTGCGGCCGCACTGGCAGGGTATCCATGACTGGGAGCGCCGGCAGACGGTGCGGAACACCTTTCGGGTGCTGAACGCGGCGGAGATGACCTACAGCCGCCTCCACCCCGCCCAGGGCTACAGCGCCAATCTCGAACAGCTGGCCACTGGGCCCGACCGTCTGGGCCTCAGCCGCCGCCTGACCATCGGCCCCTTCCGCCTTCACCACTTCGGCTATGAGTTCCTCTATCGCCCGATCCCGGGTGATCCCGTTCGCGGCTATCGCCTGTCCGCATCGCCGCTCCCCCCGGGGCGCGGCCCCTGCTTTCAATCCGGTCCCCTGGGCCTTGTGCGCCGCCACCCCTGCTCGCCTCGCGCTCCCTAGCGGCCGGTCCCCCTCGCGCCCCGCCGGTGGTCTGCAAGGCGGAGCCAAACACCACATAAGGCGGCTGAGCCGCCCGCCGACCGGCAACGCTCGTTCGTCGGGTGACAGGCTGGCGGAAGCGGGTCGGAGTCGAACCGACCGCCCCCCGCAAGAGCGGGGGAGCCATTGGTTTTGAAGACCAAGACGGCCACCGGGCCGCAGACGCTTCCGAGTTCTTTATGATAGCGGGGACGGGGCTTTGCGATTCCACGAGCGCCGGGGAATCCGGCGGGCCATGGCGCAGGCAGAGGCGAGGTGATATGGACGAGCGGGTGTTGCGGGAGCAGTTGGCGATCGCGCTGCGGGGTGGCGAGGCGCACGCGGGCTGGCGCGCGATTTTGCGCGGCGTGCCGGAGGCGCTTCGTGGGAAACGGCCGCGGGGGCTGCCGCACAGCCCGTGGGAGTTGCTCGAGCACCTGCGCATCGCGCAGTGCGACATCTTGGAGTTTTGCCGGGATGCCGGCCACGTCTCGCCCTCGTTTCCGCAAGGCTATTGGCCCCCGAAGCCGGCGCCACCGAGCGCCAGCGCCTGGACGAAGAGCCTGCGCGCGTTCGCCGCGGATTTGGAGGCGATGGTGGGGTTGGTGCTGGATCCAGCCAGGGATCTGACCGCGCCCATCCCCCACGGGCAGGGCCAGACGCTCATGCGGGAAGCCCTGTTGGTGGTGGACCACAACGCCTATCATCTCGCGCAGATGGTCGCCACGCGGCAGTGGCTGGGCGCCTGGCGGGAATAACGCCGGGCCGCCGTGGGCTGGGTTGCGCAGTGCGTCAGCTGGCGAAATGAGCCTGCACCCGCGCCAAGTCCTCGGCCGTGTCCACGCCGACCGTGTCGTAAGGCGTTCCGGCGACGGCGATGGACCAGCCGTTTTCGAGGAAGCGCAACTGCTCAAGTTGTTCGGCGGCCTCCAGCGGACCCGCCGGCCACGCCGCGAAGGCCGCCAGCGCCCGCGCCGAGTAAGCGTAATAGCCCAAATGCTTGCGGTAGGCGGGCGGGCCGTGGCCGGGGAAGGGGATCGGGGCGCGGGAAAAGTAGAGGGCGCGGGCGTGGCCGTCACAGACCACTTTCACCGCGGCAGGGTCGGCGGCATGGGCGGGCTCAAGCGCCGTCGCAAGCGTGGCGACCTCAACGTCGGGGGCGGTGAAGAGAGCGTCGAGGAGGGCGTCCAGCATTTCCGCGCGTACCATGGGCTCATCACCCTGGATGTTGAGCACCGCGTCGGCGGGGCGAGCGCGCAGCACCTCGGCGATGCGGCTTGTGCCGGAGGTGTGGCCGGCAGCCGTCATCTGGACCGGGATCTGGGCGGCGCGGCAGGCGATCGCGATGTCCTCCGAGTCGGTGGCAACCCACAACTCCCGCAGGCGGCGGCACCCGCGGGCGCCTTCATAGACGCGCTGGATCATGGGCCGCCCGGCGATATCGGCGAGCGCCTTGCGCGCCAGGCGAGTGGAGTTCAGCCGGGCGGGGATAACGCCGAGGACGGCGGCCGTGGCGTGCATGGAAGCGGCCTCAGGGCAGGCGAATGGAGTCCGGGACAACCAGGACGTCGGCGCCGTAATAGCCGCGAACAGCTTGAACACTCAGGCCACAGGCCTGGCGCCACAGGCCGTCCGGCAGATAGGCGACCCGGCGACGGAGCGTGGCGGACCAGTCGAGCCGCGCCGCCAGCACCGGCACAATCGCGCGGGCGGCGTTCAGCTCGCTCGACGGGGCGGTGGCGGCGAGTGGGGTGACGCGCGGGGTCTCAGCCGGGACAAAAATCATTGCGGGCTGGCGGCGGGGGTCTCGCGGTGCACGCCGACGGCGATGTGTTGCCGGAGGTCGTAGGAAATCAGCGCGGCGCGGGCCGCCCAATCGGAGCGAGGCCAGCGCCGCTGCAGGTCAGCGATGGAATTGAAGGCCTTTCGGCGGTAGTCGCGGGCCTTGCCGGAGTCATGGTGCGGGCCGGGGCGGTTGTAAATGTGGACGGCCGCGGCCTGGCGATACAGGATGCCGAAGGCGGCCTCGGCGGCCAGCGGACCGTCCGGATAGCGTTTCCAATACCCTCGCAGCCGGCCGATCTCCTTGCCCAGGCATTTGGGCTGAGTAACCCAATCGCCGCACGTCATCTGTTCGCGCAGATGAAGGTATTCGGCCCGCGCCGCCCATTGCGTCTTGGGGAACTTGCCGACGACCTCGCGCAGCAGGCGCGTGCTGGGCAATTGATAATCCTCGTTGTTGCTGTTCGGGGGCAGGCCGGCGGTGTCGAGCTGCCAGGTGATCTCGGCGGCGCGGTACAGAGCCTCGGCGGCGCGAAAGCTCTGGGGAAATTGGTTGTAGACCTGGTAGTACAGCCGGGCGGCATTTTTGGCGGTCTTCTCTTCGCCGCTATACTGCTCCGCCCGCTGCTGGAGCGTGTCGGCGGCGCCGAACAGGACCGCAGGCGCTGCCGGATCGCTCAGCAGCACAAAGCCCTGGTTGCGCATCCAGCCGGAGCGGCCGGCGAACACCTGGGCATAGCCATGGGCCAAGCGCAGGATGACCACCTCCTGGCCGGGCTGCACTTCACCCACGACGGCGCTGCTGGGGTCGGGAGAGATGTAGATGGTCTCCAAATGCACACCGACTGCCTTGGCCGGCGAAAGCGGCGTGGGATTGATGGCCGGCGGCTGGACGCCGGCCGTCGCTTGGCCGCGAGCGAAGGGTACGGTGGCGAAGCCGGCGACGGCGAGGCACAGCGCGAGCGCCCCGCAGGAC
>JBOGKW010000216.1:0-4932 GCA_050746205.1 Terriglobales bacterium | reverse complement strand
TACACGCCAAGGGCCAAACCGGCCGGGGCGCGTCAAGCCATGCGGCACAAAGGTTTAGCCTCCATTTGCGGCCCGCTCGCGGAATGCAGGCCGGGAATTTTTGCCCGCACCCCGTAAAAGCGCCGCCTACAACCCTTCGGCGCCGCCCGCCGACGGAGGCCGGCCGTGTCCTCAGGGAGCCGGCGTCAGCTGCACGCGCAGTTGCTCCTTTCTCTCCCTTGTTGCCGGGCCCGGCTCCTGTTACTCTTTTGGCGTGACCGTGCCAGCCTCGTCCCCCGCTCGCGTTTCCCGTTCCGGCTCCGCCTCGCTCGGCTTCTTCGCTCTGGCCGTGGGAGCGATCGCGCTGCGCTTTGCGCCGCATTGGCCGAACTTCACCGCGGTCGGCGCCATGGTCCTGTTTTGTGGCGCCTGGATGGCCATCAAGCAGCTCTGGTTCCCATTGGCGGCGATCGTGGCCAGCGATTTTGTCCTGACTGGCTTGCTTTATCACGCCGCTCCCACCGTGGATCAATATTTCACCTGGGCCGGCTGGGGCATCTTTCTAGCCTTGGGCCTGAGCCTGCGCCACCGAGTGCGCCCCACGCGCACGGCCCTGACCACGATCGGGGGCTCGGCGGCATTTTTCCTGATCAGCAACTTCGGCGTGTGGTTTTCGGGCCTCCTCTATCCGCACACCCTGAGCGGCTTGGCTGCCTGCTACACCGCGGGACTGCCGTTCGCCGCCAATGAGCTGCTGGGCGACCTGTTCTTCGCGGCACTGTTCTTCGGCGTTTATGCGTGGGTGCGCCAGCGCCAGGCCGCGCCCGCCACCATGGCGCCAGCGGGGCGCTAACGCGTCGCCGTCCCGATCTTGGCTTCGGCCCACCAGCCCAGGCAGACACGGCTCGGCTAGCGCTACGCCTGTCCGAAGGGCCGGGGCGCCGCACGGCTGCGTCGGTTAAACTGATAGGCATTGCTATGCCTTTATCCACCATTGCCGCCGGTCAAGTCTGGCGGCAGGATGCCACCGGCGCTCATTTCCTGGTCACCCGCGTCTACACGGAATTGTTCGACCGCTTCGTGATTCTGCACCAGGTCGAGGGCGGAGAGACCCTTCGCCTGAAGCTGCGTCCCGGCGACACGCCCATGCCCGGCTACACCCAGGAATCAAGCGAGTTCGACGAAGGCTCCACCGCTAGCGCCGGGCAATGACGCTGTTTCTCGTCGCTGCGGCCGCCCCCAGCTTCAGCTCCCGCGCCGCCGCCCTGCTGGCCGCAACGGTCATTCATGTTATCTCCACGCTCGGCTACGGCGGCATCCTGCTGCTGGTCGCCATCGAGTCGGCTTGCATCCCGCTGCCCTCCGAGGTCATCCTGCCCTTCTCCGGCTACTTGGCCTGGACGGGCCGCTTCAATCTCGCCGCCATCGCCGTAGTGGGCGCGCTGGGCTCAAACCTAGGCTCGGCGGTGGCCTATTGGGTGGGCTCCCGCGGAGGCCGACCGTGGGTGGAGCGGCACGGCCAATGGCTCTGGCTGCGGCCCCAAGACTTGGACTTCGCCGACCGCTGGTTCCGCCGTCACGGTGAGGCGACGGTCTTTTTTTCGCGGATGCTGCCCGTAGCGCGGACGTTCATTGCCCTTCCCGCCGGCGTCGCCCGCATGCGTTTGGATAAGTTCCACGCCTATACGTTCCTCGGCTCGCTGCCGTGGTGCTGGCTGCTGGCCTATATCGGCTACCGCCTCGGCGAACACTGGCGGCAGATCTCCGGCTCCTTCCATGACTTCGATGCCGCCGTGCTGGTCCTTCTGGCCCTCTGCTTAGGGGCATTCTTGTGGCGCCACTGGCCGCGCAAAGCCCGGGCGGCGGGAGAACCGTAACGAAAGGTGACGCCCGACCACGCCGCGGTGGTTGATCCCGGGATAGGCGGCGAGCTAAACACCTTAAGTTGCAGGACCACAAGCGCGACGCCGCCTTTGGCAGCCCAAGTGCTCCAACCCAAAGCGTCTCATCGCTCGCGTCAAACTACGCGCTCGATAGTCAGGAGGGGCCGGCTCATCCGGGGGGAAGCGAGCCGGCCTTTCTCTTTTTGGCGGCAACTTCGCGATGACCTGGGCGCGCGCCGGCGTCCGCCTCGCAACCCTCCGCCACCTTCCCGCTCAGCCCCGGCGTCGCTAGGTGCCAGTGGTGAACCGGCGGGCTGCCGCGACCTGCTAGCCTGAAGACATGCGGATCGGCGTCACCTGCTACCCCACGTACGGTGGCAGCGGCATCGTCGCCACGGAACTGGGCCGCGAGCTGGCCGAGCGCGGCCACGAGATCCACTTCATCAGCTACGCTCAGCCCATTCGCCTCAATACCGACCAGCCGCGCATCTTCTACCACGAGGTCGAGGTCTCAACCTACCCCTTATTCGACTACCCCCCCTATACCCTCGCCCTGGCGAGTCATATGGCGGAGGTTGCGGAGAGCGCCCGCCTGGACCTGCTGCACGTGCACTACGCCATCCCTCACTCCGTCAGCGCCTTTCTGGCGCGCGCGATGACCGCCGCGCGGCGGCTGCCCTTCATCACCACGCTGCATGGCACCGACATTACGTTGGTCGGCGCTGACCACAGCTATTTGCCGATCACGCGCTTTTCCATAGAGGCCAGCGATGGCGTCACCGCCATTTCCGAGTATTTACGCGGCACCACGGAGCGCGAGTTCGAGGTGCGCCGGCCCATCGAGGTCATCCCCAATTTCGTCAACTGCGACCGCTATCACCGCCTTCCCAACCCAGCGCTGCGTGCCCGCTACGCCCAGCCCGAGGAGCCGCTGCTGGTGCACCTGTCGAACTTCCGCCCGGTGAAGCGGGTGCTGGACGCCGTCGAGGTCTTCGCCCGGGTAGCGGCGGAAATGCCGGCCCGCTTGCTGATGGTGGGCGACGGCCCGGATCGCATCCAGGCCGAACGGCGCGCCCGCTGCCTGGGCATTGGCGATCGCGTGTCGTTTGTTGGCAAACAAGACGGCATTCATCCGCTGTTGAGCATCAGCGACCTGATGTTGCTGCCCAGCGAAATGGAGTCCTTCGGCCTGGCCGCTTTGGAGGGCATGGCACATGAAGTGCCCACCATCGCCACTCAGGTGGGTGGCGTGCCCGAATTGGTCGAAGAGGGCGTCACCGGCTGCCTGTTTCCCATCGGCGAGATTGACGCCATGGCCGCCGCGGCATTGCAACTGTTGCGCGACCCCGAGCGCCTGCGCGCCATGGGCCAGGCCGGCCGCCACCGCGCCGAGGAGTACTTCTGCGCCAGCAGTATCATTCCCCGCTATGAGGCGCTGTATGACCGGGTAGCCGGCCAGGCCCAGTAACGCTGCGGCCCGGCGCCGCTCGCCCGGCCGGCGTGTGGCGCCGGCCTTCGCCTGTGTGCCGGGGCCGCCACCGTGGCGCGGGCTTTAGCCCGCGCCGACACAGGCTGGAGCGTATTCCACCTGCGGCCTCCCGCAAGCAGGGCGGGGCCGGCCCGCGCGGCGGCGCGCACGGGGCAGGAATTCCGGGCACCTAGCGCGCGGCGGTGGGCAGGGAACGGTAAAATCCAAGGAGGAGTATCCGCAATGAAGTGGCCTTCTCTGGCGCAACCCGCCTGCAGGGCGGCGGCGTTGTTGGCGTTCGCGGGGTTTGGCATCGCCGCCGGCAGCCAAAACCCCCCGAGCCCAGCTGCCACGGCGCCCGCCACCGCAGCCCCCGCCACGGCGGCCCCCGCCGCCAAGGCGCTGTTGGCTTCCATTCAAGGACTGGAGACGACGCTGGACGCGATTCCGGCCCGCACCCTGCGCGTTAACTCCCAGGGCCGCCGGGAGTATCGCGCGGAGGTCGCGGCGATTGAACGGAACGTCAGCGCAGCCTTGCCCGGCCTGACCCTAGCGGTCACGGCTTCGCCGCTCGATGTCGGCAAGGCTTTCCGCCTATATCGGGACGCCGATGCGGTGGATCAGGTCGCGATGCACGCCGCCGCCACGGTCGACCGGTACGGGGGACGCGAAGCCAGCGACGTGCTCAATGCCAACCTGGCGGGCGTGGGACATCAACTCGACGCGCTGGGGAATTTCATCGAGGTCACCGGCTCGGCGCAGAGCGCCGCCCTGGCGCGGGCCGCGGCTCCGCCGCCCGCGCCGCGCCACCTGGACATTTCGAATGCCAACGGTCGCACCCCGCGTCGCGATCAGGCCCGGCGGCGCACCACCAAGCGCCCCAAACACCCCAGCCAGACCTCTTCCGGCGGGGACGATAGCCACCCCCGCTAGCGAGCGCCCGGGGAGCCGCCATCGCACCGTTGGTTGACACGCACGCGCCGGGCCCCGTATGATGGGGGTTGCGCTCCCGCTGTATTCCGGTCGCCGCGCGCCCGTGACCCTGCTGGAAATCGTAGTGGAACTTACGTAGCGTTCCGCTTCCCCTTTCCGTCTCTGGTCCCACCGCCAGCGGTCCCGCCTATCCCCGGGAACGTAGACACAGCCTCGCCACGGTTCGCCGTTCGCTTGCACCCGCGGACCAACATCGTTCCCCTCCCATGGAAGATTTCCAAACACTCCTCGAATCCTACGAACAACAGACCCAGGGCGCCGAAGGCGAGATCCTGAAAGGCACGGTGCTGAAAATCGCCGCCGATGTGGTCGTCGTGGATGTCGGCCGCAAATCGGAAGGAATCGTGCCCCTCCGCGAACTCACCAACCCCGAGGGCCAGCTGACGGTGCGCCCCGGCGACGTCATTGACGTGGTGGTGGAGCGCGAGGAGCCGGAACGCGGGGTGCTGCTCTCCCACGAACGGGCGGTGCGGCTGCGCCTGTGGGACGATTTGGAGCTGGCGCACCAGCAAAACACCATCGTCCAAGGCCACGTCGTCTCCCGCATCAAGGGCGGGCTGGCCTGCGACATCGGCATCAAAGCCTTTCTGCCGGGCTCGCAGTTGGAGC
>JBOGKW010000215.1:0-5007 GCA_050746205.1 Terriglobales bacterium | reverse complement strand
GCCTTCGAGCACCCCGCCGACGTGTTTCCCAGCGTGGCGCCAGGCGAACCAGTGTTCGCGGCTGAAGGGCTGGGGCATCCGCTGCTGCCCGACCGCGCCGTGCGCAACGACTTCCGCCTCGGCCGGCGGCCGCAGCTTGTGGTACTGAGCGGGCCCAACATGGCGGGCAAGAGTACATGGCTGCGCGCGGTGGGCCTGGGCGCGGTGTTGGCGCAGTGCGGCGCTCCGGTGCGGGCTCGGCGGTTGTCACTGGCGCCGTTGGCGGTCGCCGCCTGCATGACCACCCAGGACTCGCTGTCCGACGGCGTGTCAGGCTTCGCCGCCGAAGTGCTGCGCCTCAAGCAGCTCGCCGAAATTGCCGCTCAAGGCCCCACATTGATTCTCGTGGACGAGTTGCTGCGCGGCACCAATCCGGAAGATCGCCGCGCCGGTGCCTCCGCCGTGTACCAAGCGTTCCTTGATCGCGGCGCGATCGGCCTGGTCACAACGCATGACCCCGCCCTTACCGCCTTGGCGGCCGGCCTGGCCCCCGCTGTGGCCAACGTCCACCTGGGCGGCGGCCAACTGGAGACCGACGAAGTGCTCTTTGACTATCGCCTCTATCCCGGTCCGGCCACCGCCGGCAACGCCCTGGCCCTGCTCCGCAATCTCGGCTTCCCGCTCAAAACGGCAGGCGGAGGGTGAAGACGAACCGCCGGCGGAACGACTGCACCGCCGTCGTGGCGAACTCCTCGCCCGCGCCGAAGGTCAAGCCCAGCCGGCCGTCCAACGGGATTTTGCCAATCACCACGCCCGGCGTTACCACCATCTGGGTCTTGCCGCTGCGCAAGCCGCTGGCCCACCACTCCGGGCTTAGCTCCAGCTCCGGCCAGGCGTAACGGCCGAAGTGATATTGCAGCGCCGTGTTCCAGGCGATCGGCGTGCCTAGCGTGCCCGATCGGTGGTGGTAATACGTCCCCTGCACGGTGCTCTGCACGTCCCAGCGGCCCCAGCCTTTGCCCAGCCCGATGCCTGGCGTCAGGCTGGCGACGCCCAGGCTCAGCCCCGGCGTGCCGGTTGGCGCCGTAGCCGTCAAAAACAACGTGACTACATAGTCCCCTCGGCCCGGCGACGCCGCCGTCAGCCGATATTTCACCGCGCCGGAAAGGTCGTCCCAGCCGCTGGGGCGGCCCGGCGCGCCGGCTTGGTATCCAGGCTCGCCGATCACCACCTCCGTTCGCGCCCAGGGGATCAGCTCCAGCCCCTTGCTGCCGCCGTAATTCTGCTGCGCGCCGGCGGCCAGCGAGTCGGCGTCAAAGTCAAACCTGTATTCCTGCTCCAACAGAGGCGTGAACGTCACCAACGGCGTAATCCATTGCGGCTGGGACGCGTGAGCCGCCGAAGCGGGGCTCTGTGCCGCGAGCACGGCGGCGGTGGTAATCACGATAAATATTGCAAAATACGATTTTATATGAATTTGTGTAACTGGCACTTATAGAAAATACACCATTCAGTCGTCCGTGACTGCCAGTTCGTCCCAGCCGCGCAGGCGATAGATGGCTGCCGAGACCAGCCAACTCACCACGAAAATGGCCACGATTGCCACGCCCAAGGCGGTGAAATGTTGGTTCACGGCCGCGATCCAACCCCAGGCGCCGCCCTGGCCGGGCGCCACCGCTCCCGCCCACATGCCCAGCACCTCGATGCCGCCCACCGCCACCGCCACCAGCACCGAAATCGCCGTGACCGTCAGGTTGTAGTACAGCTTGCGGATCGGACGGGTGAAGGCCCAGGCGTAGGCGCCCAACATCAAAATGCCGTCGGCCGTGTCCACCAGCGCCATGCCGGCGGTGAACAGCGCGGCAAACGCCAAAATGGACCCAAACGGCAGCCCTTTGGCGGCCTCCGCCGCGGAGATGGCCAACAGGGCAATCTCCGAAGCGGTGTCGAATCCCAATCCAAACAGCAGCCCCAGCCAGTACATGCGGCGGCTGTTGGCGATCAGCCGGAATAGCGGTCGGCACAGCCGCGCGCGCAGGCCCGGGCCGACGCTCAGTTGGGCCAACAGGTCCGGTCCCGGCGCTTGCCCCCGCCGCGCCCGCCGGAACGCGGCCCAGGTGGAGCGCAGGATGAACAGGTTGGCGATGGCAATGGCGAACAAAAACAAGGCGGAGACCGTCGCTCCGGTGATGCCCCCGACGCGCTGCCAGCCCGCCAGTTGGTGCTGAAAGGCGCCGGCGGCCAGGGCCACGGCGGCGGCGGCCAGCACGACGATGGTGGAATGTCCGAGGGAAAACCACAGACCGACCGCCAGCGGCCGCTGCCCGTCCTGCATCAGCTTCCGGGTCACGTTGTCAATGGCTGCCAAGTGGTCGGCGTCCATGGCATGCCGCAAGCCCAGCGTGTAGGCCAGCACCGCCGCCCCCAGCAAGACCGGCTCGCCGTGAAACGCCAGCCCCGCCCACAGCCAGGCCAGCCCGTTGCCCGCCAGCAGACCCCCCGCCATGGCCCAAACACGGCGCCGGCGCCGCAACGATCCGACCGGTGGCGATGGCGGGGCGGGCGGCGACAAGCCGAGGTGAGGGGCGGACATGGCGCGGTTCCCAGCATCCCAGCTTTTCACTTCGCCCGCCATGCCGCCGAATGGGCAATTTCCGCCGCCGGTCTGCCGGCGGGGCCGTCCAGAATCGGGCGGCTGAGCCGCTGGCCCGCCGCCTTTTCGCCGCAGGGAGATCGGTCTCCGCCTGGCCCTCGGCGCCCAACGCCGAGATGCCGTTTCCCTCGTGCTGCGGCAGGGGCTATGGCTCTCCGCCATCGGGCTGGCCGTAGGGGCCCTGGGCGCCTGGTTCGCCGCCCGCTTGCTCGCCAGTCAGCTCTACCACGTCCGCCCCGGCGATCCCTTCACCTTTCTCGCCGCCGTGGCCCTCCTGGCCCTCGTCGCCGCCGCAGCCTGCTATGTTCCTGCCCGGGCCGCCCGCCCGCGTCGATCCTGCCGCAGTCCTGCGCTGCGATTAGGCCAAATCGGCCCCGCGGGGCTGTGGAAAACGGGTTGAAAATTCCGCCTCCCCGAGGCCAAACTGCCGTTCCACGCCGCAATCTTTGGCATCGGCGCGGCCTGCCGAGGAGCCGCAGCAAGTGCAAGAAAATAAATGGCTTAGTTCACGCATTCAAGTTTACTCTGGAGTCACTGGCCGGAGCGGCCAACAAAACCGTGCTTTTTGGGCGTTTTGCACAGGTGGAAGCGACCCCCCGTATAGATTCAGTGCGGGAAAAAACCAACTTCCCACAGTTGGGGTAGGTGGGCCTACAGCACCAGGGCGGTTCTGCGTTCCGGGTATGCTGAACAGATGGAAGGCGAGGCGCCGGCGGCGAAACCGAACGGCAAGATTGCGGTGAAGGTCAACGTCGCCCTTGCCTCTCTGACCACGTTTGGCATCGGCGGCGCGGCGCGGCATTTCTGCGCCGTTACCGCGGAAGCCCAGATTGGGCCGGCGCTAGAGTTTGCAGCGCGGCAACGCCTGCCGGTGTTTGTGCTGGGCGGCGGCAGCAATGTCCTGGTCGCCGATGCCGGCTTTCCCGGATTGGTGCTGGCCGTGCGGATCGTCGGGCGCCGCCGCTCCGGCGCCGAAGTGGAGATCGGCGCGGGCGAGACCTGGGATGACGTCGTGGCCTGGTGCGTCGAGCAGGATCTGGCTGGCTTGGAATGCTTGAGCGGCATTCCCGGCTCGACGGGCGGCACGCCCATCCAGAACGTCGGCGCCTACGGCCAAGAGGTTGCGGAAAGCATCGCCGCGGTGCGCGCCTGGGACCGCAAGACGCAGGAGATGGTCGAGCTGGGGCCTGCGGAGTGTCTTTTTGGCTATCGGTCCAGCCGCTTCAATACCACCGACGCTGGGCGGTATGTGGTGGCCTCGGTGCGCTTCGCGCTGCGCCCCGGCGGCCCGCCGGCGGTGCGATATCCGGATTTGCGAAGGCATTTGGCCGGCATGACGCCGACGCTGGCCGGCGTTCGCGACACGGTCTACGCGATTCGCCGGGACAAAGGCATGGTGGTTGACGGGAGTGAGTGGGGCAGTGCCGGGTCGTACTTTAAAAATCCGGTGCTGAGCGCCGAGCAGTACGAAACGCTGGCCCACCGCGCTGGGCTGCCGCGCGGCGACCACTTGCCGCTGTTTTCCGGCCCAGATGGCCAAACCAAGACCTCCGCTGCTTGGCTGATTGAGCATGCTGGGTTCGCTAAGGGCTACCGCCCGTCGGCTCCGGACGGCCAGCCGGGCCCCGCCGGGTTGTCGCCGCGGCACACGCTGGCGCTGGTGAACTTCGGCGGCGCCCGCGCCGCGGACATTCTCCGCCTACAGGCCCAAATCCAGACCGCCGTGGAGGCCAAGTTCGGCATTCGTCTCGAGCCGGAGCCCATCTTCGTGGGTGAACCCACCGCGGCCGGGGCCGGCGCGCCGCAATAGCCCTGTCCGCCGTGGCGCCGCGACGGAGTTGGCGGAGCGGCGGAACGTGGTTAAATGAAAAGGTGCGCTGCTGGATCGTGGGCGGTGGCGCGCGCCGCTTCTCCCATGCAGCTGTTCGGTTCCTTCGCGATCCTGCTCGCCCTAGTATTGGCTGGCTACGGTCTTCTAGCCGGCATTTACGGCTTGCTACGGCGCAACACCCGCCTGATCGCCAGCGCCCAGCGCGCCTTCTTGGCGGTTTTCCCGGTGGTGACGGTCGCGGTTTTGTGCCTGATCGGCCTGATCCTGCGCAACGACTTCACCGTCGCCTACGTGGCGGAGCACAGCAACCGGGCCCTGCCGTTTTATTACAAGATCGCGGTGCTGTGGTCCGGGCAGGAAGGCTCGCTGCTGTTCTGGACCTGGCTGCTCTCCGGCTATGCCTTCATCGCTTTGCTCGGCGCGCGGCGCAAAGCGGGCGCCGACGCCGGGTTCGAGGCCGCCGGGACCATGCTGCCCGCAACCCGACAAGCGGCCGAGGACGAGGAGGCGCTCAGCCCCCGCCTGGCGCACCGCAACTTGATGC
>JBOGKW010000214.1:0-5028 GCA_050746205.1 Terriglobales bacterium | reverse complement strand
TCCAGCCACCGCTCCCACGGCTTCTGCGGCGGCGCTCGATGATACCGGACCCGGTGCGCGTAATAGCAAGCGCCATCCACAAAACTGTACTCCGGCGCCGCCAACTTCGCCGGCATGCCATGGACCAACTCCGGCGTCGCCATCCGCACCGGCATCGCCAACTCCGCCTCCAGCAGCTCGGCAAAGCCTGCGAGCTTGCCGCCGCCGCCAGTCAAATAGATCCCCGCCCCCATCGCCCGCAGCAGCCCTGTCCGGGCCAGCTCGTCGCGGACCAACTGCGTCAGCTCCCGCGCCCGGCTCTCCAGGCAATCGCAGATCCGCCGCTGCGGCAGCTCGCGCGCCGGCCGTCCCGCCAGGCTCGGCGTTTCCACCAAGGTTGCCGCGTTGATGCCCTCCGCGGTGGCACAGCCAAACGCCAGCTTGATCCGCTCCGCCTCCTCCCGGGGGATGTTGAACGCGATCGCCAAATCGTTGGTGAAGTGCTCCCCGCCGACCGGAATCGCCGCGGCGTGAAACGGCATGCCGTGCAAATAGGCAACCCAACTGGTGGAACCCGCGCCGATGTCCACCACCGCGACCCCCATCTCGCGGTCCTCGGCGCGCAGCAAAATCTCCGCCGACGCCAGCGGCGCGAAAATCATCTCCTCCACTTCCAGCCCCGCCCGATTGGCCACCAGCACGGCGTTCTGCTGCGCCACCGCCGCCACCGTCAGGATGAACACCCGCGCCTCCAGCCGGCTGGCGAGCATGCCCACCGGATCGCGCACCCCACCTTGCCCGTCGAGCACGAACTCCTGCGGCAGCACGTGGAGCATCTCGCGGTCGCTGGGCAGATCCAGTTCTCGCGCCAACTCCAACGCCCGCCGCGTGTCCTCCCGCGTCACCTCGCGGCTGCGCGACGCGAGCGCCACCCCCGCCTGGCTCGCCATCCCAATCGGCTGCGCTCCCGTCAGGCTAAGAAACACTCGCTCCAGGGGAAACCCCAACTCCGCCTCGACCACCGCCGCCGCCTCCTTCACCGCCGCGGTGGCAAAATCCAGCTGCACGACCTGCCCCTTGCGCAACCCCCGGGACTCGACCTCCCCATGCGCCAGATATCGCAGTTCGCCGTCCCGTTCCTCGCAGACGGCCAGCACGGTCTTGGCGGTGCCGAGGTCAAGTACAGCCAACGGTGCGGCGGGCGGCATGGGCAAGGATCATTTCCAACTTACCACGCGCCCACGGGGCGGGCCTTCACATCGCCTCAGGCCGCCCGCTCCTGCCGCCCTTGGGGGCCCTGTGCCAGCCGCACCGACCGTCAATGCGCCGCCTGGCGCGTCCTCCCGCCTTGCCCGGAGTCCAAGATCGCCTGGCCAGCATAGCGGAGATTCACCGACCGCAGATTCGGATATTCGCTCCGCCATGCGGCGATGTGCGCCGCGAACAGCCGGTACCGCGCCAGATAATCCCGATCGCCCAGCTCCAGCCGGATCGTGCTCCCGTCCGATTGCGCCAGCGAGAGGATCGTGTTCTCGCTGTCGGCGACATTGACCTCGGAGATCGCCGTCCCCGCTCCCGCCGGCGCCAGCGCTTGCTCGACCGCCAAATACTGCGCCACCTGCTGCTGCCGCTCCGCCCGCTCGTCCGGCCCCTGCCGCAGCCCCGTCAGCACCGCAAAGTGAAACTCCCCGCGCGGCGGCAGCGGCAGCAGCGCGCCGTCGGCGTCAATCAGCTCCAGCGCGGTTCCCCGTCGCGCGAACGCCACCGGCGTCCGCTGCTCCAGTCGCACCACCAGGCGGTTGGGCCAAATCCGCAACACCGCCGCCCGCCGCACCCAAGGCAGCTGTTCCAGCGCTTGCTCCCGCCTCGCCAGCGGAATGAAGTAAATGTTGCGTCCCAGATCGGCCGCGAAGATCCGCCGCACCTGCGTCCGGGGCGCCAGCGGCGCCCCCTCCACCTGAATGTCTCGCGAGCCGGCTAGCACGAACGCTGGGCTGGTGGTAGCGACGTGGTACACCACCCACGCCAATGCCAACACCACCCAGAGCGGCCACAGCCGCCGCATGCCGCGGCCCAGCCGCGCCGCGATCGCCGCCTCCCGTCGCTGCCGCACCCGCACCGGCCGCGGTCGCCGCCGGTAGGCGTGAGCGCCGTCGTCTTCTTCCTCCTCGCCCCGCCTTGCCCCGTCTGCCTCCGGCGGCCGCGGCGGAGCGGTTTCGTCCTCCGGGGTTGGTTTCTTCACCACCGTGCGTTGACCCCGCCGCTAGCGGTGGCGCGCCGCCTGCGCCGCCGCCGCGGGCCGGAGCTTAAGCGCCCCCAGCAGCTTCTCCGCCAGCGCCGAAACGTTCCCCGCCCCTTGCGTCAAGATCAGGTCCCCCGGCGCGGCCCGCGCCACCGCCCGCGCCACCGCCGTGGCGGCGTTCGGAGCGTATTCGGCGGCCACGCCCGCCGCGTGCAGGTCCGCCGCCAAGCCCTCCGCCGTCACCCCCGCGATCGGCGGTTCGCTGGCAGCGTAGATGTCCAGCAGGATCACCGCATCGGCGCCCGCCAGCGCACGCACAAACTCTTGGTGCAGCTTTTGCGTCCGCGTGTACCGGTGTGGCTGAAAGATCATGACAATCTTTCCGGGCCCGCAATCCCGCGCCGCCGCCAGCGTCGCCGCGATCTCCGTCGGGTGATGGCCATAATCGTCCACCACGGTGACCCCGCCCACCACTCCCTTCTTTTGGAATCGCCGGTCCACCCCGCCAAACTCCGCCATGGCCGTGCGGATCGTCTCCAGCTCGCAACCCAGCAACAGTCCCGCCGCCACCGCCGCCGTCGCGTTTAGCGCGTTATGCCGTCCTGCCACCTGCAACCGGAACGTGCCCAGGTCCCGCGGGCAGGGCTGCTGCGCCGCCGCCTGGAAGAAGGCCGCTGCCGCCGCCGTCGCCTCCAGCCGGAACTCCACCGACCACGGCCCGCTGCGCAACTCCGCGACCTGCAAGTCGTTGCCCCCGTCCACGCCGTAGGTCAGCACTCGCCGCGCAATGCGCTGCACGATCGCCCGCGCCGCCTCCTCATCCCCGCCGATCAGCACTGCCCCGTAGAACGGCACGCGCTGCGCGAAGGTGACGAAGGCGGTCTGAATATCCGCCAGATCGCGGTAACAATCGAGATGCTCCCGGTCCAGGTTGGTGATGACGCTCAAAATCGGCGAGAGGGACAGAAATGACCGGTCGCTCTCATCGGCCTCGGCCACCAAGTACTCCGACTTTCCCAGCCGCGCATTCGACCCCATCGCGTCCACCCGCCCGCCCACGACCACGGTCGGGTCCCGTCCGCTCGCGGCCAGCACGTGCGCGATCATCGAGGTGGTCGTGGTTTTGCCGTGCATCCCGGCCACGGCAATGCCGAACTTCAGCCGCATCAGCTCGGCCAGCATCTCCGCCCGCGGAATCACCGGCGCTTGCCGCGCCTTCGCCGCCACGATCTCCGGGTTGTCCGCCGCCACCGCGCTGGAGACCACCACCACCTCGGCCCCGTCCACGTTCTCCGCCGCGTGGCCAAAGTGAATCCGTGCCCCCAGCCGAGCCAGCCGGTCGGTCATCGGCGACGGCTTCAAATCGCTGCCGCTCACCGGCCACCCCAGCGTCAACAGCACCTCCGCGATGCCGCTCATGCCGATGCCGCCAATGCCCACGAAATGCACGTGCCGGGCTTGGGAAAAGTGCATCATTGCCGCGTTTCCGTTCGCCCTTCGGCGCCGGCGTCCCCGCCTGAATGCGCCCCGCTCTCCAACACCAAATCCGCGATCGCCCCGGCCGCATCCGGGCGCGACCATTGGCGCACCGCGTCGGCCATCGCCGCCCGCCGCTCCGGCGCCGCCAGCAGCCCCTCGACCTCCGCCGCCAGCCGCTCCCCGTTTAACTCCTTTTGCTCCAAAACCGCCGCCGCTCCCGCCGCCTGGTAGGCGCGCGCGTTGCGCAACTGGTGTGCGTCGGTCGCGCCGGGGAAGGGAATCAGCAGCGCCGCTCGGCCCGACGCCGCCAACTCGCCCAGCGTGCTTGCCCCGCTGCGGCACACAATCAGAGAAGCCTGTGCCATCGCTCCCGCCATATCGTCAATAAAGGCCCGTACCCGGATCGCCGTCTTCGCCGCCGTCGCGGTTCGCACGTACGCTTCCGCCGCCGTCTCCCCTCCACCGCGCGCGGGGTCGGCAACTTCTACGCCCGCTTCGCGGTACAACTCCAGGACTCGATTATATTCACCCACCCCAGTCTGATGGAGCGCTCGTATGGGTACTCCCTTGGCATTCCAGATGCGCGCCGCCGCCACCATGGCCTGGTTGATGGCCCGTGCCCCCTGACTGCCTCCAAAGACCAAGAGCTGCGGCGGATCGCCGGGCGCCGGCGCCGCTGCCGAAAAAAACACCTGCCGCACCGGCACCCCGGTCACCACGGCTCGGCGGAACTGCCGCACTGTCTCCGGAAACGCCACCGCCGCCGCATCCGCCCACCGTGCCGCCAGGCGGTTCGCCAGTCCCGCCCGCGCATTGATTTCCAGCAACACCACCCGCCGCCGCGCCCGCGCCGCGGCCAGCAGCATCGGTCCGCTGGCATAACCTCCAATGCCCAGCACCACCGGCGCGGCGGTTTCGCTCAGGATTCGCCGGCATTGACCCACCGCCTTCGGCAGCGCCCGTAGCGTCCGCCACGTCTTTTGCCATCCCACCCGCTTCAATCCGCCGACCTCGATCAGTTCCAAATCGAAGCCTGCCGCCGGCACCAGCGCCCGCTCCACCCCCCGCGCCGTGCCCACGAACACAATCCGCTGCACCCCGCGCGCCACCAACTCCCGCGCCACCGCCAGCCCAGGAATCAGATGTCCGCCGGTCCCTCCCCCGGCGATCACCACCGTCTGGATGGGCGTTTGCCCCACGCCGCAGTGTAGCCCACCTCGCCCCACCCCAGCCCCGGCATGGTGGTCTGCATGGATGGTCTAATGGATGTCTATGCCCGAGGTGACTGAAACCACCCCGCCGCCGTACATCGAAATTCGCAACGCCGG
>JBOGKW010000213.1:0-5124 GCA_050746205.1 Terriglobales bacterium | reverse complement strand
CGCCTCCGGCGCCCGCGCGCCCCGCGACCCGGCCATTGATCGCCAGGCGGTGGCGGGCAATTTAGCCTGGGCCGCATTGTCCTTCGCGCTGGGCAAGCTGGCGGCCCTGGCTTCGCTCATCCTCCTGGCCCGCTTGTTGACGCCCCGGGCCTTCGGCGCCGTCACCATCGTCTTGACCGCCGTGACGTTTCTGGAAGTCGCCGGCCGCGTGGGGCTGAACACAGCGCTGATCTATCAGCCCGCCGACGCCGGCGCCGACGGCATCGCGCCGGCGGCGGACGCGGTGTTCTGGTTCTGGATGGCCACGGCCTGCCTGGAGGCCGTGGCGGCCTGGTTGGGCGCGCCGGCGGTGGCCGCGTTTTTCCGCCAGCCCTTGGTCACCCCCATGCTCCGCGTGATGGCGCCGGCGCTGCTCGTCACCGCCCTGGGCGCCACCCATGACACGCTGCTGCGCCGCGCCCTGCGGTTCCGCAAAAAACTCGCGCCCGACCTCGGCCTGGCCTTGGCCAAGGCCGGGGCCAGCGTGGCCCTGGCATTGGCCCATTGGGGCGCCTGGAGCTTGATCGGCGGCCAATGGGCGGGCGCCGTCGCCGGCACCGCCCTGCTGTGGTGGGTGGTCCCTTGGCGCCCGCGCCGCCGCTGGGCGCCCCTGCTTGCGCGGCAGTTGCTGGCCTATGGCAAGCACATCTATGCGCTGGATCTGAGCGGCATCGTTCTGGCCAATCTGGATTATCTGGTGGTCGCGCGGATGCTCGGCGCCACCGCGCTGGGCTTCTACTATCTCGCCTTCCGCCTGCCCGAGGCGCTGCTGATCAGCGTGCTGAACGTTATCACCGGCGTCGTCTTTCCCGCCTTCAGCCGCTTGCACGCCGATCCCCCGCGCCTGCGCGCCGCGGTGCTGGAAACCGAGCGCTATGCCGTGCTCTTCGCCTTGCCGATGGCCGCTGCTCTCGCTCTGTTAGCCCGGCCACTGGTGCTGGCATTCTATGGCCGGCACTGGCTGCCGGCGGTGCCGGTGCTGCAAGTGCTGGCGCTGTACGCGGCCATTCGCTGCCTCAGCCATCATTTCGGTGATGCCTACAAAGCGCTGGGCAAGCCGCAGATTCTCAGCGCCCTGACCGTAGTGTGGTGGCTGCTGCTGCCGCCGGCGCTCGTCCTGGGCGCCCGCTGGGATGGTCTGGTGGGCGTGGCCTGGGGCCAAGTGGCCACGCGCGCGGCGATGACCGCCGTGCATTTCGTGCTCATCGTGCGTGTGGTCGGTATCGCCCCCGGGCGCTTGGCGCGCGCCCTGGCGCCGGCGCTGGAGGGCACGCTGGCGCTGGCCATGGCCATCCTGGCGGTGCGCCCGCTAGCCGCGCCACTGCCCGCCTGGCCGGCGCTGCTGCTGCCGGCCGGCGCCGGCGCCGCGGCCTATGGGTTGCTCCTCTGGCTCCGCCACCGCGAGGTCTGCCTCGGCGCCTGGCTCGTCACGCGGGAACTGCTGGCCCGCCGCGGCATCCGCGTTGCCGGCTCCGGCCACGCGTCGGCCTAAACCATCCGCCGCGCCTTGGGGTGGAGCGGCGGGGCCGTCCAGAATCGGGCGGCGGGGCCGCTACCGCACGCTCTACCCCGCGCTCTCGGCCATCTCCTCGGTGCCAATGGCCATGCGGCACAGCCGCTCGCAGATGGCGGCAAAATCCCATCCGGCGGCCGCCGCCGACTGCGGATAGAGGCTCTTGGCGGTCATGCCGGGAACCGCGTTCGCCTCCAATGCCCACAGCTGGCCCGCGCCGTCCAGGATGAAGTCCATGCGCGCGTAGTGCCGCAACCGCAGCGTCACCATCAGCCGTCTCCCAATCTCGCCGGCGGCCTCGCGCACCGCCGCCGGAACCTCGGCGGGAAAGATCTCGCGCGTTTGCCCGCCCCGGTACTTCGCCTCATAGTCAAACAGCACGCTGGGAGCGCGGATTTCGCCCAGCGCAAGCGGCTCGGCGCCGAGCATGCCCAGCGTCAGCTCCCGCCCGGCGATAAAGCGCTGCACCAGCGCAAACGAATCCTCGCTCCAGGCCAGCCGCAGCGCCGGCGCCAATTCGGCGGCTTGCCGACACACCGTCATGCCCACCGAGGACCCGCCGCCGGCGGGCATGACTACTGCCGGCAGTTCGAACGGCTCCGCCCAGGTTGTGCCGGCGGCCAGGCGCCGCCAGGGGGGGGTGCGAACGCCGTTTTGCGCCATCAACTGCTTGGACAAATGCTTGTCCATGGCCAGTGCCTGACCCGCCCAATCGCTCCCGACGTAGGGCTTGCCGACGGCTTCAAGTAATGCCTGTAGGCGGCCATCTTCGCCGAAGGCGCCATGCACCAGGGGAAAGACAGCGTCGGCGGCGCGCAACTCCGGCGCCGACAGCAAGCGCGCGGCGTCCAGCCGCGCCCGCCACCCCGCCAGCTCGTCCACCGGCGGCGGCGGCGCAATCGGGGAGGCCAGGATCGCCGCCTCCGCCGCGCTGGCCAACGGCCCGCCGCCGCAGATCTCCAAGACCGTCACCTGATGCCCGCCGCGGCGCAGGTGCCCGGCCACATTCGCCGCGCTGGCCAGCGAGACATTGCGCTCGGGCGAGTAGCCGCCGGCCAGGATGCAGATCGTCAGCCCCGCCATCTGCCGTTATTGTCGCCGGAAACGCCGTACGGCGCGAAAACGTCCTATATTGCTATAAAGATGCCGCCGCTGGCGTCCCGCCGACGGCGGGCTGCCGCCGGCCTTGTAGGCCGCCGCCGCTATGATGCTCACCTTGATGGATGCTTCGCCGTTTGACCGGGCCCGCGCCCGCCGCCGCAACCAGATCATCGTGGCCGTAATCATCGCGGTCATCATCGCGGTGGGCATTTACTGGTATTGGCCGTATTACCGCGCCCGGCAGACCGTAAACCATTTCATGACGGCCATCGTCCAGGGCAATTACCAAGAGGCCTATGCCATCTGGCAGGCCGACCCCAAGGAGTACTCGATGGACTCCTTTATGCAGGACTGGGGACCGAGCAGCCCGTATGGCGTTATCAAAACTTACAAGATCCAAGACGTGACCGAACCGCCCGGCGGCAACAGCAGCGGGCTGGTGGTGTTGGTGCGCGTCAACGGCATTCACACCGACGCCCGCCTCTGGGTCCAAAGCAACAACCAAGAAATGAGCTTTTACCAGTTCTAGGCGCGCCGGTCGCGCGGGCGGCGGCCGCGAGCGCGGTTAAGGCTCAGCGGCGCGCGCCGGCAAACCGCGGCGAAAGCGGCGGCCGAAGAGGAACCAGATTAAGAATGCGGCAATGATCCCCGGCGACAGCAGCCGCAAGCCGAACGACGCCACGCAGAGCAGCAGGGCGGCGAACAGCCACATCAGCATCTCCCCTCCCCAGGCCTGCGCCCAAGCCGGGCGAGCGCCGCTGGCCAGCACGCGCGGCCGCGGCGAAGGCCATAGCGCCGGTACCTTGCGGCGGTAGGCGAGGAAGCGCTCGCCTTGGGATCGCGTCAGTTCCGCCTCCTCCCGCGCGATCAGGCGCGCATAAAGCACCGCGTGGCCGCCGATAAGGACCAGGAACCCGATGGGGTTGGCATAGGCGCCGAACGCCGCCGCCAGCAAGATGCCGCCCAGGTACAGCGGATTGCGCAGGTGTCGGTAGGGGCCGGTGGCAACCAGTTGTTCGGCGTGGAGCAGGCTATCATGCACCACGCGGCTGTCGAGATACGCCGCCGCCCAGGTGCGCAACGCGGCGGCAGCGCAAGCCAGCAGCGCCGCGAGGAACAACAACACGCGCAGCTCGGCGCGGCCGGGGGGCGCGTGCACGCTGCCGGCCACTTTTCCCGCCAGCCAAGCGGCGGAGGAGCGGCGATCAAGCGGAAAACAGCCGAAGCCCACCAGGTAGATTGCAAGTATCCAATACCAGCGGTACCGGAATTCGGCCTCGCTGGCGCGTCCGGCCCAGCTCACGCCCTCTCTCCGGCGGCAGCTCCGCCGGCGAAAGCGGTGATCTCCCCCGCCACCGCGCTGGCCGCAACCGTCAGCGGGCTGGCCAAATACAGCTGCCCCGGTCCGCTGCGCCCCGGGAAGTTGCGGTTTTGCGCGCTGATGGCGATCTGCTCCGGCCGCGCCGTCGCCCCCGGGCCGGCGTTGATGCAGGCGCCGCAGCTCGGTTCGATCAAAATCGCCCCGGCCCGCTCGAATGTTTCCAGATAGCCTTGCCGGCGGCAGTACTCGCGCGTTTCCTGGGAGCCGAACTGGAGATAGAACGTCACGTGATCGGCGACCCGCCGCCCCTGCCGCAACGCATGGGCCAGCACCGCCGCGTACATGTCCATGTCGGCGTTTTTCCCCGCCGTGCAGGTGCCCCCGTAAGCAATCTCGATGCGCACCGGCGCCGCCAGCTCGTCCAAGAAAACGCCCCGGCCCGGATCGCCCGGCAGCGCCACCATCGGCCGCAGCGCGGCGGCGTCCAGCTCAATGAGGTGCGCGTAGGCGGCGCCGGGGTCGCTGCCAAGCCCGGCGCAGAGCGCCTCCGCCTCGGCGCGGCGCATGCCGCGGCGCTCCATCAGGAACTCCGCCGCTTTGCCATCCGGCGCGACAATTCCGGTGAAGCCGCCGATCTCGGCGGCCATATTGGTCAGCGTGGCGCGCTCGTCCACGTTCATGGCTTCCACCGCTTCGCCGCCGTACTCGATCACCTTTCCGATCGCCTGGCCGCTCTTCACGTAGTCCATGCGCAGCAGCGCCAGAATCATGTCCTTGGCGGTGACGTTCGCCGCCGGCCGGCCTCGTACCGTCACCTTCACCGACTCCGGCACCCGCACCCGCACGTCGTGGGTGATCCAGCTGTTGAACACGTCCGTCGTGCCGATGCCGAACGCCAGCGCGCCGATGGCGCCGGAGTGCGGCGTGTGCGAATCCGAACCGACGACGACCTGCCCGGGCAGCGCGTAGCTCTCCAGCACGATACTGTGGCAAATGCCTTCCGAGCCCTTCCGGTCCCGCAGTTCGCCGTGCAGGCGGATGCCGCGCTGCCGGGCGAACTCCTCCTGCTTGAACTTCAGTTGCGTGGCCAAGTCCAGCAGCCCCATCGCCCGCTTCTGCGGCGAGATCACCTCGTCCAAAAAGGTCAGGT
>JBOGKW010000212.1:0-5217 GCA_050746205.1 Terriglobales bacterium | reverse complement strand
GGCATTCCATGGGCGGCTACGGAGCGCTGCGCATCGGCATGCAGCATCCCGGCGTGTTCGGCAGCTTGTACGTGATGAGCCCTTGCTGCCTGGCGCCGATGGGCGGGCAGCGGCCCGGCTTTGGGCCGAAGCGTCCGCCGTCCTTGAGCAAACTGCTGCAGGGCGTGACCTCGCCGGCGGAAGCGGCGCGCAAAACGCCGTGGTTTCTGCACCCGCTGCTGGCGCTGGCGGCGGCGTGGTCGCCGGATCCGGACAAGCCGCCGCTCTATCTGGACCTGCCCTTCCAAAACGGCAGGCCCCGGCCGGCGATTTTGGCGGAGTGGGCGGCCAATTCGCCGCTGGCGATGCTGGACCAATACATCGCCAACCTGCGCCGCTATCGCGCCATCGCGCTCGACGTGGGCGACCACGACCCGCTGCGCTTCGACACCATCAAGGTGCATCGCATCCTGGACAGCTACCACATCGCCAACACGCTGGAGCTTTATCCCGGCACCCACACCAGCCACGTGGCGTTCCGCTTCCAAGACCACGTGCTGCCGTTCTTCAGCCGGCATCTCTGCTTCACCGCGCATTGCCGGCCGCGGAAGGCGGCGGTGCGGCTGGTGGGGGGCGGGACTACGTGATGGACGACAGCATCTGGCGGGCGGAAAAGCAGAACTGCGCCAGACGGGGATGCTCGAAGATCACGGCGCTGGTCAGCGCTGAGATCGTCGCCTGGGCATCCAGGACGTCGGCGAAGCGGCTTTCCGGCCCGCCCGTCCAGAGACTGGACAGTTCCTCGCGCAGTGCGTGCTCCATTTCCCGGGGATGGGCCTGGCGCAACTCTTCTTTCAGGTATTCCCGCACGGCATCCAGGGCCTCGGCGTCGAGCCATGTGCCCTGGCAGCGAGGGCACCAGTCGAGGACGATCCTGGAATGCCCGAAGACCGCGGCGACCAGGTTCGCGCCGGGGTCCGCGGCGCGGCACTTGGGGCGCGCGCGGTTTGTCTTGACCGCCGCCAGGCGCCCAACTTCGTTCACCTCGTCGTTCAGCCAGCGCAAAGCACCGCTGTCGAAGTGGTTTTTTAGCCGCCGCAGCTCGTCGCGAAACAGCCAGATGCCCTTGCAGGCCGGGCAGCCTTCGAATCTGATGTGAAATGCCCGGTATTCGGCCAGCGGCGGGCGGCAGGCGGGGCAGCGGTCGGTGGTGTTCGGCCCCTTCTGGGCGCCGGTGATAGGCATGGCCTCGACGGGCTTGTCCGCGGCGCTGCTTTTGCGCCGCACGAGCTGGTTCCAGTACGGCACGTGGACGTTGTTGACGAAATCGACGAAGCCGCGGCCGCCGACCGGCATTATGGCCGCCAGTTCGTCGTTGATTTGGGCGAGCTGGCCGCGGTCCAGCCAGAAGCCGCCGCAGCTTTGGCAGTGGTGCAGGAAGATATCCGTCGCGCCTAAAAAGCGGACGCGAGAGAGATGCGCGTTGTCGCAGCGCGGGCATTTCCGCGGCGCGTCCTGTTGTTCTGAGGGGTCCTCGGAGCAGAACTCGATGCTGCCTTGCACCTGAAACGCCATTTTGTCCAGCTCGCCCCGGTCCAGCCAGAGGCTGCCGCAGTGCTCGCACATGTCGTAGGTAATCTCGTTGTCCTTGGTCCTCACCCGGTTGTTGATCATTTCGGTGCCGCAGTTGAGGCATTGCATCGGCTCTTCCTCCGCGAGGAGTAGAAGTATAGCGCGCCGGTTGCGGTGGCCGTCCCGGGCGCTGCCGGGGCGGGAGCGGCGGAAGCCTAGGGGCGCTGGACGCGGGCTGCCGGCTGCGGGTGGGCGGCGGAGAACTTCCCGGTTTGTGCGAGCGTAGCGCAAGGGGTGGCGAACGGCGCCGGGCGGGAGCCCAGAGCCAACTGGTGTGACTGGGCGGCCAGGCCGCGCCGCAGCCGCTTTATGGTCCCGTGACGTCAGGTCGGTGGCGGAAGGGGAGGTATAAGCCCGGGCCTCACCACCGGTATCTTGGTAGGCGCGGCGGGATTCGAACCCGCGACCGTCCGCTTAGAAGGCGGATGCTCTAGTCCACTGAGCTACGCGCCCTGGCGTTTGCAAGTCAACAACTTGCGCGGTACTTGCCGTGTCGCCCTGGGCGGACTATGGGGAAAAGTGTGCCATGCGGGGCTGGATGGACCGTTCGCGTCAGCGCTTCGGTGCGACCACGGCGGGCGGCGCGCATGGCCCGATCATGGCACGGCGAAGCAGATGGCGGCAAGCGCAGGACAGCCGCAATCACTAGCGGGCGAGGGTCGCGGCCCGGAGGCTGTCGCCGCTGTGCCTTCTTCGCGATCTGCGCCGCATCGGACTTGGCGGGATTGCGCTCGGGCGGTTCTGGCTTGGGTTCGGCGGGTGATAGTCCGCGCGGTCAGGTATCGGGCGGCACAGGCACGCCACCTTGACCGTTGCGTGCGGCTACCCTGTCGCACGCGTCGGGCACGGCTACCTCGCCAGGATGAACGTACCGCGCGGGACATAGCGATCCCGGAGTGCCCCGCGGTCCGGCCCAGCGTCCGAACGTCCAGACCGGACTCGCCCAACCGCGTCAGGAACGTATGTCGGATGCTGTATCGCAGGAATGGCCTGGCCACGGCGGGGCAGGGCGCAGACCGCAGCCGGCGGCACCGACGGTGCTGCGGCGGATCGCATGCCGCGACTAGCTATTCGGGATCGTGACGGACACCTGGTTCGAATAGGCGCTTTGCACACCCTGCGAATCCACGTCGGTCACCACGTAGTAGTAGGTTTGGCCGTCGGTCGCTGACGTGTCGGTGTAGCTGGCGCTGGTCACGGGCGCCGCGGTCAGAAGCGTATACGGGCCGCCCGACACCTGCCCACGATACACGAAATAGCCGGTGACCGAGGAGGAGCTAGGCGCCCACGCGAGGGCGACGCTGCTGGTGGCGTTCGCGGTGGCGGTTCCGGTGAGCGCGATCGCGAGAGTGGCGTTGGTGGCGTTGCTGGTTAGGGTCAAGCTGCCGGTGTCGCTGGCCGCCGCCTGCGGGGCGAAGGTCACCGGGAGGCTCACGCTCGCCCCGGCGGCCACGGTGGTGGGCAGCGCCGGCGCGCTCGCGTCCAGGGCGAACCCCGATCCCGAGACCGCGGCCCCGCTGATGGTTACCGCGGCCGTGCCCGAGTTGGCGAACGTCAGTGACAGGGACGCGCTGTGGCCGGTGGTCACGCTGCCGAAGCTGAGTGCGGCGGGGCTGGCGGTGAGCGGTCCCTTCACCGGCGACGCGGTGGCGGCCTTAGCCGCGGCGACGGCTGTGGCCTGGCCGCCGCACGCGGCCATTCCCACCATGATTCCAAGAGCGAGGCTCGTAGCCAGGAGCCATTTGCGCTTGCGACTAAGGTTGTCCATGTGTCTGCCCAGCTAAAACACCGCTAGCAGACGAAGCGCGCACCGGACTGCCATTGGACCCTGCAAGCAGAGTGCCAATTCAGCTCCTCGCCTCACGATGGTGGGGAGCGAGCGCCGCGCATGACCGGGGGGCTGGGCCGCCGTTGGGGTGATTCATGGCGAATCGGTGCGCCAGCACCGCGCCTTTTGGTTTGGCAAAGGGGGAGGGGCAGGGCCGCGGCGCCCGGCCGATTCGGTTCTGAGGGGCAGGCGGCTCACGGGCGCCGCCGGCCGGAACGACGGATCGAGGGGCCACATTCCTACGCAGATCCGGCAACTCCTTCTCAGCGAAATACCTGGGGGAGCCCGGACCCGGCCCGGCCGCGGGTACCATTTTGCGAAACCATCGGTCGCGATTGGCGGCAGGCCAAGGCGGAAGCCGTTGCGCGGTGGGGGCGGGCGCCGGCGCCGGTACTTAAGGGAGAGGCCGGATGCGCCGCGAGCGAGGCGCCAGCGCCATGAGGGGGCAGGGTTGCCCGCGCCGCCGGCGGGGTGGCGAGGCCCGAGACGGCTCCGCACTGCCGGCCGGAGGCGGCGGGCAGGGCAGCCCCGGCCGAGGCGGTTGACCCCGTTGCTGGTCTCCCCTACTTGCGGCGGTTGCGCTGGAAGCGCTGGAGCAGGCGGCCGACGTCGCGCAAGGAATGCCGGCCCGCTTTGGCGATGAGATCTTTGGCGGGGTGATTGGAGGTATTTTCCAGTTGGGTCAGCGCGACGACGGCGGTATTCACCTCGCGAATTGCCTCGGTGAACTCATCGGGGCTGGAAGGGGGCGGCTGCGGACCCGGCGTGGGAATGGTCGGGTTGGCGATGGGCAGTGGTCCGCGTGAAGGCGGCTGGCCCGCCTTTTTGGCCGGTGTGGGCGGCATGGGCGGCGAGCCGGCGAGAGGCGGAGGCTGCTTCGGCCTGTCCTCCGGCGGAACCGGTGGGAGCGGTTCGAACCAATTCCGGAACCAGCGCAGCGGGAGGGGCGCATTTTTCTGAGGCCTGGGCGGCAAGGGAACCTCGCTTCCCTCCCTTTAGATGCTCCCACCGGCCCTGGCTATGCTGCCCCATGGGCGTCGGCCAGTGCTAGGGCGGGTGCTAGGGCGGCGCGCTACAGGCTGCCGAGGCCGTGGCGGCGGCCCACCGTTTCGGAGTGGGCGTGGGCCGCGGCTACCGACTCGGGCCGGGCCGCGACCCGACTAGGATTGGGCGCCGCCCGCGGCGGAGGCTTCGGCGGCGAGGATGTGGGCTTCGGCGCCTTCGAAATTGCACGTCTTATGGGTGCCGTCGCAGAAGGGCTTGTTGGCGGATTGGCCACAGCGGCAGAGAGAAATCACGGGCTTGTCAACGGCGATTTCCTGGCCGTTGGAATCAACCAATAGAAACGAACCCTCGATGCGCAGCGGTCCATTGCGGCGGATGGTGATTGTGGCTCCAGGCATAAGCGTTCATTTTACGGCACGCGGCGGCGCCGCTTGCCGGCGGTGGTCGCCGGCAGCGGGCGGGCGGCGCGACCGGAGGCCTTGGTCCCGCGGACTAGGCGGCGGGAGCGGCGGGACGATGGCGGCGGCGCCACCACAAGAAGAACGGGATGCCGGCGAGGATGATGGCCAGGCCAATGCCGGATTGCAGCAAATGAGCGGCGAAGGTCTGCTCCAAAATCACCACCGCGATGATGACAAACAGCGCTGGCAGGACCGGATAGCCCACCATCCGGAACGGCGACCGCTCGCCCCGGCCGCGGAAGCGGAACAGCGCCGTCACCGCCAAGGCATAGAACAGCCATTCCGCGAAGATGGTGAGGGTGAACAGGCTTT
>JBOGKW010000211.1:0-5271 GCA_050746205.1 Terriglobales bacterium | reverse complement strand
TCCTACCCACGGACCTCCGCTGCGTCAAGCCGGCCGCGGCCTGCATTTCGCGGAGTGCCCCGCCGGCGGCGACCGGCAGCGCCTGGAGACGGCGTTGCCGGGGCCGGGCCGGTGGCCCGCGCCGCCGGGGCCTGCGCTGCGGGCGGACGCGGCTCCGGTGGACGGGGCGTGCGTCCTTGCGCGCCTCGGCGCATCTTCCTCGGCGCATCTTGGGCAACGGCGGGCGCATCCCCCTAAAGGAATGCGTGAATTCGATCTGATCCGTATCGAGACCCGGCCGCAGGAGGTCATCTCCTCCCAATCCCGCACGGTGCTGATCGCGGACCGCGACGGTTGGCTCCGGGACCCCCGGCTGCATGGCCTCTTCATCCATGAGACGCGCGTGCTCTCGCGCTACGTCTGGCGCGTCAATGGCGACCTGTACACGGTCGAGGCCAGTCCGGTGCACCAATTCTCCCGGCTCAGCTATCACATCGGCCGCCCGCGAAGGGTGCGGCCCGAATACTCCGGCGCAAAGCGCCCCGCGCGGAAACCCGAGGACGCGACCGAGGAGACCCTGGAACTGAAACTTTGCACTTTGGTCTCGGATGGCCTCTTTCAGACCGCGGTGCTCAGCAACTACACCACGCAACCGCAACCGGTGGCGCTGGAAATTCTCTATGGCGCCGATTTCGCCGGGCAGGTCGAGGTCCAGCAGGGCCGGCGCCAGCAAAAAGGCCGGCTCCGCCAGAGCGTCGAGGTCCGCGCTGGCGAGGTCCAGGTCCAGTGGCGATATCACAAGTCCCGCCACGCCCATGGCGTCCGGGCAGCCATTGACCGTGGTCTGGACTTGATTTTCCGCGGCCTGCCGGGCCAGCCGCGGGCGGACGGGAATCAGCTGACCACGCAGTTCCAGTTGGCTCCCGGCGCGGCGGTGACCATCGAGGTCGAAGCGGTCGGCTACATAGATGGCATCGAGTTCCGGCCCCTCTATCGCGGCGACGACTTCAACGGCGGGGGCACCGACCGCGACCACCGCATTGAGCTGTACCAGAAGAGCGCCACCATGATTGAGGTGCCGCATCCCGCGCAACGCACGCTCGAGCGGGCCTTGGACCGCGCCGTCCAGGATCTGATCGCGCTGCGCATGTTCGACCTGGATCGCGAACCGGACGCGTGGGTGCCGGCGGCGGGGATCCCGATCTATGTGGCCACCTTTGGCCGGGACATCCTCAGTGCCGCCTGGATGTCGGCGCTGCTGTCGCCGGCCGTCCTGACGGGCGCGTTGCACATACTGCGGGAAACGCAAGGAAAACGGAACGACCCGTGGCGCGACGAGGAGCCGGGCAAAATGCTGCATGAGGCCCACACCGGCCCCATCTCCGTCCTCAACTACCGCCCCCAGGGACGCTATTACGGCTCCTTCACCACCTCGCCGTTCTACACCATCAACCTCTCGGAGTTCTATCACTGGACCGGAGACAAGGCGGCCACCGAACAGTTTCTGCCCGCGGCCGAGGCGGCCATGGGCTGGGTCGAGCGCCACGGCGACCTCGATGGCGATGGCTTCTACGAATACCGCACCCGCTCCCGGCAGGGGGTGAAGAACCAGGCGTGGAAAGACTCCGGCGACGCCATCATCTACCCCGATGGCCAGATCGTCGCCAACCCCATCGGCACCTGCGAGCAACAGGGCTATGTATATGAGGCCCTGCTGCGGCTGGTGGAGTTGCAATGGATCTCCGGCCGCCGCTGGGAGGCCGGCAAGACCTTCCGCCGCGCCCAGGAATTGAAAAAGCGCTTCAACGCCAAGTTCTGGATGGCGGAGGAGAACTTCTTCGCCATGGCGAAGGACGCCAAGGGCCGCCTAGTCCGCTCCATCGGCTCCAACCCGGGCGATGCCCTGGCCACCGGCATTATCGCGCCCGAGTTGGCCGCGGCCACGGCCGAGCGGCTGATGCGCCCCGATCTGTTTTCCGGCTGGGGCGTCCGCACGCTGTCCGCCGAGCACCGCGCCTACAACCCCTACAGCTATCATCGCGGCTCGGTGTGGCCTTCGGAAAACGCCTCCATCTGCGTCGGCCTGCGCCGCTACGGCATGACGGAGCCGATGAACCGGCTGGCGGCGGGCCTATTGGGCGTGGCCGCAATTTTTTCCCAGGACCGGCTGCCGGAGGTCTTTAGCGGCCACCCCAAGGATGCCGCCCATCCCTTCCCCGCCGTCTATCCCAAGGCCTGCTCGCCCCAGGCGTGGTCGGCGGGAGCCCTGGTGATTCTGCTGCAAATGATCCTGGGGGTCTATCCCTACGCCCCCATGCGCCTGCTGTTCGTCGAGCCGGCGCTGCCCGACTGGCTGCCGCAAATGACCATTCGCAAACTGCGTGTCGGCGATGCCGTCGTCAGCCTGCGCTTCTGGCGCGATGCCCAGGGCCGCTCGCAGTTCGAGGTGCTGGAAACCCAGGGCCGCTTGCGGGTCATTCGGCAAGCTTCCCCCTGGTCGCTCTACGCCACGCCGCTGTCCCGCGCCGAAGAGCTCATCTCCTCCCTCGCCGCCTAGCCCCGCAGGCCCGCGCCGGCAACCGCTTCGGGCGGGAGCGTGCGTGCCCACGAAGCCAGAACTGCCCTGGTCCCAGGGCTTGCGTGGGGGTAGCCAATGGCTATAATGGGACATGTTCACCGCCGTCCAGGTCATGTGTTGTTGTCCGTTCCTGGCCGGCCGGTGCGTGAGCTGAGGCCCTAGTTACCCCCTAGGCTTCATTAGCGCCCGTCGCGGCACCCCCCGCGGTGGGCGCTTTCTTTTTGCCCCGACCTTATGCAACTGCCCTGTCCGCCCCATGCCAGAAACCAAAGCGCAAAAAGCCGAACGCCTGAAGGCGGAACAAAATCCCTGGCAGGAGCTGCCGCGCCTGTTCCAGCATTTTCGCGCCGGCTTCGGCGCCATTCCCGCCGCCGATCTGAACCAGCGGTTGCGCTGGTGGGGCCTCTACACGCAGGGGGATGGGACGGGGGCATTCGGCGGCGCCGACCGCTATTTCATGCTGCGCATTCGCATCCCCAACGGCCTGCTGACCGCCGCCCAGGCGGCGGCGATCGCGGGGCTGGCCGAGCGCTACGGCCGCGGCCTGGCGGACATTACCGTGCGACAGAACATCCAATTGCATTGGTTGGAGGCGGAGGAGGTGCCGGACATCTTTCACGCCCTTTGGGACGCCGGGCTGACCAGCCAAGCCGCCTGCGGCGACGACACCCGCAACGTCACCGGCTGCCCGCTGGCGGGTGTGGACCCGGAGGAATGGACCGACGCCAGCGCCTTAGCGCGCGCCGTGGGGCGGGAGCTGATCGCCCATGAGGCGTATTACAACCTGCCGCGCAAATTCAAGATCTGCATCACCGGCTGCCGCCAGTGGTGCCCCAACCCGGAGATCAACGACGTCGCCTTCACCGCCTACCGGCGCGGCGGCGAGTTGGGCTTTGGCCTGCGCGTGGGCGGCGGCTTGTCGGCCACGCCGCTGCTGGCCGTCCCGCTGCCGGTGTTCCTGCGGGCCGAGGAGGTGCTGCCTGTCGCTCGCGCCGTCTGCGAAATCTTCCGCGACGCCGACGAACTGCGCCAGAATCGGGCCAAGGCGCGGCTGAAGTTTTTGTTTCTGGAGCATCACTGGACGGCGGAGCGGTTTGTCGCCGCGATCGAGCGGCGGTTGGGCCGGACGCTGACGGCCGCCGCGCCCGACCCGCCGCCCCGCGCCGAGTTCCGCGACCATGTCGGCGTGCACCGCCAGCGCCAGAGCGGGTTTTTCTATGCCGGCGTCAGCGTGCTGCGCGGCCGCCTGACGGCGGAGCAACTGCGGGCGGTGGCGGCCGCCGCCGAGCGCTTCGCCGCGCCGGGCGAGGCCATCCGCCTGACCGCCATGCAGAACCTGGTGCTCACGGGCATCCCCGCGGAACATTTGCCGGCGGCGGACAAGGCGCTGCGGCACGCGGGGCTGCCGCTGCTGGCCTCGGCATTCCGCCGCGGCACGATCGCCTGCACCGGCAACGAGTTTTGCAAGCTGGCCGTCACCGAGACCAAGGCCCGCGCCGCGTCGCTGGTGGCGGAACTGGAGGGGCGGCTGCCGGACTTCCCGGAGCCGGTCAAGATCAACCTCAATGGCTGCCCGAATTCCTGCGGCCAGCACTGGATTGCCGACATCGGGCTGCAAGGCACCCTCGTCAAAACGCCGCAGGATTCGGCTGAGGGCTTCGACGTCTTTTTGGGCGGCGGCTTGGGCGCCGGGGCCGGGCTGGCGCGCAAATCGCTGGGCCGAGTGCCGGCAGTGGAACTGGCGGAGCGGCTGGCGGCGCTGCTGCGCGTCTATCAAGAGCAGCGGCAGCCCGGCGAGAGTTTCCGGGACTTCGTGCGCCGCGCGGAGCCGGAGCATCTGGCCACGGTGTTGGGCCAGGCCGCCGCGGCGCCGGCGCCCGTACGGACCCGGGAGGAGTTGGCCTTGGCGGAGGCGCGGGAGTGAAGCCCCCGGGCCATACTGCCGCACGCGGGGCCGGACCGCCCACCGGTGCCGCCGCATCGCGCCCAGAGCACGTGGCCGTGCCGGGTGAAACCGCGCCGCTGGCGCCCGGCAAGGTCTATCTGGTCGGCGCCGGACCCGGGGACCCGGAACTGCTCACGCTGAAGGCATGCCGCGTGATGGGCCAAGCCGACGCCGTGCTCTACGATGAGTTGGCCAACCCGGCGATCTTGGATTGGGCCCCCGCCGCCGCCGAGCGCCTGTATGTCGGCAAGCGGGACCGCTGCCACAGCCTGCCGCAAGTGGAGATCCAGCGACAACTGATCGCGCGGGCGCGCCAGGGAAAATGCGTCGTGCGGCTGAAGGGCGGCGACCCCTTTCTGTTCGGCCGCGGGGGCGAGGAAGCCGAGGCGCTGGCCGCCGCCGGCATCGCCTGGGAGGTGGTCCCGGGCGTCAGCGCCGGGCTCGCCGCGCCGGCGCTGGCCGGCATCCCGCTGACGCACCGCGGCTGGGCCGGCCAGGTGGTCTTCCGCAGCGGCCATGCCTGCGCAACCAGGCCGACCCAGGCGACACAGGTCATTTTCATGGGGCTGCGGCGCATCGCCGCCGTGGTGGCGGAACTGCGGGCCGAAGGTTGGCCGGCGACCACCCCTGCGGCCGTCATCGCCCGCGCGTCGCTGCCCGAGCAGCAAGTCGTGCGCGGAACGCTGGCGGATCTCGCCGCCCGGGTCGCGGCCGCCGCCCTGCCCGGCCCGGCGCTGATCGTGGTGGGCACAGTGGCGCAGTTTGGCGC
>JBOGKW010000210.1:0-5274 GCA_050746205.1 Terriglobales bacterium | reverse complement strand
ACCGGCATTTTCAAAGGAATCCGCCGACGGCGGCGCAGCGATTGTTCTGACCGTGCCGCGGGCCTACATTGGGTTGGGCTCGAATGTGGGCGGCCGGGCGGAGTATCTGCGGCGGGCGCTGGCCGCGTTGCGGGCCGGGGGCCAGCGGATTGCCGCGGTTTCCCACCTGTATGAGTCGGCGCCGGTCGGACCGCGGCCGCAGGGACGCTTCTTGAACGCGGCCGCCGCCGTGGACACCGATCTGGGGCCGCACGCGCTGTGGCGGCGGCTGCAAGCCATCGAATTCGCGCTGGGCCGGCGCCGTGGCGGCCGCGGCGGCGGACCGCGGACCATAGACCTGGATCTGCTGCTCTACGCTCGTTTGCGGCTGCGAACGCCAGCGTTGGTTTTGCCCCATCCTCGGCTCTGGGCCCGGCGCTTCGCCTTGCTGCCGCTATTGGAACTCGGCGCCTTGCCGCCGCCTGCCAGCCGTTGGCTGGCCGGCCCGGCGTTGCGCGGCCAGCCCCTGCGGGCGATTGCCGCCCCGGCCTGGGCCGCGCCGCCGGACCGGCAACGCTGAACGTCAGAGCCCGGCTCGCTCCGCCGCCGGGGCACGTCCTTCCGTTGCCGGCCGCCCCCGATCAGGCGGCCGAGCCGCCGCCCCCGGCTGGGGGCGGTTTCCGGTAAACTGTTGCCTCCCGTCCGCCATGCCGCAGCTCTTTGAACCGCCCCGCTATATCGCCGTCGAGGGTCCAATCCGGGTGGGCAAAAGCACGCTGGCGGAGATCTTGGCGGAACGCATGAATGCCCGCCGCGTGCTGGACGCGGAGGCAACTCCGTATTTGGCGCCTTTTTACGCCGGCGAGGAAGGGGCGGGGTTCCGCCTGCAGATGCACCTGCTGTTGGAGCGCTACCGGCAGTTGCGCGAACTGGGACCGCTGCGGCCTCCGGAGCCGGTGGTGGCCGATTACCTGTTCGAGAAGGACAAGCTGTTCGCCTATGTCAACCTGAGCGATGTCGAACTGGCGATCTATAACCGCTACTTCGCCGAGTTCCGCCGCGAGATCGCCACGCCGGACTTGGTGATCTATTTGAAGGCATCGCCGGAGGTGCTGCGGCAGCGGCTGGCGCGGCGCAACTCCGCCGCCGAACGGCGGGTCGCGGACGAGTATCTGGAGGAAGTGATCCGCGCCTACGACTACTTCTTCTTCCACTACACGCAAAGCGATTTACTGGTGATTGACACCTCGGAAATTGATTTCGTCGAACGCAACGAGGACCTGCGCGAGCTGCTGCGGCGGCTGGCCGAGCCCATCAAGGGCACGCAGTATTTCCTCCCCCTCGGTTCGCAGTAGGTGGCCGGGGGCGGGCGAGTCGGCCGCGGCCGCCCTTGGGCTGCCGAGCCGCCGCCCGGGTGGTAATATGTCCTTGGCTCCGATCCTTTGTGACGGAGACCGGCTATGCCCTCCACTGATTCCCTGGCGGTTCCCTTCACCGTCCCGCTCTGCCGTGAGCGCAAGCATCGGGGCGAAAAAATCACCTGCCTGACGGCGTATGATTTCGCCCTGGCCCGGCTTTTTGACGAGGCGGGGGTGGACATTTTGCTGGTCGGCGATTCGCTCGGCATGGTGGTCGGCGGCTTGCCGGACACGCTGGCCGTGGGCATGCCGGAAATGCTGTTCGCGGTGCGGGCGGTACGCCGCGGGACCACGCGTGCCCTGATCGTCGCGGACCTCCCCTTCGGCTCGTATCAGGCTAGCGTCGCCGGCGGCGTGCGCAACGCCGTGCGCCTGCTCAAGGCCGGCGCGGAGGCGGTGAAGCTGGAAGGCGCCCGGGCGCGCCTGCCGCTGGTGCGCCGGCTGGTCGCGGCGGAGATCCCGGTGATGGGCCACCTGGGCCTGACGCCGCAGTCGGTCCGGCGGCTCGGGGGGTTTTCCGTGCAGGGGCGGGCGCCGGAAGCGGCCGAGGCTTTGCTCGACGACGCGCTGGCGCTGGAGGCGGCGGGGGCGTTCGCCCTGGTGCTGGAAGGCATGCCACGGGAACTGGCGGCGCGGATCACGGCGCGGTTGGCCGTTCCCACGATCGGCATCGGCGCCGGCCCGGACTGCGACGGCCAGGTCCTGGTGGCGCACGATCTGCTGGGGTTGACGCCCCGGCCGCCCAAGTTCGTCCGCCGCTACGCCGATTTGGCGGTGACGGTGCGCGCGGCGGCGGCGGCGTATTGCCGCGATGTCACCGCCGGCGCCTTTCCCGCCGACCGGGAGAGCTATCATGCCCCGGCGCCGGTGCCCGTCCGCGTCCGCGGCTGACGCCCCCGCCGGCCATGCGGCTCCATACCGATCCCGCGGCGTTTCAGGCCGCTTGCCGCGCCGCCCGTGACCGCCCCGGCGGAGGGCAGCGATCGCTCGGCCTGGTTCCCACGATGGGGGCGCTGCATGCCGGCCACATGTCTCTGGTGGCGGCCTCGCGCCATCGGGATGACGCCACCGTCGCCACCATCTTCGTCAACCCGCTGCAGTTCGGGCCACGGGAAGATCTGGCGCGCTATCCCCGCCGCCTGGACCACGATCTCGCCCAACTCGAGGCCGCCGGGGTGGAGATGGTGTTCGCGCCGGAACCGGAAGCGATGTACCCGGCCGGCTTTGCCACCGCGGTCGAGGTGGCCGGTTTGTCGGAGCGCTTGTGCGGGGCCAGCCGGCCGGGCCATTTTCGCGGCGTGACGACGGTGGTGATGAAGCTGTTTGCCCTGGCCGCACCCAGCCGGGCGTACTTCGGCCAAAAGGACGCGGCCCAGGTGGCGGTGTTGCGCCGAATGACCTGCGATCTGAACCTGGATGTCGAATTGGTGGTCCTGCCCATCGTGCGCGAGGCCGACGGCCTGGCCATGAGTTCCCGCAACGCCTACTTGAGCACCCAGGAGCGGCTCGCCGCGCTCGGCCTGTCGCACGGCCTGGCGGCGATTCGCGCCGCCTATGACCGCGGCGAGCGGGACGCGCCGCGCCTGCTGGCCGCCGGTCAGGCCGCGGTCGCGGCCACGCCGGGCTTGCGGCTGGACTATTTGGTGGCGGTGGACGCCGACACCCTCCTGCCCGTGGCGCAGGCGGGCGCCGGCACCCTCTTCGCAATCGCCGCCTTCGTCGGCGCCACCCGGCTGATTGACAACCTGCTGATCGGCGCCAAACCAGCCTGAATTGCTTGGGCCAGGCCCCCTCCGCTAGCGGTGGGGCCGTCCAAAAGTGGGCGGCGAAGTCGCCTACTGGCGGATGCAGCTCGCGGGCGGGGCGGCCTAGTGTGGCGAGGACGGAAGCGTGGAGCTGGATTGAGCGGCCTTCATGCGGCGATAAATGTAGACCTGCTCTGGCTCGCCGCCGCCCTCCACGGTGCGGGTCCGCCGAATGGTGTTGCCGCCGGGACCCAGAGCGAAAGTTAAGGCCTCGGTCTCGCTGGGGTGGCCGGCGCCGGCCGGCCGGAAAATGCGCAGATGGATGGTGCGGCCGCCGGCGGAGCGCCAAGCCTGCTCGCTGCCCATGGGCCCGCCCAGGGCCAGCGGATGCGTTTTATGGTCCAGCTGGAACTTGCTGATATTCAATGGATCGCCGTCGAAAATGAAAGCAATGGTGAAGGTTTTTGCAGTCTCGGTGAGATGAATGACGCTGCTGTGCCCCTGCATCATTTTCGGCACGTTTTGCGACGCCTTGGCATCCAGTTGGAACGTTCCATTGAATGCCGTGGTGTTGACGCGATGACAACCCGCGGCGGCCAAGCACGCGGCGAGCAGGAGGGGCAGCGAAAATTTCACCCGATCATTATAGACGCGGCGCCAGGGGCCACCCCGTGGGGCGTGTGGTCCCGCCGAGCCTTGGCGCAAGCTAGCCGCCAGACGTCGCGCCCGTAGGGCAGCCGTCCCGGCTGCCACCAGAAAAGCGGCCTCGCCGCAGGCAGACAGGCCGTGCGCTCGCCCCAGACGTCTCGCCCGTAGGGCAGCCGTCCCGGCTGCCACCAGAAAAACGACCTCGCCGCAGGCAGACAGGCTGTGCGCTCGCCCCAGACGTCGCACCCGTAGGGCAGCCGTCCCGGCTGCGGACCGAAAAACGGCCTCGTCGCAGGCAGACAGGCTGTGCGCTCGTCCCAGACGTCGCGCCCGTAGGGCAGCCGTCTCGGCTGCCGACGGAAAAGCGGCCTCGCCGCAGGCAGACAGGCGAGGGCGCTCGTCCCAGACGTCGCGCCCGTAGGGCAGCCGTCCCGGCTGCCGACAGAAAAACGACCTCATCGGACGCAGAGAGGCTGTGCGCTCGAGTTCAAGGCTTCGCCTGCGGCGCCGCCGGCATCAGCGGCTCCGGGTAAAGGGTGGTGGGATCGTATTTCCTCATCCGCTGCAGTTCCGCTGGCGTGATCTGTGGCAAATGGCGAATGAAGCTGACCAAAGCCCAAATCTCGCGCCGGGAGTCGTCGGGCCAGGCCGGCATGCCGCTCAGCCGAATGCCATTGCGGATGGTGAAGAACAGGTCTCCGTCGCTTTTCCCCTGCGTGGTGAAGCCGCGCAGATCGGGAGGATGGGGATACAGGTTGTCGCCGAACATGGTTTTGCCGTCACCGTTGTTGTCGTGGCAGAGGGCGCAGTGCGCGGCGAAGTGCTCGCTGGCGGCTGCCAGCGCCGCGGGCGTCGGCGGATAGGGGTTCTTCAGATGCGCCGCCCGTGAGGGCATCGCCAGCCCCCGCATCGTTCGCGCCAAAAACGCCTCAATGCCGGTGGGCTTGGCCCGGGCGCTGAACCCACCCGCGGTGTCAAGCCAGGTGAAAAAGCCGCCGACCACGATGGCCACCACCACCACGATGATGGCGACGATCCACGGGATCCGCTTGCCGTTCCGCTCCGGACCGTCAGGCGGCGAATCTTGGCGTTTGCGGGTGTCGGGCGGCGGCGGGGCCTGGCGCCTAGGACTAGGGCGGTTGGACGGTGGGACGTCGGGCATGTCTTTTTTTATTGTGCTCCGGCCGAAGGGCCGGGTCAGCGCCCGCGGCGCGTCTCGCCCCGCCCGAGCCTTCTCCTTGACCATCTAGGAGTGCTTGGGCTACTGTACCTAGAGCAACTAGGAGTAGGAGCGGGAGTCGGAGCCAATGGAACTACTGCCAGGAACGCTGGACATGCTCATTCTGCAGGCGGTGTCGCTGGGACCGCTGCATGGCTACGGCATCTTGCTGCGCCTGGAGCAGATTTCCCGGCGCCGCCTGAACATCCCGCAAGGCTCGCTCTACCCCGCCCTGTACCGTTTGGAGCACCGCGGCTGGCTGGCC
>JBOGKW010000209.1:0-5321 GCA_050746205.1 Terriglobales bacterium | reverse complement strand
CCGGAGATTTGGCGCGCCTGCCCGCCCTGGCCGCCCACGGCTTGGTGGCCAGCGTCCAGCCCACGCATTTTCATCCCGTCTATGTGGAGACCATTGCCCGCGTGCTGGGCCCGGAGCGGATGCGGCGCGAGTACCCTTTGGCCTCCCTGCTGCGCGCCGGCCTCCCGCTGGCGCTCAATTCCGATTGGCCCGCCGCGATGTCGTTTGCCCCCATGGAAAACCTGCGCGCCGCCGTCGGCCATGGCGTGGCCGCCCAGGACGCGGTTGCGCATGATGCGGCGGCTCACGACGCAGCCGATGGTTCCGAGGCTCTGACCCCGGCCGAGGCGCTCCACGCCTTGACCTGGGGCAACGCCTTCGCCGCCCGGCGGGAGCGTGATTTGGGGGCCATCGCGGCCGGCTATTGCGCTGACGCCGTGCTGCTCGACGGCGATCCCCTCGCGATGCCGCCGCCGCGCGTGCGCGCGACGATGATCGCCGGCGAGTGGGTATGGCGTCCGCCGCGGTGAAGGGCGGAGCCCCGCGAGGTGGCCGGCTGCCGCTACTCCGCTCCCGCTTGCCGCTCGCCGTAGCGGGGCTTCCGCATGAGCCACACGATGGGCGAGATGAGCACGAACAGCAGCGCCAGCCAGCGGAAAATGTCCATGTAGCTCAGCACCGCCGCTTGCGCTTGGATAATCCCGTACAACAGGGCCATGGCCTGGTGCGCGGCCGTCGCCAGGCTGGACCCCTGGCCACGGAAGTAGGCTTCCGCCCGCGCCAGCCACTGCTGGTAACGAGGGTTGTTGGCGGTGACGTGGGCGGTGAGGAAGGCTTGGTGCGCCTGTCCCAGTCGGGCTAGCAGGGTATAGGAAATGGAGATGCCAAAGCTGGCTCCCAAGTTCCGCGTCAAACCGGTGATGCTCGTGGCGAAGCCCATTTCCGGGTTGGGGATGGGATCCACCGTGATGGTCGCGAACGGCACAAAGACGAAGGCCATCGCAAACCCCATCAGCATCTGCGGCGGCAGAAAGTTCCACGGGCCGGCGTTCAGGTTCAGCAGGGAGAACCAATAGACCCCTGCGGCCGAGCCCACAATCCCGCCGAAAATCATGCCGCGCATGTCCCACCGCTTGCCGATCAAGTAGCCCGCCAGCGGCATCAGGAGCATCGTCGCTAGCCCCCGCGGTGCGTTCCAAATGCCGGCGGTGATGGCGGGAAAGTTGAGCGCCTCCTGCATCAGCAAGGGCAACAGCAGGATGCTGCCGTAGAGCACGAAGAAGAGGATCAGCGACAAGACGGCTCCCACGGCGAAGGTGCGGTACTTGAGCAGCCGCAGGTGGACGATGGGATCGGGGTTTCGCAACTCCCAGACGACGAAGCCGATCAAGCCGATGGCCGCGACGATGGCCAGAATCAGGATGAGGTGCGAGCTGAACCAATCCGCCTCCTGGCCCTTGTCCAACACCATTTGCAGCGCGCCCATCCCCACCGCCAGCAGCGCAATGCCCCAGTAGTCCACTTTGCCCAGCTTGGATCCGCGCAGGTATGGCGGGTCGAACACGTACAGCGACACCAGCGCCAGGCCGAGCAGGCTGACCGGCAGGTTGATGAAAAACACCCAGCGCCAGGACAGGTCCGTGGTCAGCCAGCCGCCTAGCACCGGCGCCAGGACCGGCGCCACCACAATGCCCACGCCCCACAGCGCCATCGCATGGCCTCGCTCCTCGCGGGGAAACGTTTCCAGCAGAATCGCGCGCGTGGTGGGCTGGAGCATGCCGCCGAACGCGCCCTGCACAATCCGGAACAGGATCAGGATGGGCAGCGTTGGCGCCAGGCCGCAAACGGCGCTGGCCAGGGTAAAGCCGCTGATCGCGGTGAGCAGAATCCGCTTGCGGCCGAAGCGGCGAGCCAGCCAGCCGGTGAGCGGCAGGACGATGGCGTTGGCGATCAGATAGGAGGTGAGAACCCAGGTGGCCTCATCAATGGTTGCGGACAGGTTGCCGGCGATATAAGGGATGCTGACGTTGACCGCCGAAGTGTCAATCAGCTCCATGATGGCGCTGGCCATCACCGCGGCCGCGATCAACCAGCGGGTGGTTTTGTCGGCGACCGTGCCGGCCATGTCGGCGGGTGGCTCAGTGGCGGGAGGGCTGGACATGGAGCAGGCTAGCCTTAAGCGTACCGGGAACAGCCGGTTCCCCCCAATCACCCACCGCGGCAACTGGGAGACGCCCCGAGCACCAGCGGGCCCCCGTTGCCGTCCGTCCCACCCCAGCATGCGCCGGTGCATGCTTGGGACCCCGTGAAGGCCCAGCCGCAGCGATCCCGCGGTCCGCAAAGTGCCGCGCCGGGGTCCCCAGCGTGCAACGGCGCGGGCTGGGGTACAGCGGCGCGCTTTGGGGTGGGAGCAGCGGGAGCGTCCAGAACAGCGCGGCTGAGGCGCTCATCGCTCCGCCGGCGGGGTCTGATATTCTGGACCCAGCGCAGCCGTCCCAATCACGAGCGCCCGAGGGCGATGTTCCCGGTTCTGTTTTCTCATTGGGGTTTCACCCTGCACACCTATGGCCTGCTGGTGGCCATCGGCTATCTGACGGGGATTTTTGTGGCCACGCGCGCGGCCCGACGCCTGGGGCTCAACCCGGACGCAATCTTCAATTTAGCCGTCTACCTGGCGATTGGGGCCATCATCGGCGCCAAGTTGTTTTTGGTGCTGCAGGATTGGCGCTTCTATCTCCATGATCCGCGCGCCCTGGTCAGCCTAGATTTCCTGGAATCGGGTGGCATCTTCTATGGCGGCCTGATCGTCGCCTTGTTGGTTCTGGTCTGGTATGTCCGGCGCCAGCGGCTGAACTGGCTGGCGGTGGGCGATGCCGTGGTGCCCGGCCTGGCGCTAGGCCACGCCATCGGCCGCGGGGGCTGTTACTCCGCCGGCTGCTGCTGGGGCAAAGCCAGCGCCATTCCCTGGTTTTCGACCATTTTCACCAAGCCCTATGCCCACGCCACGGTCGGCGTGCCGCTCGACGTCCGGCTCTACCCGACCGAGCTGATGGGCGTGGTGGCGGGCGTCGTGATCTTCCTGTGGCTGTGGCGAATGGTCGGCAGGCGGCGGTATCTGGGTGAGATTACCGCGTGCTACCTCTTCGCCTACGGCGTGTGGCGCTACGCGATTGACTTTCTGCGCTATTATTCCCCGCAGGCGCAGTTGTTCGGCGGCTTGATGACCGACGCGCAACTTACCAGCCTGTGCATGATCGTCATCGCCATCGGCATTTGGGTGCACCAGCGCCGGCAGGAGCGCCGCCCAGGAGCGGTCACGCCCGCAGTGGTGGCGGCAGAACGGTAAACGGCTACGCCGGAATGGGACGCGGTTGTGGCGGCGGTTGGCGGGGAGCGGCTGGATCGCTTCCTGACGCGCCAGTTGCCGGACGCTAGCCGGGTACAAATTCAATACTGGATTCGCCAGGGGGAGGTTCAGGTCGCGGGCGTGGTTTGCCGCCGCCCGGCGGCGCGCCTGCGGGGTGGCGAAGCGGTGGCTCTGGCCGCGGCTCCAGCGCCGGCGGCTGCGTCGCTGCTGACGCCGACACCGCTGCCGTTGGAGATCGTGTTCGAGGACGAAGATTTGGCGGTGGTCCACAAGCCCGCCGGTCTGGTCGTGCATCCCGCCGCCGGCGCTCGCGGCCCGACGTTGGTGCACGCCCTGCTGCATCATTTTGGTGCGGCGGCCTTGTCGGCGGGTTCCGCTCCGGACCGCCCGGGCATTGTCCATCGCCTGGATCGCGACACCAGCGGGTTGATGGTCATCGCCAAAAACGACTGGGCCCATCGCCGGCTGGCCCAGCAATTTCAGGAACGGCAGGTGCGCAAGCGGTATCTGGCCCTAGCGCATGGCTGGACGGCGGCGAGCGGGCGGGTGGACGCGCCCATCGCGCGGGACCTGCGGCGCCGCCAGCGCATGACCACCCGCCGCGCGGCGGGCCGCGACGCCCATACGCTCTATCGCCGGCTGGAGCGGCTGCCCCACGCCGCCCCGGCCGACGGCTCTCGGCCGCCGAGGTATAGCTATTTGGAACTCGAGATCCTGACCGGCCGTACCCACCAGATCCGCGTGCATATGGCATCCATGGGCCACCCTGTGGTGGGCGATCGGCTTTACGGCGCGCCGGCGCGCTGGGCCGACCCCAGTCCGATGGCAGGCGAAGCGCTGGGGCGTTTGTTTCTGCACGCGGCCGAGCTGGCTCTGGCCCACCCGCGGACGGCGGAGCCGCTCCAATTCCAGGCGCCACTGCCGGCGGAACTCGCCGCCTGGCTGGAGCGCCTGCGCGGTCCTGGCGTGCCTGCGGCGCCGGCGGAGCCGGTGGTGGAAAGGTAAGCCCGCCCACCGCCGCCGGGCAGCGGCGGGCCTACAATAGGGGCGAGCGAAACTCTATGAAGCCGCGGTTGATTCCATGGTTGTTGCTGGCGGCGCTGGCGGCGCCCGCCTGGGCCCAGTCGGGGGCGCGGAAGCGCAGCCAGCCCCCGCCGCAAAACCTGCCCCGCACCTCGATTGTGCAAAACGTCAACGAGGTAAACGTGGTGTTTTCGGCGATTGACAGCCGCCACCGCATCGTGCTCGGCCTCAAGCCTACCCAGATCGAAGTCTTCGACGACAACAAACCGCAGGCCATCACCCGCTTCTACGCGGAAGGCAACTTGCCGTTGCGCATCGCCCTGCTGCTGGACACCAGCACCAGCATCAGCGATCGCTGGCCCTTCGAGCAGGAGGCAGCCATCGAGTTCATCGAGTCCGTGCTGCGCCAGGGCACCGATAAGGCCATGGTGGTGGCCTTCGACTCCTCCATCCAAGTGGTGCAAGGCTTCACGAGCAATGAGGAGGCGATCGCCCGGGCCATTCACTCCCTCCGTCCCGGCGGCGGCACGGCGCTCTACGACGCCATCTATGAAACCTGCCACGAGAAGCTGATGCGCGATGGCCATGACATGCGTAACGTCATCGTGCTCATTACCGATGGCGACGATGATCAGAGCCGCTATGCCGCCACTGAGGCCCTGCGCATGGCCCAGCGCGCCGGCGCCATTATGTACACCATCGGCACCGACCCCACAGGGTCGGATCCCCGGGACGACAAATTGCTGGCGATGTTCGCCAAGGACACCGGCGGCCGCTACTTTTTCCCTTTCCAAGCGCCGGACTTGGGCAAGGCCTTCGCTTCCATCTCCTATGAGCTGCGGCACCAATACGTGGTGGCCTATGATCCGAACGACTTCGTTCCCAACGGCGCCTTCCATCGCGTGAAGATCAGGATCCTGCTCAAGAACATCTACGCTCGCACGCAGCCGGG
>JBOGKW010000208.1:0-5454 GCA_050746205.1 Terriglobales bacterium | reverse complement strand
CGCGGCAAGGTGGTGATGATTGACTTTTGGGAATACACCTGCATCAACTGCATCCGCACATTTCCTGAAAACAAATCGTGGTGGCGCCGCTATCACAAGGACGGGTTCGTCATTATCGGCGTCCATGACCCGGAGTTCAAATACGCCCACGATGTCGCCAACGTCCGGGCGGCGGTGAAGCGCTTCGGGTTGCCCTACCCCATCGTCGTGGACGACTGGTACCAGATTTGGAACGCCTATCACAGCGATTCCTGGCCCAACCGATTCCTCATTGACGCCCAGGGCCGCATCCGCTTCCATGTGGTGGGCGAAGGCCAGAACCGAGTATTCGAGCAAGCGATCCAATTCCTGCTGCAGCAGGCCCACCCCGGCCTCACGTTCCCGGCTTCCGACGCCTTGCCCTCGGCCAGCGACGCCTGGGCGCCTGACTGCGGCGACGCGACGCCGGAGATGTATGTCGGCGACTGGTTCGGCCGCGGCGTGCTGGCCAATCCCTACGGCTACCATGACGGCAAAACGCACTTGTATCGCCTGCCGGCATCGGTGGCCGACGGCCGCGCCGTGCTGGCGGGAAAATGGCGGACGAATAAAAACAGCATGATCTATGAGGGCAAAAAAGGCGCCCCTGCATTGACCGGCCAACTGGAAATGCGGTACCACGCGCGGCAGCTCTATTCCGTCCTCAACGTCACCCGCGGGCGTCCGGAGCGCCTCTACGTCCTGCAGGACGGCCGACCGCTGACGGCCAAAAACAAGGGCGTGGATGTCCACATTGACCGCCAGGGCCGGTCCTACCTGTGGATCTCCTCCATGCGCATGTATTACCTGGTGCAAAACGCCGACTTTGGCGCCCATCGCATCCAACTCCTGCCCACCGCCCCGGGCCTGGCAGTGAATTCCTTCACGTTCGGCAACAACTGCCAGACACAGTTCGCTCACCTTTGAGGCGGCGCAGCCGCCCCAGAGCGTATGGTCCGCCGCCGGCGCGCCTGCCCAGGGGCTGCGACAACCGATGGGCGGGGACCCCCGGCAACGTTGCCGGCGAGACGCCAACGAACGGGCAGCGCACGGCCCGTTCCGGGACAGCCTATAGGCCCGGCCACGGGTTCCGCCGTAGCCCGTGTTTATACACTCGGCATGCACAACTAGCAGAAACTTCCCACTCACCTGGCGCGTCCAGAACGGAACAAAGCTGCCGTTGCAGCGAAAACGCCGGGAAATTGCCTACGGCAATGCCTGGCCCTCACGTTGCAGGGGCCTTTGGTTCATTAGCTCACTGGGAGGCTATATGCCGAAGCGTGCGATCTCGTCCCCTTCCATCCGTCCTCGCCTGTTGGTGGCCCTGGCCGCCGCACTGGCCCTAGTGTCAGCCGTCGGCCTGGCCGCGTGCGGCGGCAACTCCAGCATCAGTAGTAACACCGGCGGCGGCGGTTCCACCTCGACCACCCAAATGGTGACCACGGTGGGCGACACGCCGATGGACAACGTCTTGTCGGCCCAGGTGACCATCTCCGCGGTGGCGGCCATCAACTCCAGCGGACAACAGGTGGCGCTGCTGGCCACGCCCCGCGTCGTGGAACTGTCCGCCTTGGGCGGCACCCGCGAGCCCCTGACGCTCAATACCGTGCCCTCCGGCACCTATACCGGCGTCATGGTCACGGCCACGCAGGCCAGGATCACATATCTCAGCAGCTCGAATCAGGCGGTGATGGCCACGGCGGAGTTGGCCGGCGGCGGCTCGTCGGTCAGCACCACCTACAACTTCCCCAATCCCGTCAGCGTGCAGGACACCAACGGCGTGGACCTGCGGCTGGATTTTAATCTGTCGCAGTCCTTTGACCTCACGGGCACGACGGTGACCTTCAACCCCAGCATCACCGCCGCGTGCGCCGGCATTGACAAGGACAGCGCGGACGATCTGCAGGTGCGCGCCGCCGGCATGGTCACAGCCATCAGCTCGAGCTCGATCACCCTGACGATGTTCGATTCCGGCGCCTCCATTACCTTCGCCATCAACAGCCAAACCTTCTTCGACGACAACGAGACCAGCAGCAGCATCCAGGTGGGCGCGGCGGTCTGGGTGTATGGCCAAATCCAGAGCGGCGGGACGTATTTAGCCGCCGAGATTGGCGCCAGCGATCTTGGCGTCAAGTTTGGAAATGAATTCAATGCCGGCGGCGAAGGCCGGGTGCTGGCCGTCACCGACGACGGCGATGGCAACCTGAGCTCCATGCAGGTCGTCACGTTCACCAACTTCGCGGCGGGCGAGATTGGCCGCACCGTCACAGTGAACGTCGGCTCCACAACCGTCTATTGGCTCGATCACCGCGCGAAGATGGCGGGCGTCGCGGCCTTCGACGCCACCCAGGTCTTCCCGGGCCAGGTGGTCGGCTATGCCGGCGCCAGCACGGACAACGGCCTGACGGTGGCAGCCGTGGGCGTGCGTTTGGGGGCGCAGACGCTGCAGGGGTCGCTGGCCACGGCCATCAGCGGCACCAGCCCCAGCTTCTCGTTTGGCCTGCAGCCGGATGCGCTGTCGGTCTTCGAGCAGCTGAGCCACGCGCTCACGGTGACCGTCCAGACCAGCAGTGAGACCGTCTTTGGCGGCTCCCTGAGCGCCTCCGGCTTGACCGGTGTGACGGCCACCACGCCGCTCGGCGTGCGCGGCTTCATGGCACAGCAGGCGGGCGTGGACACGCAATACGCGGTCCGGATCGGCAGTCCCGACTAGGTGGTGGGGGCGATAAGCGTCGCCAAGCTTCGTCCTCGGCTGCTCGGGCCGGATCGCGCACATCGGTGTACTCCTCCCGGCCCTCGCCGTCTGCGGCCTCGCCTGGCTCGCTTCTCGCCCCGCTCCGGCGTCGGCGGCCGCCAGCGGGCCGCCCTGCGGAATATCGCCGCCCTCCCGCTCGCCCTTCGTTGCGCCCGATACCGACGGTGAACTCGTGGGCTGCCGGGATCGGCGGCCGGTCCTCACTCCGGGGCCCCGGCGCGCGCGCCGGGGTCTTTTCTCTGGCTGCGGCGCAAGGAGCAGGGAGGTGGCGCGGCGGACGTCCAGACGGCGGCTCGGCCCTACTGCAGCCGGAACACCACGACCTCGCCGCCGCCCATTTGGCTCAACTCCATGCGCACCTGGCCCGGCCAGTGTTGCGCCGCCGCTAGGCGCTGGAGCGCGCCTCGGACCTGGCGCGCCAGGCCTTGGCGCAACAAGGGCAACTGTCCGGTGAACAACGGCACGGCGGGATGTACGGCGGCCCGCAGCCGCGCGGCGCTCCAACCCTCAAAGCCAACAAAGCGAACCGGGAAGAAGTGGGGATTGTCGGTCAGCTCGAAGTCCACGATGCGGCCGTTGTCGCTCGGCACCAGCAAGGAGTTGATCTCGGTGAATGCCCCAGTCGCCGCCAGGCGCTCCTCCGCGGCGCGAACCGTCGCCGGGGTGTAGCGCTGCCCGGGGCGCAGGCCGCTGGCACGGGCCACCTCGGCGGAGTTATAGCGCCGGGTGCCCATGGCGTGAATCGCAGTGATCGTTGGGTACTCAGCAGCCGCCGTTACGGTGCTGGGCGGCGCCGGCGCCCCGCCGCGGTTTGCGGCCGCGGGCTTCCGATGGCCGCAGCCGCCCAGCGCTAACCCCAGCACCACGGCCGCTCCCAGTGCGGCCCCACATCTTGAACTGGCCCTCATCCCTCTATGGTATGCGGGGGCCAAGCCCAGGACGCGCGCTCTTTCCCACGCGATGGCTCCGGCGCCGCCCCGTTGATGCTGCCCGTCAGCGCGCCGCCCACTCCGAACGCTGATCAAAGGTCCCCCTCAGCCGTGGCGGACGCGGATGACGGATGCGGAAATCGCGGCGCAGCAACGGCCAAATGGCGGGATCCTCGCTGCCCAGCCGCCAGGCAGAAAGGCTGGTGAGCCGATAGCGACGCAGCAGAACGAGCTCCTGCTGCAGGCCGGCGGCGTCGGCATACCAAACTTGGCCGGGGCCATTGGGCCCGGGCACCACCAGGTAATGGCTGCGGCTGAGCGCATCCCACCGCCGGGTGATCGCTCCCGCCTGCGGATCGGGGTTGGCGAGCAGCGTCGCAACATCGGAAAACGACACGCCATGTACCGACCAACCCACGGGCGCCGGGCCCGGGGGCGTGGAGCCGTCGCCATAGCCCGCGGCTTCCGCCCGTGGCCGCGCTCGCGGCGTCCACTCCACGCCGTAGATGGGAACGCCCAAGGAGAGCTTCCCGGCGGGAATGCGGGCGCGGGCGTAGGCCAGCAGCCGGTTCACCCAGTCATAACCCGCCACGGCGCCGGGGCCCGAAAAACCCCCGTGCTGGGGGTAGGCCATGAGGCTGATGAAGTTGGCCCAGCGGGCAATGCCGCGATAGTTATAGACGCCGCCCCAGTTGGCGTAGCCGCCCTGGGGCGCGCTGCCGGCCGATTCGCCCGGCAGGCGGCCCACCACCGCCGCGGACAAAATGAGGTGATGGCGATGGAAGGCGATCGCCGCTTCGCGAAAGAACTCCGTGTATTGGCGGCGGTAGGTGTAATAGATGTGCTCGAGATCAAACTGGAATCCGATATCGCCATCCCGCTGGGCCAAATAGAGCAGATAGCGAATGGCCCGCGCCCGGGAGGCGCGACTATCCAGCAGTGTGCGCATCAGCGGCTGGCTGAAGCCGCGGTTGACGACCAGCGGCATGAGGGCGACATGATGGGCCCGCGCCACGGCCAGCACTTGATCCGGGATATTGCCGCCGACAAAGCCGGCGGCATCCAGCACGAAGCTCTGCGGCGCGGCGATGGAAACTTCATCCGCATGCGCCGCGAAGCTGGCGATCGAGTCCGGCTGGTTGACGATGTACATCACCGTCGTTAGCGGCGGCCGCCAGCGGCGGCGGCGGTGCGGCCGAGGCGCGGACCACAGGCAGAGGGGCAGGGCGACGAGCGCCAGCACGAGGCGCGCAATCCAGTGGCGGGCGAACATGGGAACAGTGTAGGAGAGGGAACCCAAGAGAGGGAAGAGGGCGAGAGCCCGCCGGCCGGGCCGGCTGGCGGCGGGACGTGGCATGCGGGGGCCTGGGCTCGGCCGATTCAGCTCGGAATGTCCACTCAATGGCACCTCGCGGAAGCGGGTGAGCGGTGCTAGGGGATTCCACCCAGGGCCCTGGGCTCATTCCTGACGCAGGGCGGCGAGCGGGTCTATGCGGGTCGCCCGGCGCGCCGGCCGGTAGGCGGCGATGGCCGCGGCCGCGAACAAAACCCCCGCCGTTACCGCTAGCAGCCAGCCATTCAGGTTTCCGACCCCAGGAATTTGGCTGCGCAGCCAGCCCGCCGCCCCTACCGCCCCGATCCCGCCAATCACGATCCCCACCCCGGCGACGACCAGTGCCTGGCCCAAAATCATCCGTGCTATCTGCCCCCGTCCCGCGCCCAAGGCCATGCGAATGCCGATCTCCCGCGTGC
>JBOGKW010000207.1:0-5591 GCA_050746205.1 Terriglobales bacterium | reverse complement strand
GCCCCGGCCGCCCCACGTCCGCGCGGGCTGACGCCGGCGCCGCCGCTCCACCCCACGGTGGGGCCGGCTGGGCCCAGGCCGCCCAGCCTAACCATCGCCAGCGCCGGACTGAGCGCCGCCTCGGCGCCGCCCGCCACCCCTGGCCGCCGGGTGATCGTGCCGGTCGCGCCGCAGCGTCCGGTCTATCAAGCGCCCGTCGGCGCGCCGCCGGTGCGGCCGAGCCACCCCGCGCCGGGTAAGCCCATTTACCAGCGGCCGGCGGCTTCAACCCGGCTGGGCTCCGCGCCCATGGGCCGCGCCGCCACGCCGGAAGGCCGGCGCCCGATGCACCCCACTCGGCCCGGCGCCAATCGCCCGGCTGGTCCCCGTGGCGGGCAACATCATCTGCGCCGCGAGCCGCGGGTCAGAGAAGGGCGCCAGAACGCCTACGAGCGGCCTTCCGCGCCTTTGCCCTCCGGCCCGCTGCCGATCAGCCGCGAGATCACGCTCTCGGAAGGCATTACCGTCAAGGATCTCTCCGAGCGGCTGCAGGTGCGTGCCAAGGACGTGATCCGCAAGCTGCTGGACCGCGGCCTGATGGTCACCGTCAACCAGCCGTTGGAGGGCGAAACCGCCATCACCATCGCGCGGGAATTCGGCGCCGCGGCGACCGTGGTCTCCTTCGAGGAGGAAGCACTGAAGACGGTCGAGGAGACCCGTGGTGCCGAGGCCGACGGGGCGCGGCTGACGCCCCGCGCCCCGGTGGTCACCATCATGGGGCATGTGGATCACGGCAAGACCTCGCTGCTCGACGCGATCCGCCAGACCAACGTCGCCGCCGGCGAAGCCGGCGGCATCACCCAGCACATCGGCGCCTACAAGGTCGAGATTGCCGACCGCCAGTCACCCGCCTACGGCCGCGCCTTGGTCTTCATTGACACGCCGGGGCACGAGGCGTTCACCCGCATGCGCGCCCGCGGCGCCAAGGTGACCGACGTGGTGGTGCTGGTGGTCTCTGCCGATGACGGCGTGATGCCGCAGACGCTGGAGGCCATAGATCACGCCAAGTCCGCCAACGCGCCGCTGCTGGTGGCGATCAACAAGATTGACAAACCCGACGCCCAGCCTGACCGGGTGAAGAAACAATTGGCGGACCGCGGCCTGCAACCCGAGGACTGGGGTGGCAACACCGTCATGGTGAACGTCTCCGCCCGCGCCAAAACCAATCTCAACCACCTGCTGGAGATGATCTTGCTGGTCTCCGACCTGCAGGAGCCGCGGGCCAACCCGGAAGCGCCGGGGCAGGGCACGGTGCTGGAGGCGGAGCTGGATCGCGGCCGCGGCCCGGTGGCGCGGGTGCTGGTGCAGGATGGCACGCTGCGCACCGGCGACACTCTGGTGCTGGGCAGCGTGCTGGGGCGGGTGCGCGCCCTGTTCGATGACCATGGCCGCTCCCTGCCCGCCGCCGGGCCCTCCACTCCGGTGGAAGTGCTGGGGCTGGAGGCGCTGCCGGAGGCCGGCGACCGCTTCACGGTGGTCAACGACCGGTTGAAGGCCAGGCAGATCGCCCTCTACCGCGAGGAGAAGGCCCGCGAGGCCGCCCAAGCCCGCGCCAGCCGCATGAACCTGGAGGCCCTGAGCCAGAAGATGGGCTCCGGCGCCGAGGTCAAGGAACTGGCGCTCATCGTCAAAGCCGACGTGCAAGGTTCGGCCGAGGTGCTGGTGGAGACGCTGAACAAGCTCTCCCGCCCCAAGGCGCGGGTGCGCGTCATCCACTCCGGGGTGGGGGCCGTCACCGAAACCGATGTGCTGCTGGCGGCGGCCGCCAACGCCGTCATCATCGGCTTCAATGTCCGGCCGGAGCGGAAAGCGACGGAGCTGGCCGACCATGAGAAGGTCGAGATCCGCCAACACTCCGTCATTTACGAGCTGGCCGAGGAGATCGAGAAGGCGATGGCCGGCCTGCTGGAGCCGGTGGTGAAGGAAACCACCGTCGGCCGGGCCGAGGTGCGCCAGACCTTCCGCATTCCCAAAGTCGGCGCCATCGCCGGCTGCTATGTGCGTGATGGCAAGCTGGCCCGCGACGCCGCGGTTCGGGTGGTGCGCGACGGCGCGGTGGTCTACACCGGCAAGATCGCCTCGCTGCGGCGGGTGAAAGAGGACGTCACCGAGGTGCGGAGCGGGCTGGAATGTGGCGTCGCCGTTTCCAATTACGGCGACATCAAGCCCGGAGACGTGCTGGAGGCCTTCCAGTTGGAGCGCGTCGCGGCGACGCTATGAACTCCCATGCCCGTGGCGGCGATGGCCATTGAGGTCACTCTTCCCGGCGCCGAGTCGCTCAAGGACAAGCGGGCCGTGATCCGAGCGCTGAAGGACCGCCTGCGGTCGCGGTTTAACGTCTCCGTGGCGGAAGTGGACCACCAAGAGTTGTGGCAGCGCGCCACGCTGGGCGTGGCGGCGATCGGCCCTGATCGGGCCTACCTGGCGGGACTGATGGCGCGGGCCGGCGAAGCCGCCGCCGCCGTGCTCGCCGGGCAGGAGTTTGTCATCGGCGGGGTGGAGATCCTGGACTAGGCGCCGGCAATGCCGCATCGGGCGGAACGATTGGCGGAGATGATCCGCGAGGGACTGACGGAGCTGATCGGCGGCGAATTGGGGGATGCCCGCATCGGCTTGGCACAGGTCACGGAAGTGAAGCTGCCGCCCGACCTGCGCGTCGCGCAGGTGTACGTCGCGGTGGTGGGTGACGCGGAGCAGCAGCGCCAATCCCTGGAGGCGCTGCTGGCTGCGCGCGGCTACTTGCGCGCGGAACTGGCGCGGCGGCTGCAAATTCGCCAGGTGCCGGAGCTGCGCTTTGACCTGGACCGCCAGGAGGAGTTGGACCGGCGCTTGGGAAAACTGCTGCGGCGGGCCGCCCGGCGCGCCAAACGCGGCGAGCCGCCCGCGCCAGAATAGTCGCCGCCGCCGGGCACGGGACCGTGAAGCGGCGTCGCCGCGTTGCCTCACGAACTGCTCCCGAAGGACAGCTCCCGTAGCGCAGCTCCCGTAGGGCAGCCGTCCCGGCTGCCGGGCGGCACCGTGGCGCGGGCGTCGCCGCGTGCCCCACGGACTGGTCCCGTAGCGCAGCTCCCGTAGGGCAGCGGTCCCGGCTGCCGGGCGGCACCGTGGCGCGGGCGTCGCCGCGTGCCCCACGGACTGGTCCCGTAGCGCAGTTCTCGTAGGGCAGCCGTCCCGGCTGCCGGGCGGCACCGTGGCGCGGGCGTCGCCGCGTGCCCCGCGGACTGCTCCCGTAGCGCAGCTCCCGTAAGGCAGCCGTCTCGGCTGCCGGGCGGCGCCGTGGCGCGGGCGTCGCCGCGTGCCCCACGGACTGGTCCCGTAGCGCAGTTCCCGTAGGGCAGCCGTCTCGGCTGCCGGGCGGCGAGTGGGATCCGCCAGGACAGGCGGGCTGGACGCCTGCTCGGTGGCGCCACCGCGCGGCCAGCGCGGAATACACTGAACCGTGATTGGTTTTCTGCTCCTGCTTCTGTTCGCCGGGACGGGTCCCGTCGCCCCCGGACCGCCTCCGCTACGCCAACTGGTGCGGATCGTGGATGCCCGCTATGACTCCCTGACCACGTTGCGCGCCGACTTCACCGAGATCTATTCGCAGAATGGCCTGGGGCGGCGGGAAAGCGGCGTGCTGTATTTGCGCAAGCCTGGACAAATGCGCTGGGACTACGAATCGCCGCGGAAGAAGGTCTTTTTGGTGACGCGCCGTCGCGTCTGGCTTTATCTTCCCGACCAGCACCAGGCGCAAGTGCGCTCGCTGAAGTCCGCCGCCGACCTGAAGACACCCCTGCGCTGGCTGCTGGGCAAGCTGGACCTGCCGCGGGAATTGGCCGATATGACCTACGGCGGCTTGAACCCGCTGTGGCCGGGCGACTTCGTCATCCGTGGCGTGCCCACGGCGCTGGGCCCGCGGTTCCGCGAAGTGCTGATCGAGGTCTCGCCCGCTTACAATATCCGCCGCATCGTCATTCGCGCCGCGAACGGAGTGCAGACTGATTTTCGCCTCCGCCATATCGCCGCGAACATTTCCCTGCCGGAACGACTCTTCCGGTTCCATCCACCGCCCGGCGTGCAGGTGGCGCCGGCGCCGTTACCGTAAGGAGCTGAGCGCCGCCCGCGCCGCGTAGTGTCCGCATAGCCCGTGCACGCCGGGGAAGGGCGGGGTGGCGGCGGAGCCGGCGAAGACGCGCGGGTGGGCGGTGCGGTAGCCGCGGCGAAAGCGCTGAGCGAAGGCGAGCAGATCCTGCGCCCCGCCGCCGATGTCGCCGCCGGCAAGGTTTGGGTCGTGCTCCTGCATTCGCGCCGCGGTGGTGACATGGCGCGCCAGAATGCGGCCGCGGAAGCCCGGCGCGAAGCGTTCGATTTGGGCTTCAATGGCGTCGGCACGGTCGCGGTCGGAGCCGTTGGGCACATGGCAATACGCCCAGGCAATATGTCCGCCCGCCGGCGCGCGGGTGGGGTCAAACTGCGTGGGCTGGGCAACCAGGACAAACGGCCGCTCGGCCAGTTGGCCGGCGCCGGGGGCCCGCTCCGCGGCGGCGATCTCCTCCCAGCCGCCGCCCACGTGCACCGTGCCGGCCCGGGCGCAATCCGCCGCGGCCCAAGGGATGGGCCCGCTGAGGGCCCAATCCACCTTGCAGACGCCGCAACCGGCGCGGCGCTGGCGGAGGCGCCGGCGTTCGCGCGGGCCGAATAGCGTCCAGCCGGCCATCTGCTCCGGGCTGGCGGTGCTGATGACGATATCGGCTGCCTCCAGTTCCCGGCCATCCACCACCGTGGCGCTGGCGTGGATTTCACCGCCCAGCGCGCGCAGGTAGGCGGCCAGCGCATCGCTGATCCGCTGCGCGCCGCCGCGCGGGATGGGCCAGCCCACCAGGTGCGCCGCCGCGGCCAGCACCAGCCCATGGCCGGCGCTGGGCCGCCGTTCCAGCGGCAGCATGGAGTGGGCGGCGAGCCCGGCCCAGAGCGCGCGGGCGGCAGCGCCACGCAAGCCTGCCGCCAACGCCGAGGCGGGCCGCAAGGCTTGCCGGGCGAAGCGCGCCACCGCCCACGGATGGCGCGGCGCCAGCGTCGGCGGCCCCAGCACCGTGGGCGCCAGCGATTTCCAGCGCTCCACGATGGGGCCGATGTTCCCGCGGTAAGCCGGGCCGTCGGCGCCCAGCGCGTCCGCGGTGCGGTTCAGGGAGCGGTGCAGCAACACCGCCGCGCCGTCATCCAGCGGATGGGCCAGCGGCAGCGGCGGCTCAATCCATTCCAGCCCGTAATCGCCTAGCGGCCAGCTCTGCCAGCAGGGGGACAGCGCCGCCAGCGGATGCACCGCGGAGCATACGTCATGGCGATAGCCGGGCAGCGTCAGCTCCGCGCTGCGCGCGCCGCCGCCGATCTGGTCATTGGCCTCCAGCACCACCACACGGCAACCGGCTTGGGCCAGGGTAATGGCAGCGGTCAGGCCATTCGGTCCCGCTCCCACCACCAGCGCTCGGCGCCCCGTCCGCATACCTATCTATACTCCTTCGACTCGCGCGGCGCGCAGCGCGGGGCCCACCGGGCGCGGGCGCCGCGCC
>JBOGKW010000206.1:0-5594 GCA_050746205.1 Terriglobales bacterium | reverse complement strand
CAGCGCCTGCAACTGGCGCCGGGCGACCGGCTGCTGGCCTCTAGCGACGGCGTGCCGGACGCCACCAACGCGGCGGGCGAGTTTTTTGGCGAAGAGCGGCTGCAACAACTGGCGGCCGAGGGGGCCGATCCGGAGGCGGTGGTAGCGGCGGTGCGGGCGTTCTGCGCCGGTGTTCCGTTCAACGACGACTGCACGCTGGTGGAAACCCGCTTCCTGGGCCTGCCCTAGCCTTTCGCCCCAGCGGCCCGCGGCTGCGCCGGCGCGGCGCGGCCGGCGCCCTCGACCTCCGCCATCCAGTCCAGCGCGCAGGCAGCGACCTCCTCCCACTCCGGCTCGATGATCAGCATGTGGGCGCGATCGAACAAGCGCAGCCGGGCGCCGTAGTAGGCCGCCAGGCGGCGTTGCTCGGCAGCGGGAATCAGGCGGTCGGCCAGCCCGCCGATGACCAGGCAGGGATCGGTCACCCGCCGCGGATCAACGCGCACCAGCCCCACCGCCATTTGCAGTGCGGCACGGCCTGAATCCGGCACCTCGCGCGCCTCCACGTCGGCTAGGCATGCGGCGGGAATGCGGTTGGTCACCAACTGGCGGCTCATCCCGCCGTCCATCTTCATGGCGCGGCGGCCGAGCGGGGGCAACAGATCGCCGAAGGGGTGCAGGAAGGCATAGCGCCAGAGCTTGCCGTAGGGCGGCCGCATCATGTGCCAGGGCGGGGCGCTGGCCAGGAAAATGTATCCCCGCCGCCGGAACGCCTGCGCCAGCAGCTGCGCGATCAGGCCCCCCATGCTGTGCCCCATCACAAAACAGTCGCCCACCTGCTCCAGCGCCGCAGCGCAGTGTAGCGCGTAGCTTTCCACCCCGTAGCGGCCCAGCATCCGGTCCGGGACGGCGGGGCGCTGATGCAGCGGCAGTTCGATGGCGTAGGAAGCGCGACCCCGGGCGGCGGCGGCGCGCTGAAAGTTTTCCCAACTCCAGGTCCCGCCGCCCAAGCCGTGAATCAGCACCAGCGGCGCACCCAGCGCCTCCCGCTCCGGGCGCAGCGCTTGGCAGCGCAGGCCCGCCAGCGTTACCGTCGCTAGTTCCACCCCTGACCCCACCGCTCATTGTAGACGGGCTCCGTCGGCGGCGTGATGCCCGCCGGGTTATCATCAGCCCCCGGATTCACCCTTGCACCTGCTGCTCCACATCCTCGCCCATACCGGGCTGCATTTCGGCGCCCATCACGCCGCACGGCGCGGGCCATTGGGCGAAGCCGTGCTGCTGCCTTGGAGATTTGGCTCGCCGCCTGGTTCGTCGCCGCCCGAGCGGCGCGCCGCACCGTGTCCAGCGAGACCACGGCCCAGCGCTGGTCCTACCTGGGGCTCGGGATTGCCGCCTTCGTCCTGGTGTTTTGGGCCCAGCCGCCCTGGGCCTGGGGCGTTCTGGCCACGCGAGGAGACCCTGCTGGCGCCTGCCTTGGGCGCCGACTACGCCGCCTACCTTCGCCGCACGCCGGCGCTGCTGCCCGGCCTGGGCAATTGGCCGGCGGCGAGCCCTGCCCGCGCCGCCGCCGCGCCGTCGCGCTAGGCGATCAAGATCGGCGCGGGGCGGTGTGGACGGTGATCTTTTCGATCACCACCGCTTTGAACGGCATGTTGTTTTGCATGTTCCGCGGCACCTTCGAAATCGCGTCCACCACCTGCTGGCCATGGATCACCTGGCCGAAGATGGTGTAGCCGCCATTCAGGTGCGGCTGCGGCGCGGTGGTAATGAAGAACTGGCTGCCGTTGGTGTTGGGGCCGGCGTTCGCCATGGCCAAGCGGCCGGGACGGTCGTAGGTGAGGCTGGGGGAAACTTCGTTGGCGAACTGATAGCCCGGCGTTCCCATACCCGTGCCCAGCGGATCGCCGCCCTGAATCATAAACCCCGGGATCACGCGGTGGAAGATCGTGCCGCTGTACAGCGAGCGATGCATAATCTGCCCCGTCGCCGGGTCGCGCCACGCCTGTGTGCCCGTGGCCAAGCCGACAAAATTGCCCACCGCCAGCGGCGCGCGGCGGGGAAACAGCGTGACCTCGATGGCGCCCATGGTGGTGACGATGTCGGCCGTGTAGTCGAGCTTGGGATTGGCGGGCTTGGGGCCGAGTTGCGCCGTGGCGGCGGGCGCGGCGGTGGCGCGGTTGGTGGCGGAGGAGGTGGCGGGCGGCGCGGCGTGATGGCAACCCGCCAGCGCCAGGGCGGCGGCCAGCGCCGCCACGGACAGGGCAATCAAGCGTGAGCGCATGCGCCAAGTATAAGGGCAGCACGGGCTGATCGCGGCAACTTGGATACGCCCTCAGCGCCAGCGGCCGTCCGTTGCCGGCCGTCCCACCCCAGCATGCGCGGCTGCACGCGCGGGATCCCGTTCCAGCCCAGCCGCAGGCCCCGCTACCGCCGGGGTCGCCTGCGCCCAACGGCGCGCGCTGGGGCACGACGGCGCGCGTGGGAGTGGAGCGGCGGGGCCTCCAGAATCGAGCGGCGGAGCCGCGTGCCGACGGCCGGACCACCACCTTCGCGACGACGGGCGCCGCCTACAATGGATGCATGTCCCACGACGAGCTGGTGCTGGCGCAACAGAACTATTTATTTCCGGCGGTTTTTCATTATTTCCAGCATCCCTTGGTACTGTCGCGCGCGCAGGCGCAGTTTTGCTATGACGATGCCGGCAATGAATATCTGGACTTTTTTGGCGGCATCGTGACCGTCTCCGTGGGCCACCGGAACCCCAAGGTGGACGGGGCGGTGCAGGCGCAGATGGCGAAGTTGACGCACGTCTCGACTTGCTTTCTCACCGAGCCGATGCTGGCGCTGGCGGAGAAGCTGGCGCAGATCACCCCCGGTGGCAAGCTGACCAAGTCGTTCTTCACCAACAGCGGCACGGAGGCCGACGAAACCGCCATCTTGGCCGCCCGCCTGTACACCGGCTCCGCCGAGGTGATCGCGCTGCGGCACGGCTACCATGGGCGCAGCGCCATGGCCATGGCCATGACCGGCCATGCGCCCTGGCGGCTGGGACCCACCACCATGCCGGGCATTGTGCACGCGCACAACGCCTACTGTTACCGCTGCCCGTTCGGGCTGGAGTATCCCCAATGCGGCGTCCGCTGCGCCACCGACATGGAGGAACTGATCCGCACCAGCACCAGCGGCCGCGTGGCGGCGCTGATCGCCGAGCCCATCCAGGGCGTGGGCGGCTTCATCACGCCGCCCAAGGAATATTTCCCCATTGCCGCCGAGATTGTTCGCCGCCACGGCGGCCTGATTATCAGCGATGAGGTGCAGACCGGCTGGGGCCGCACCGGAACCAAGTGGTTCGGCATCGAGCAGTGGGGCGTCGAGCCGGACATCATCACTTCCGCCAAGGGCTTGGCCAACGGCCTGCCGATCGGCCTCACCATCGCCAAGCCGGAGGTGGCCGACGCCTTCAAGGGCCTGACCATCTCCACCTTCGGCGGCAACCCGCTGGCCACGGCGGCGGCCAAAGCGGTGCTGGAGTTTATCGAGGAAAACCACCTGCGCGAAAACACTCAGGCGGTGGGCGACTATTTGCTGGCGCAACTGCGCGGCTTGATGAGCCAGCACCCGCTGATCGGTGACGTGCGCGGCATGGGATTGCTGGCGGCGCTGGAGCTAGTCAAGGATCGCAAGAGCAAGGAGCCGGCGGCGGCGGAGACCAACGCGGTGATGGAGCGCTGCCGCGAGAACCGCATTTTGCTGGGCAAGGGCGGGCTTTACGGCAATGTGCTGCGCATCTCGCCCCCGATGAACATCTCCAAGGACGATGTGGATGAGTTCGTCCGCCGCCTGGACAAAAGCTTTCGCGAGCTGTCGGCGGCGGGCTAACGCCGCCGGCTGACGGCGGAGGCTGCCTCGCCGCACATCCTCAGCTAGCCGGGCGGCGCGGCGGCAACCGGCGGAGGGACGCCGGGCGGGGTGCCGGCCTTGACCTGGCCGTAGTTCATTAGGCTGACGATCACCACGCCGCCGGCAACATTGCCCAGCACCGCCGCCCACAGCCAGTGAAAATACTGCCCGGCGGGCGCCGCGCCGGTCAAGACCGCCGCGCGAATCTCCGCGCTGGTGGCCACGGAGTGGTCGAAGTGGCCGAGCGCGATGACGAAAACCAGCATCCAGGTGACCATGATCTGGCCGGTGGTCCAGCGGCTGGCGCTCACCATCCAGGCCACCAGCGCCATCAGCCAGCCGGCGATGACGGCGCTCCAAAAAACGTGGACGTCGGGAAAGCTGTCGGCGCGGGCGCCCAGCGTGGTTAGGGCGGCGATGGTGGAGGCTTCGAGCGCCTGACTGCGCACCGCCAGCCAGGCGAAGGCCAGCGCCCCGAGCAGATTACCGGCGAGAATCAGGGCGCTAAACCATAGCGCCCGCTTGAGCTGGGAGCGATCGCTAAGGACCAGCACGACCGGATAGAGCGTGTTCTCGGTGAAAAACTGCGCCCGACCGATGATGACGGCAATAAAGCCAATGGGGTAGACGAAGGCGGCCAGCAGGCCGGCGCCAGCGCCGTTACCCCATTGAGCGTGGATCAAGGCCATGGCCAGGGCGCTGATGCCGATGGTGATGCCGCCGGCGGTGGCGGAAAAGGCCAGGCCCAAGGCGGGACGGTGCAATTCGTCCCGCGCCGTGTCGCAGACGGCTTCGAAGATTTCGCTGGCGTTGAGGCGCTGGGTGTTTTTTTCGAGCTCTTCCGCCGCTGAGGCGGCGGCGATCTTTTCCCGCGGCGCAGCGGATTCCGGGTTCTCCGGCAATGGAAGCTCGGGCACGCCCTATTGGAGATGCCCGCGGGGCGGGTACGGTCGGCCAAAGGGCAGAGGGAGGAAACGGCTATCCTCCGCCCGTGGACGTGGAGCGGACCATCCAGTTCATCTGGGACACCTGGCATGGCGCGGCTGACGGAGACCGTGAACGCCCGGCGTTGGCGACATGGACGGCGGTTGGCGAACTCGGGCCTCGGCGGGCGGCCCGCTCCCGTCGGTAAGCACCGGCGGAAGCGCGCCGGAGCCGGCCGCCAGCCGGCACCGCCGCAGCCCGCCAGGCCCTCGCCGCAGCCCTCGCCTCCTCGATCTGGCGGCGCAGCGTCGCATTTTCCACGACGCGGCGGAACGGAGGGCCGGTGTCAGGCCTGACTGCGCGGCCGCCGGCCGAGCGGCTACCGCGCGGTGGGCCGGGGTTGCCAGCCGGGGGCTTTGCTCGTGGGCCGGGAGGCGGCGCGGGCGGCGGCGGTGTCGTCGCTAGCGGGCTGGCCGGCGTGGACGATGGCCCAGCGGGTCAGGAAGGCGCCGGCCAAGCCGAGCAGCCCGGCCTGCAGGGCGCGCCTTTTTACCCCGGCGCGCACGGCGGGGTCACGCGCCGTCAGGCCCTTGGCCGGCGGGGCCAGCGCGGCGGCGGCCCAACTGCAACCGACGCCCGCCCACAGCTGCCAGCCGCGCCGTCCCCACCACAGCGCGCGCCCCGCCCGGCCGCTGCGCAGGCAATGCGCCGCCAGCAGCCCGGTCTCGGCGGCCTTGGCGGCGTGCCCGATCTGGTCCAAGGCGCGGATCGCCGACGACGCGTCTGGG
>JBOGKW010000205.1:0-5705 GCA_050746205.1 Terriglobales bacterium | reverse complement strand
CGCGCGGTGACCTTCATGATCAGCCAAACCGCCAGCCCGCACAAAACCCAGGACAGCACGATCTGCCACAGCGGCGGGTTGGCGATGGGGATCCGCATCATCATCAACACGGGCGCGAAGAAGGGAATCTCGGACAACACGATCGCCAGCGTCGAGTTCGGCGTGGTCAGGATGGTAAAGCCCAAAAACAGCGCCGCTATCAGCAGCAGCGTGATCGGCATCTGCGACTGCTGCGCCTCCTGCTCGCTGCTGACGATGGCGCCAACCGCCGCGTACAGGCTGGCGTAGACCAGAAAGCCGAGCACAAAGAACAGCACGAACGAGACGTAGATCATCGGCCCCAGGTGCGGCACGTCCTTCAGCCAGCTGCCCTGCCCGGCGGCGAGCGAAGCCGCGCCGGCGTAGGCCACGAAAATGCCCAGGCAGATGGCCCAAATCAAGGCCTGGGTCAGCGCCGCACTGGCCACGCCGATGATCTTGCCCATCAGCAGGCCAAAGGCGTCCACCGACGCCAGCACCACCTCCGCCACCCGGTTGGTCTTTTCCTCCACCACGCTGCGCATGAAGGTCATGCCGTAACCGAGCAGCACGGCATATAACAGGCCGCCCAGAATGTAGCCCAGCGCCACGGTTCCGCCGGCGTCATGGTTTTCACCGGCGGTGGTGACCTTCAGATCCGTGAGATGGAAGGAGGCGAAAAACTGAGGCAGCTGTCCGGCCGCCACCCCGGCCGCGCGCAGCCGCACGCGCGACACCGCCGACTCCAGCCCATGTTGCAGCGTGCCGATCAGGTTGAAATTCGCAACGTTCTTGGCGTGGTATTCGGCCCGGTTGGACTGGAGCACATCGGTGGGGATCACCAAATAACCGGTGTACCGCCCGGACAAGACCTGTCGATGCAACTGGACTTCGACCGCGGGCAGCGTGGTGGCGCTGGCCGCGACCCCATCCAGCCGGAACTGGCGCTTCCCGCTGGGCAGCTTGTCGTTGAGCTCGTTACGCAGGGCGGGAAGAACCTGGCCGGACAGGTCCACCACGGCCAAGTGCGCCGGCTGGTTGGCGCCGGATTTGCTGACGGCGATGACGAAGAAGATGTAGCCGGCGGCGATGGCCGGCAGCAGCAGGGTGAAGATGACGAAGCCCTTGGTCCGCACCCGCTGCACGTATTCGCGTTTGGCGACAATCAGCGTTTTGGTCATGGTCTTCCCTTCCGGCTACTGCCCGCCGACGCCGGCGACGGCAGGAGCGGCCGCTTCCCGGCTGCCCACCTGCTCCAAAAAGATCTGGTTCAGCGTCGGCTCCTGGAGCGTAAAGCCAGTGACCTCCAGCTGGCCCGTCAGATAGCGCAACAGCGCCGCCGCGTCCGCATGCGGCGCCAAACGCACCTCGGCGTAGTTGCCGTAATCGTTGGCGTCGGCGACACCGGGCGCCGAGCGCAGCACGGCGCCATCGCCGCGAAACTCGATTCGTGCCGAGCTTTTGCCCGCCGCCGCCCGGATCGCCGCCAACTCCCCGTCCAGGAGCTTGACGCCGCGGTCGATGAGGCAAATGTGATCGCAAAGGCGCTCGGCCTCCTCCATGCGATGGGTGGAGAGCAGGATGGTTTTGCCTTTCGCCCGCAACTCCAACAGAATTTCCTGCAGCAGGTTGGCGTTGACCGGATCCAGGCCGGACGACGGCTCATCCAGAATCAGGATCGGCGGATCGCCCAAAACGCTGACGATGAACTGAATCTTTTGCTGCATTCCTTTGGACAGCTCATTGACCTTCCTGTCCCGCCAGTCCGCGAGCTCCACCCGCTGCAGCCAGCGGTCCACGCGCGGGCCGGCCTCCGCCTTCGGCACGCCCTTCAACTCGGCGAAAAAGTGCAGCATTTCGCCCACTTTCATCTTGGTGTACAGGCCCCGCTCTTCGGGCAGATAGCCGATGGCGTCTTTGCTTTTGGCGTTCGCCGGCCGGCCTTGGATCTCGACCTGGCCGCTATCCGGAACCAGAATGTTCATGATCATGCGTATGGTCGTGGTCTTGCCCGAGCCGTTCGGCCCAAGCAAACCGTACACCGCCCCAACGGGAACCGTGAGGTCCAGACCGGAAACGGCGCGCACGGTTCCGTACGCCTTGCTGACTCCCGACAAACGCACCATCGCTTCCGCCATACTCGCTCCCATCACGGCCGGAGCCCGACGCCCGGCGCATCGCCCTAATTTACTCGAAACCGGCCTGGCGTGCAGCGAGTCTCACCGGTAATGATGGCCGCCCTATGGGGTCCAGCCAGTGTCGCGGCTGGGAGCCAATTGGAAACATGGGACGGCGCAATGGCGGCTGAGGTTCCCATTCCTCCCTCAGCCGCCCCTCTGGGAATGAGCGGCGCGAAACACCATCGCGCCGCTTCGTTCTCGGCGCCACGGACCGGATCGGGAACTTTTCGCGACAATCGGCTCAGCCGCCCGATTCCGGACGGCCCCGCCGCTAGCGGGGCCTGCGACAGGACGTCGGCGGCCGACAACGGACGGGGCTACGGTTCACGCAGCGCGCGCATGGGATCCGCCGCGGCCGCGTGGCGGGCCGGCGCCAGCGCCGCCAGCAAACCCGCGATGCCCAGGCCGACAACCGCCCCGGCAAGGACGACGGGATCGGCCGGTCGGACCCCGAACAGCAAGGAATCCACCGCCCGCCCCGCCAGCCAAGCCAGCACGGCGCCGATCGCCAGGCCCCAAGCCAGCAGCCAACCCGCTTCGGTCAACACCAGGCGGGTGATGCGCCCCGGCGTCGCTCCGAGCGCCAGCCGCACGCCCATTTCACTCCGCCGTCGGGCGGCGGAATAGGCGATGACGCCGTAGATCCCCACCAGCGCCAGCAGCACCGCCAGCCCGCCGAACAGCGCCGCCAAGCTAGCGGTCATCTGCTGTTGCCGCACATTGCCCTGCAAGATCGTTTCGATCGTCTGGAAGCGGATGCTGATCGTGGGGTTCACCGCCGCCACCGCCTGGCGCACTTCGCCGGTCAGCCCGCCAGCATCGCCGCCTACCGCACGCAGGGCCACGATGCAGGGGGCGGGCCCATTGTCTTGCGCTTGGGCCAAAAACACCACCGGCTGCGGCGGTCGGGTGGGATCGGAATACCGAAAGTCCGTCGCCATGCCGACGATCTGGACGGCCGGGCCCCATTGGCCGCGATCCTGCTCGATGCGAAAGGTCCGGCCAACGGGATTCTTGCCACCCAGGTATTGCCGGGCGAAGGCCTGGGTGACGATCGCCACGCCGGGCGAATGAAGGCTATCGCCGGAGTTAAAATCGCGGCCGGCCAAGAGCGGCGTCCCGAAGGTGGCGAAGTAGCCGGCGCTGACGCGGTTGAACCACGGCAAGCCGGGCTTGCCGCCCGCCCCCGCGATTTTGACGAATCCATTCCACTGCTCCCCGGCCGCGGGAACGATGGCGATCATCGCCGCGCTGGCGACGCCGGGGAGGTGCTGGAGGGCGCCCATGAGTTGGCGCCGGTAGCCGATGCGCTCGCTGGGCGGCAGATGCAGCGTGGTTAGGTTCATCCCGGCGATCAAGATGCCGGACTTGCGGATTCCGAGATTCACGTTCATCAAGTTACGCAGCGTGCCGACGAACAACAGTGCACTGACCAGCAGCACCAGCGACAGCGCCACCTGCCCGATCACCAGCCCCCGCCGCAGCCGGCCGCCGCCACCAGCGACGCCACGGCCGCCCGCTTTCAGCGCCTCCGCCGGGGGCACGCGGCTGGCGATCAGCGCTGGCGCCAGGCCGAACAACAGGCAGGAGAGGACCGCCAGCGCGGTCAGGAAACCGATCAGCCGCCAGTCGGGCGTCAGGTTCAAAAACACCGGGTCGGCGCTGCTGCCGAAGGCGCGCGCCAACGCCCGGCTGCCGACTTCCGCGATCGCGGCTCCGCCGATGACACCGCCGGCGGCCAGTAGCAGACACTCGGCGAGCAGTTGCCGGATTAGCCGGCCCGGTGAGGCGCCGAGCGCGGAGCGCAGCGCCAGTTCCGGCTGCCGCGCCGCGTGCCGCGCCAGGAGCAAATTAGCCAGGTTGGCGCAGGCTACCGCCAGCACCAGCCCGGCCAAGGCGAGCAAGAGCCAGAGGGGTTCTTCATATTGCTGCCGCAGATAGGAAAACCCCTTCCCTGCCGGAGTCGCCGTCAATCCCAGCTTGAGGTATTCGGCGCGAGTGCGGGCGTCGTATTCCGGCGGCAGCGTGGCGCGCAATACTGCCGGGGCGATTGCCGCCAATTGCGCCGCCGCGCGGTGGAGGGTCCAGCCGGGCTGGAGCCGCCCCAGGGCCTCCAGCCACCAGCCTGCGGGGTTGGTCAGCAGGGCATTGCCGCGATCCAGCAGCGGTTCGGCGCACAGCGGCAGGGCGACATCGAACGAGCGGCCTGTCTCCAGGCCCATGAAGCCCGCCGCAGTGACGCCCACGATCGGCGCCAAGTGGCCATCCAGCGAGATGGCTTGGCCGCCCAGCGGCGCGCCGCCGTAGTCGCTTTGCCAATAGGCGTAGCTCAACACCGCCGCCGGCGCGCCGCAGCCGGCATGGTCGTCATTGGGGAGGATCAAGCGGCCGCGCGCCGCCCCTACGCCCAGCAGGCCGAACAGATTGCCGCTCACCCACATGCCCTGGACAAAATGCGCCTCGCCGCCGCGGGCGGTGTTCCATTGCGCGGTGCCCCAGGCGCCCAGGCCGCTAAAGCCCTGCTGGGCGGTGGCGATCCGGCGGTAGAGCGGGTAGGTGAATTCACCGTAGGCCATAACGTTGCCGGAGCGGTTCTGGCTTCGCGTGCGTACCTGCGCCAGCGTGGCGGGATTCCGCGCCGGAAGCGAGCGCAGAACCAAGCCGTCCAGCACCTGGAAGATCGCCGCATTGGCGCCAATGCCCAGCGCCAGCGACAGCACGGCGACAATGACAAACCCCGGCGACTGCGCCAGCCGCCGCCCGCCCTGGCGCAGGTCGCGCCGCCAGCCGGAGAACACGCCCGCGCCGCGCCAGCGTTGCCAGTCGTGCGCGCGGGCAGGGCCGGCCAGTTCGGCCCGCACTGCCCGCTCCGCATCCGCCTCGGTCATTCCGCCCCCGCGGAGTTCCTGGTAGCGAGCCTCCAGGTGCTGCGCCAGCTCTTCCGCGACGCCCGCCTCCCGCGCCGCCTCCAGGCGCGCGCCGGCCAGAAAATCCCGAGCCGCCGCGCGCCAATCAGGCATGTTCGGCCCCCGTGATCCGTTCGACGGCGCGCACAAACGAACGCCATTCCCGCCGCTGGCCGTCCAGCACGCGGCGGCCCGCGGCCGTCAGACGGTAAAACCGCCGCCGCCGCTCCCCGGCCTTCTCGACCCACCGCCCGGCGATCCAGCCGCGGGCCTCGAGGCGATACAGCAGGGGATAAAACGAGGCGACATGGAAGCGCAGCTCGCCCCGCGACCGCGCCTCAATCAACTTGCTCAGCTCGTAGCCGTGCCGCGGCCGCTGCTCCAATAGCGCCAGGATCAGCATCTCCGCGCTGCCCTTCTTGAGCTCCCGCCCGAACCATGCCGTGGCTATATGTGTCACAGACACATATCCTACCCACGGACCTCCGCTGCGTCAAGCCGGCCGCGGCCTGCATTTCGCGGAGTGCCCCGCCGGCGGCGACCGGCAGCGCCTGGAGACGGCGTTGCCGGGGCCGGGCCGGTGGCCCGCGCCGCCAGGGCC
>JBOGKW010000204.1:0-5714 GCA_050746205.1 Terriglobales bacterium | reverse complement strand
TGATACCCGCGATGGCCGTCTTGGCGTAGGGGAATCCCAGCGCGACCGCGCCCACCAGCTTGCCGTCAATGTAAACCGGACTGCCGCTCATTCCCTCCAGCACGCCCGTCTGCGCCAGCGGCCCACCACTCAGGCGGGCGAGGATGACCGCCTGCTTGGGGCCCATGTTGTGCACCACGCCCAGAATCTTCACCTGGAACTCTTGGATTTGGTTGCCCCGGAAGACCGTTTTGCCGACTCCAGTCATGCCCGCCTTCACGTCCTGCAGGGGCAGAATATCGGCCGGAACGGCGGAGGCGTTTTGCGCGGCTAGCGCCAGGACGGTGGCGCCGGCACAGACCAGCAGCAAACCAAGACGGGAAAGGCGGCGAAGCATGGGCGCGCGGCGAGCGTTGCATTCAGTGTAGGCGGCCCGTGCAGTGGGCGCAAGCGCGCCGGCGGCGGCCGGCGGCGGGCGCCGTGGCGCGCCGATGAGGCCGCTATAATCGGCGCAGTGATCCGTGACGGCATCTATTACTGCGTGGGCGCCTGGGTGGCCGCGGCGCTGGTGGCCTATTTTGCCTCCTGGGGCTGGGGGGTGCCGCTGCTGGTGCTCGGGCTGTTCGCGCTGTATTTTTTCCGCAATCCAGCGCGGGAAATCCCCGCTGCGCCGGATGCGGTCGTCTCGCCCGCCGACGGGCGGGTGACCCACGTGGAAAACTTGCCGGCGGACTCGCCGCTGGGCCGCGAGTTTGCCCACCGCATCAGCATCTTTCTGTCCATCTTCGACGTGCACGTGACCCGCGCCCCGGCGGCGGGGCGGGTGGTGGCGGCCGAATATCGCCGCGGGCGCTTTCACAGCGCCCTCAGTCCGGCGGCGGCGGCCGAGAATGAGCAGAACCTGGTGCGCTTGGCCGCCGGCGCCCAGGGCGAGACGCAGCTCGCGTTCGCACAGATCGCCGGACTCATCGCCCGACGCATCGTGTTTTGGCCCCGGCCGGGGGAACAGGTCGCGCGCGGGCAACTGGTGGGACTGATAAAATTCGGCTCTAGGGTGGAGGTGTTTTTGCCCGCCGAGGCGGTGATCGCGGTCACCGTTGGGCAGCGGGTGCGGGGCGGCGCCACGCTGCTGGCGCACCTCGCTTCCGCCGATCCCCTCCCCACGGCCGCCGACGCCGATGCCCGCACCCATTGCTGAACCCGATCTCGACCAGCCGGTCGGCCCGCCCGCGCGCCACGGCATCCGCCGCGGCATCGCCTTGCTGCCGTCCGTGTTCACGGTGGCTAACATCGGCCTGGGCTGGTACGCCATTCAGCAGACCACGGCGGCGCTGCAAGCCGGCGCGCCGGCCGGTCTGTTGGATACCGCCGCCAAGGCCATCGGTTGGGCCATCTTGCTCGACGGCTTCGACGGCCGGATCGCCCGCATGGCCAATGCCAGCAGCGCCTTCGGGCGGGAGCTGGATTCGCTGGCCGATGTGATCAGCTTCGGCGTGGCCCCGGCGCTGCTGGCCTATGTATGGGGCATGCGCTTCGTCGCCCTGCCGCTGATGTCGCGCGGCTTCCACTACCTGGATCACGCCGCGCAACTGGTGGCGTTCCTGTTCGTCATCGCCGGAGCGGCGCGGCTGGCGCGCTTCAACATTGCTCCGGCGGACGTCGAGCCCAGCAACCCGGGCAAGCCGGGCAAGAAGTACTTCGTCGGCATGCCCATCCCGGCGGCGGCCGGCATCATCGCCGCCTTCGTGCATTTCTTTGCTTCGCCGGCGTTTCTGTTCGGCGCGGTCAATACCAGTTGGGGCTGGGCCATCGTGTGGCTCGCGCTGGTGTTGTCGCTGGCCTACCTAATGGTCAGCACGTGGCGCTTCTACAGCTTTAAGGATATTGATCTGCGGCGGCGGCAGCCCTTTGTGATTACGGTGGCGCTAGGCGGGCTGATGGCCGCCGTCTGGTATTTCTCCGAGGTCACGCTGCTGGCCATCGCGGTCAGCTATGCCCTCTGGGCCGTGGTCTGGCGCCTGAAGCATCACATCCATCGCCGCCGGCCGGCGCGACGCGAACAGACCGTCTGGCCGCCCCCGGCCGCACGCGGGCCCTATGGCAATTAGTTCCAGGGGCGGCGGCCGCGCCTTGCGCGTGGGCATTGCGGGCGGCAGCGGATTGCAGGCGCGGGAACTGGCGGCCTTGCTGCCCGACTCTGCCTTGGCAGGCCAGGGCGGGCCGGTGTTGCGCTTCTTTGCGCCCTGGGCCGGCACGGGCAGGGGCGCGGCGCCGGGGGCGCCGCCGGCCACGGAGACGGAGCGCCATTTGGGCGACGTGGGTGGTGAAGCGGTGGTCCTGGAGCCCCTGACGGCGGAGAATCTGGAGGGCCTGGACGCGGTCTTTTTCGCCGGTACGGCGGCGGAGACCCGCGCGGTCGCGCCGCTGGCGCGGGCCGCCGGGATCCTGGCGGTGGATCTGACCTCGGCGCTGGCCGGGGATGGTCCGGGGCGGATCCGCGTGCCGCATCCGGCGGCGCAGGCCCTGGCGGCGGTGCTGCCCGTGTTGGCCGAGCTGGGCGTGGCTCGCACCGCCGCCACCGTCTTCGAGCCGGCCAGTGAACGCGGCATGGCGGGCATCGAAGAGCTGCGCGATCAGAGCCTGCGGCTCTTGGCGGCGCGGTCCCTGCCCACCCAGGTCTTTGGCGGCCAGATCGCCTATAACCTGCGGGTCGAACTGGGCGAGCAGGCCCGCCCGGCGCTGGCCGAAGTTGCCGCCGCCGTCGCTGAGGATCTGCGCGCGCTGGCGGCGGCGGCCGGGTTCGCCCTGCCCGCCCTGCACCTGCTGCAGGCCCCGGTGTTTCACGCCCACCTCGTTTCCCTCCAGGCGGAATGGGAGCGGCCACCGGCGCCGGACGTGCTGCTGGCCGCCCTGCGCGCCGCGCCGGTGGCCTTCTGCGAGCCTGGCGAGCCACAGCCGGAGGCGACCGGGACGGCGGGGGAAAACGGCGTGCGCTTGGGCGCGCCGCAGGCTGACCTGCTGCGGTCCGGCGTCTTCTGGCTTCCGCTCAGCGCCGACAACCTGCGGTTGCGCGCCGCCGCGGCGGCGCACCTGGCGGCACGCGCCCTGGGACGCGTATGAGCCCGCCGCCCGGCTCTTCGCGGCAAACTGGAAACGCCCCGAGCGCCAGCGGGCCTCCGTTCGCGGCAGCTTGGAGACGCGCCGAGCGCCAGCGGGCGTCCGTTGCCGGCCGTCGAAGCCCAGCCGCAGCGACCAGCGGGAGCGTCCAGAATAGGGCGGCTGAGCCGCTGCCGGCCGTCCCTGCCGGTAGCGGCGCCCGCCGGGCGCGCCGCCGCTCCGGGGCTGCCGCCGCCCTGGCCGTCTGGTCGGCGCTAGCGGCGGCCGGCTGCGGCTATCACCTGGCAAACCACGCGCACGCGCTGCCCCCCGACGTGAAGGTGATCGCCGTGCCCGGATTTCAAAATCACACCCTGGTGCCCCAGCTGTCGCAACTCATGACCGCCGCCATGACCCAGGAATTGATTCAGCGCACGCACTATCGCATTCAGCCGCGGCGCGCGGGCAGCGACGCGGTCTTGGAGGGCGTGGTCCTCAGCCTGGACACGACGCCGGTGACGTTTGACCCTAACACCGGACGCGTGAGCACCGTCGAGGTGCGCCTGCGGCTGCGGGTGCAGCTGCGGGACGAAACCACGGGCAAAGCCCTCTACCAGGCCAGCAACATGGTATTCCGAGACCAATACCAAATCAGCCCCCAGGCGCAGACCTTGATCGAGGAGGACACCGTGACGCTGCGCCGCATCTGCCGCGACGCCGCGCGCACGGTCGTGGGCAACATCCTGGAGAACTTTTAGCCGTGGCGGAGAGCCCGTCCCAGCGCCCGCTGCGGCCGGCCTATCTGCTGGCCGGCGCCGAGGCCTTTTTCCGCGACCGCTTTTTGCGGCAGCTGCGCCTCCGCGTGCCACCGGAACTGTGGGAGTACACCTATCATCAAGCCGATTTGGCCTCCACGCCCTGGGCGGAGGTGTTGAATGGCGCGCGCACCCCCTCCTTGCTGGCGCCGCTGCAAATCTTCGTCCTCGACAATGCCGAGCACCTGGCCAGCCGCGGCGCCGGCGCCGAGGGCCTGGCGGCCTTCGTGGCCGCCGCCACCACGCCGCCGGCGGCGGTGTTGGTTTTTGTGGCCCGGCGCATCGTCATCCCCGCCGATGCGCGGCAGATGGCGCTGGAGGACAAGGCGCGGCTGGAAAAGCTGGAGGCTCTGCTGGGCGCGGCGTGCGAGGTGATTCGCTGCGCCCAGGTCGAGGTTGCCGAAGGCGCGCAGTTCTTGCTGGCGGAGGCGGCCGAACGCGGCGTCCCGCTCCCGCCGGCGGCGGCGCGCGATCTGCTGGAATGCAGCGGCGGGGACCTGGCGCGGGCCTTGCGCGAGTTGGAAAAGCTGGCCCTCTATGCCCCCGGTCAGGCCATTACCGCCGACACCGTTCGCGCCTTGGTGCCGGAAGCGCCGGTGCTGTCCTCGGAGGGCCTAGTCCGGGCGTTGGCGCGCGGGAGCCGGGCCGAGGCGCTCGCCCAATTGGACGCCGTTTGGGCAGCGGAGGGGGAAGCGGCCGCCATTCCGCTCATTTTTCAACTCAGCCGCATGATCAAGATGGCCCTCGTCGCGCGCGCCGCGCGGGTGCGAGACCGGCAGCGTTTGTATCAGGTGCTGCCGGTCGGATTGCGACCGCCCAGCTTCGCCGCCGATGCCGTGCTGGCACTCGCCCAGGGCCTTTCCTCCTCCCAGCTGCGCGCCGCTCTCGATCGCCTGCAGCGCGCCGACGTCGCCCTGCGCTCCCGGCCATTGAGCCCGCGATTAGTGATCGAAGGTGTTTTGATTCAGTGGCTTAGCAAGGATCTACCCGTCGCCGGCTAGCCGCCGGATGGGGCGCGGTGCGAAGGTTCGAAAAAAAACCAAAAAAATTCTGTTTTTCGGAATAATTTTCTGATAAATTTCCAATATCCACACACTTGACCGTGCCCTTCGGGGCAACGACCACACTTCCGGAAGATCGGCTCCCCCCGATCTTCCGGTTTTTTTCTTTATGGTCGCGCTTTCAGCCAGGCCGCTTCCCGCCGGCCTGACCGGCTTCCAATTTTTGAATCGCGCAGTTTTCGCTTTCCAATACTTTTGAGGGCGCGACTGTGCCCTTGATCGCATGGGCCCGCCGTGTGGGCGCCTTCGCCCGGCAGGGCGACGACATAACCAGGCGCCGCGTCGGGCCGATACAATCGAAGGGTCATGTCCTCGGATCCGCGTCAATTGCCTCTCTCCCTCGCCGACCCTGAGGTCTTCGCCGCCGTGGCGGCGGAGACGCTGCGCCAACAAGAGCACCTGGAACTGATCGCCTCCGAGAACTTTGTCAGCGAGGCGGTGCTGGAGGCGGCGGGCAGCGCGCTCACCAACAAATATGCCGAAGGCTATCCGGGCAAACGCTATTATGGCGGCTGCGAAAACGCCGACCGGGTGGAGTCGCTGGCGCGGGAGCGGGTCTGCCGTTTGTTCGCGCCGGCGCACGGCGACATTCACGCCAATGTGCAGCCTCACTCCGGCTCGCAGGCCAACGCCGCCGCCTACGCCGCCGTTCTGGAGCACGGGGATACGGTGATGGGGCTCAGCCTAGCCGAGGGTGGACACCTCACCCACGGCCATCCGCTGAACTTTTCCGGCAAGCAGTACCAAATCGTTCCTTACGGGG
>JBOGKW010000203.1:0-5729 GCA_050746205.1 Terriglobales bacterium | reverse complement strand
GTGGCCACCGATGGCCATCGCCTCGCGCACGTTGAAAACAACCGGGTGGCGATCGCGGGCGCCGAGGCGGAGAGCCGCAATCTGGTGCCGAAGAAGGCGATGGTGGAGTTGCAGGAAATGCTGGAGGCTGCGCCCGAAGGTGCGGCGGTTGAGTTCAGCCGCGATGAAACGCATTTGTTCTTCCGTGTCCCAGGCCCCGACGGCAACCGACGCGTGCTTAGCGCGCGGCAGTTGACCGGCCAGTTCCCCAACTATGAGGCAGTGCTGCCCAAAGAAAACGAGCGGACGGTGAGCATCCGCGCCGAGGAGGTGGGCGCCGCCATCCGTCGCGTTTCCCAGTTCGCCGATGAGCGGTCCCACGCCATCCGCCTGCGCCTGGAACCGGACAAGATTGTGCTCACCTCCTCATCCAGTGAAAGCGGCGAGTCCGACGAGGAGCTTGAGGCCCCCTACCAAGGTGAGCCGATGGTGATCGGTTTCAACTCGCAGTACTTGCTCGAGTTCCTGCAAGCGGCGCAGAGCGAGGAAGTCGTGCTGCGCCTTAAGGACGAGCAGTCGGCGGGTGAACTGCAGCCCAAAGACGGCGAGGATTACCGCTACCGCTATGTGGTCATGCCGATGCGCATCTGAGCCGTGGTGCGCCTCCGCAAGGCTCTGAAAACCAATGGTTTATGCCCGCTGGCGGAGGCGCGCAAAGGGCTCCGGCATGGTATCCTAAGTAAGGCAGCAGTGCGCCGCCGGACGCTGGTTTTCCCTTTCATCCACGCTCGTTCTCCGACCCCCGGCGGGGCGCGCCTGCACAGCAGCGAGGAACATACTGCGTGAGCGCAAATACGGAAGTCCGGCCCAAAAACACTGTCACTGAAGTTGAAGAGGACGCCTACTCCGCCAGCTCCATTAAGGTGCTAGGCGGCATGGAGGCGGTGCGCAAGCGCCCGGCGATGTTCATCGGCTCGACCGGTGAGATGGGCCTGCACCACTTGGTCTACGAGGTGGTGGACAACTCCGTGGATGAGGCCTTGGCGGGCTTCGCCAAGCGCGTGGACGTGACCATCCACACCGACAACTCCATTACGGTGGTGGACGACGGCCGCGGCATTCCCGTTGGCATGATGGATCTGGACGGGGAACAAAGGAGCGCCGCCGAGGTGGTGATGACCAAGCTGCACGCCGGCGGCAAGTTCGACTCCTCCAGCTACAAAGTCTCCGGCGGCCTGCACGGGGTCGGCGTCAGCTGCGTCAATGCGCTCAGCGACAGCCTGGATCTTGAGATCTGGCGCGACGGGTTCACCTGGATGCAGTCGTTCTCCCGCGGCGAGCCGCAAGGCGCCCTGCAAAAGGGCGGGAAGACCGGCAAGCGCGGCACCAAGGTCACCTTCCATCCCGACCCCACCATCTTCGAGGTCACGGAATATAACGTCGACACGCTGGCCAATCGCCTGCGCGAGCTCTCGTTTCTGAATCAGGGCCTGCGGATTACCCTCAGCGACGAGCGCAGCGACAAAACGCAGGAGTTCCAGTACCAGGGCGGTATCGCTGAGTTCGTGCGCCACCTCAACCGCAACAAGCAGGTACTGCACGACAAGCCGATCGCCATGGAGGGCGGCCGCGACATCGCCGGCGGCGAGCTGCGCATGGAGATCGCCGTCCAGTACAACGACACCTACTCGGAGATCCTGTTCAGCTTCGCCAACAACATCAACACCGTGGATGGCGGCACCCACCTCTCCGGCTTCCGCTCCGCCCTCACCCGCACCATCAACAGCGTCGGCCAACAGTTGGGCCTGTTCAAGGATTTGAAGGAGAACCTCACCGGCGACGACGTGCGCGAGGGCCTGGTAGCCGTGGTCAGCGTCAAGCTGCCGCAGCCGCAGTTTGAAGGCCAGACCAAAGGAAAATTGAACTCCGACATCAAGGGCCAGGTCGAGGCCTTCGTCAACGAGAAGCTGGGCGAGTACCTGGACCACAACCCCGCCGTCGCCAAGCGCATCATCGCCAAGGCCATCGAGGCGGCGCGCGCGCGGGAGGCGGCGCGCAAGGCCCGCGACCTAACTCGCCGCAAGGGCGCGCTGGACTCCGGCGGCCTGCCCGGCAAGCTGGCGGACTGCTCCGAGCGCGACCCGGAGCGCTGCGAGTTGTTCATCGTTGAGGGCGAAAGCGCCGGCGGCACCGCCAAGCAGGGCCGCAACCGCCGCTTCCAGGCCATCCTGCCGCTCAAGGGCAAGATCCTCAACGTCGAAAAGGCGCGCTACGACAAGATGCTCGGGCATGAGGAGATCCGTGCGCTGATCACCGCCATGGGCACCGGCATCGGCAAGTCGGCCGAGGACCTGGACTACGCCAAGCTGCGCTACGCCAAGGTCATCCTCATGACCGACGCCGACGTGGACGGCAGCCACATCCGCACCCTGCTGCTCACCTTCTTTTTCCGCCACATGCAGGAGCTCATCCGCCGCGGCAACATCTACATCGCCCAGCCGCCGCTGTACAAGCTGAAGAAGGGCAAGTCCGAGCAGTACATCAAGGACGACAAGGAGTTCGTCCGGGTAATGATGAAGCGCATTACCGAGGACCGCGTGGTCCGCTATGGCGAGGGCGCCGCCGTGCTGGAAGGCGCCGCGCTGACGCGCTTCCTGGTCAGCCTCAGCGAGTACTTCCCCTTCTTCGACAAGGTGGACAAACGCTTTCGCGACGCCGCGGTGACCACGGCAGTCATCACCTCCGGCCTGGAGAAAAAAGCGGACTTCGAGACCGAAGCCGGCGTGAAAGCGCTCGCCGCCAAGCTGAAGCCGCTGCCCAGCGTCGCCGCCCTGGCCACCCACCGCGACGAGGAGCACAACCTTTGGGAGCTGCGCTTCCAGGATCCCAACCACGCCGCCCGGGTCGTCAACGGGGAGCTGGCGGCGTCGCCCGAGTTCCGCCAGGCCCTGGCCAAGCACAAAGCCATCCGCGAGTTCAATCAGCCGCCGTTCCTGGTCTCTGACGGCGACCCCGACGCCATGGTCACCAAAAGCGACGGCCGGGAGTTGCTGGACTATATCCTCAACGAGGGCAAAAAGCTCTTCAACGTCCAGCGCTACAAGGGCCTCGGCGAGATGCGCGCCGATCAGCTCTGGGAGACCACCATGGATCCCGAGCGCCGCACCCTGCTCAAGGTCCACCTGGACGACCTGCTCAGCGCCGAGGAGATGTTCACCACGCTCATGGGCGAGGACGTTGAAAGCCGCCGCAAGTTCATCCTCGACAACGCCCTTGACGTCAAAAACCTGGACATATAGGCCAGCGGCGAGGCGCGCAATGGTGTTCGCGCTGGGGCCGGCGAGTTTTGGCCAGCCGCGGCACGGTTCGCCCATGCCCCGCCCCCGCGGCCCGCTAGGGCCGCCGCCGCTCCGCTAGAATGGAGCCATGCCGCGAATGGTGCATTGCGTCAAGCTGGGTAAGGAACTGCCCGGCCTGGAATCCCCGCCTTGGCCGGGGGAGTTGGGCCAGCGGATTTACGACAATGTCTCCGCCGACGCCTGGGCCATGTGGCGCGACCACGCCAAAATGCTGATGAACGAGTACCGCCTGGCGCCCTGGCAGCCGGAAGCGCAAAAGTTCTTGAACGAGCAGCTCGAACAGTTCTTCTTCGGCGCCGGCTCCAGCCATCCCCCTGGCTTCGTCGCCGGCCCGTAAGCCGCCACGCGCCGCCTAACGCCGCGCCTGTACCTGTCCGACCCCCAGCGCCGCCAAGAATCCGGCCCTGTCGGCAGGGGGAACCGCCAGTTCCGCCACGCCCCCACCATCGTGATAGCGAACGATCATGCGATGCAGTGATAGGGCCGGGCCAGACGCGATCCGCGCCTCTGGCGAAGGAGCCTCATCCACGCCATCAATCGCGCCAAGCGGAATTCGCCAGCGCAGCGGCCCGCAGCGGACGCGCAACTCGCCATCGCCGACCTCGTACCAGGTGTCGGCCGCGAGCCAGAGCAAAAACCCGAAAAGCAACGCCGCGATGCCGAGCGCCGGCCACGCCGGCACGGCGACCCCTAGCGCGGCCACCACAGCCGGAGCCGCAAGCACCACCCAGAACCAGCGGTCAATCTTGCTCGGGAACCGAGGCGCCACGCTTACTCCACGGTCACCGATTTCGCCAGGTTCCGCGGCTGGTCCACGTCGCAGCCGCGCCGGATGCCGATGTGGTACGCCAGCAACTGCAGCGGCACGGCCTCCAGGATCGGCAACAGCAGCTCCGGCGCCGGCGGAATCTCAATCGCATGGTCCGCCGCCGCCCTCGCCTCGGTGTCGCCGGCGTTGACGATGGCGATCACCTGGCCATCGCGCGCCTTGACCTCGCGCAGATTGCTGAGCGTCTTCTCATACCGCGTCATCGAGCCCGGGTCGGCGGGGTCGCGCGTGGCCAGCACCACCACGGGCAGATTCTCGTCAATCAGCGCGTTCGGCCCGTGCTTCATCTCCCCGGCTGGATACCCCTCGGCGTGGATGTAGGAAATCTCCTTCAGCTTCAGGGCCCCTTCCAGCGCGATCGGATAATGGATTCCGCGCCCGAGGTAGAGAAAATCCCGGCAACGGTGGAACCGCCGCGCCAGCGCTGTATAGTCCTCCTCGTTCGTCCCGCCCGCTCCCGCCGGCGGATGGAGCAGCGTCTCCAGCTTGCCCGGCAGCCGCTCCAACTGCTCCATCAGCGCCGTCGCCGCCTCCGGCGCCAAGGTCCCTCGCGCCCGCCCCACATATAATCCCAGGACCAATAGCGCCGCAAGTTGCGCGGTAAACGCCTTGGTGGAGGCGACGCCGATCTCCGGCCCCGCGTGCGTGTACAGCGTGCCGTGCGCCTCGCGGGCCAGCATGGCGCCCACCACATTGCAGATGGCCAGCGTCTTGGCCCCCTGCTCCCGCGCCTGCCGTAGCGCCGCGATGGTGTCCGCCGTCTCGCCCGACTGCGAGATCAGCACCGCCAGCTGCTCCGGCCCGACCAGCGGATCGCGGTAGCGGAACTCGCTGCCGTAATCCACCTCGACGGGGATGCGCGCCAAGCGCTCGATCATGAACTTCCCGGCCAGCGCCGCGTGCCAGCTCGTCCCGCAGGCCACCATCCGCAGACTGGAGAACCGGCGGAACTCCTCCTCGCCGATCTCCATCTCGTCCAGGTACGCCTCGCCCCGGTCCAGCGACAGCCGCCCCAGCAGCGTGTCCCGCACGGCGCGCGGCTGTTCGTAGATCTCCTTCAGCATGAAATGCTGAAAGCCGCCTTTTTCCGCCAGGATCGGATCCCACGTCACCCGCGTTACGGGCCGGCTCACCGGCCGTCCGGCGAAGTCCATCAGCTGCACCCCACCCCGCGTGATCACCGCCAGGTCGCCGTCGGCCAGGAAGAACACGTCGCGCGTGTGGTGCAAAATCGCCGGGATGTCGCTGGCGACAAAATATTCGTCCTGCCCCAACCCAATCACCGCCGGCGGCCCGTTGCGCACCGCCACGATCTTTTCCGGATCCCGGGCCGAAACGATCGCCAGCGCGTACACTCCCGTCAGCTCGCCCACCGCCCGCCGCACCGCTTCTTCCAGCGGCTCGCCCGGCCGGCTGTGGCTCTCGATCAGGTGAGCCACCACCTCGGTGTCCGTCTCGGTGCGGAAGCGGTGCCCGGCCGCCGCCAGCCGGCGTTTCAGCGCCAGGTAGTTCTCGATGATGCCGTTATGCACCACCACGATCTCCTCATGGCAGTCGCGATG
>JBOGKW010000202.1:0-5844 GCA_050746205.1 Terriglobales bacterium | reverse complement strand
GTGCTGGAGGCGGCGGGCAGCGCGCTCACCAACAAATATGCCGAAGGCTATCCGGGCAAACGCTATTATGGCGGCTGCGAAAACGCCGACCGGGTGGAGTCACTGGCGCGGGAGCGGGTCTGCCGTTTGTTCGCGCCGGCGCACGGCGACATTCACGCCAATGTGCAGCCTCACTCCGGCTCGCAGGCCAACGCCGCCGCCTACGCGGCTGTTCTGGAGCACGGGGATACGGTGATGGGGCTCAGCCTGGCCGAGGGTGGACACCTCACCCACGGCCATCCGCTGAACTTTTCCGGCAAGCAGTACCAAATCGTTCCTTACGGGGTGCGCCGCGATACCGAGACCATTGACTATGACGCCCTCGGGCAATTGGCGCGCGAGCGGCGGCCCAAGCTGATCATTGGCGGCGGCAGCGCCTATCCCCGGGTGATTGACTTCGCCCGCATGCGCGCCATTGCCGACGAAGTCGGTGCGCTGTACCTGGTGGATATGGCGCATTTCGCCGGCTTGGTGGCGGGCGGAGTGCACCCCAACCCGCTCGACCACGCCCACCTCGTCACTTCGACCACGCACAAGACGCTGCGCGGCCCCCGCGCCGGGCTCATCCTCTGCCGCCGCGAGTTCGCCGCGGTGGTGGACAAGTCGGTGTTCCCGGGCCAGCAGGGTGGCCCGCTGGTGCACATCATCGCCGCCAAGGCGGTGTGTTTCGCCGAAGCGCTGCGCCCAGACTTTCGCTCCTACGCAGCGCAGGTGGTGGCGAATGCGCAGGCGCTGGCGGCGGGGCTGATGGCGGAGGGCTTCCGCGTCGTTTCCGGCGGCACCGACACCCACCTGCTCCTGGTGGACGTGTTTGCCCAGGGGGTGCGCGGCAAGCAGGCCGAGGAGGCGCTGCACGCGGCCAACATCACCGCCAACAAAAATGCCATTCCCTTTGACGTCAATCCGCCGATGAATCCCAGCGGCTTGCGGCTGGGCACGCCAGCGCTGACCACGCGAGGCATGAAGGAAGCCGAGATGCGGCGGATCGCGGGCTGGATCGCCCGGGCGGTGCGGCGCCATGCCGAGCCGGCCGAACTGGCGGCGATCCGGCGCGAGGTGCTGGAGCTGGCCGCGGCGTTCCCCCTCTACCCCGAGCGGCGCGCCCGCGAGGCGGCGACGGTCGCCGTCTGAGCCTCGGGCCGGCCGCCACGGGGGCTAGACTGAAGCCAGACGTGCCCCCGCAGCATCCTCCCGCGCCGTTCGCGAGCCCCGATCCGCCCGCCGCGCCAGGTCCGCCTCCGGACCGGCGGCGCCCCATTCGCTGGGCGCTGGCGGCGATCTTCATCGCCGGGGCGGCGGCACTGGCGGCCAGCTATTTCCTGCACCGCCCGCCGGCGGCATTGCGCGTTCCGCCCGTGAGCCTGGAAGTGCGGCAAACGGCGCACGGCTTTGTGATGACGCGTACGGAGGGAGGCCGGCCGCTGTTCCAACTGCGCGCGCAACTGGCGACGGAGATGCAGCGCGGCCACACGTTTCTGAGCCGCGTGCAGCTGGTGGTCTACGATCGCGACGGCATCCACGCCGACCGGATCAGCGGCCAGCGCTTCCGTTACGATCCCGGTGACGGGGACGTGGTGGCGTTGGGGCAGGTGCACATCGCGTTGGAGGGTCCGCGCGTCGAGGCTGGCGGCGCGAAGCGCGGGGCGCCGCGGGCCAGCCCGGTGCAGGTGCTCGCCCAACAGCTTGCCTTCAATACCAAGAACGGGGCGGCGGTGGTGCACGGGGGGCTGGACTTCCGCTACTGGAATGCCTCCGGCCACGCCGATGCGGCCCAGTTGGCGCCGGGCTCCAACCTCTTGCTGTTGAGCGGTCACGTGCGCTTGCGTTGGGCGCCGCCGGGCCAGTATCCGCTGCATGTGACCGCCGCGCGGGCGGTGCTGGACAAGGCGGCTGCCACCATCACTCTGGCGGCGGCGCCGGGCGGCGGCGGCGCCCCGGTGGTGACCCTGGGGCCGCGGCGCCTGACGGCGGGGCGGCTGGTGTTCGCGCTCCGGCCCGATGATACGGTGCGCGCGGCGCTGGCGCTGGGTGGCGTGCGCGCACAAGGGCAGGATGCGGGCCGCCGGATCACGCTGGCCTGCGACTCGGCCCGGCTGCGCTTCCGTCCGGTGCCGCCGGCATCTGCCCCGCACGGCCCGTTACAGCAGGCGAGCTTGCGGCTGGCCACGATGGCCATGCACGGCCACGTCATCCTTATGGCCCTGCAGGCGGGGGGGCGCCGGCAGCGCCTGCAGGCCGCATCGCTCCGCGTGCGCTTTGCCCGCCGCAACCGGCCGGCCTCGGCGCTCGCGGAGGTGGCGACGGTTTCGCTCGCCGGCGCCGCCTCGGCCAGCCACGGCGCAGCCGCCCCCAGCCCGATCGCCGGTGTCGCCGCACTGGCGGCCGCAATGGGGGGCGCGGGGGGGGCGAGCCAAATCGCCGCGCCCGAGATGCGCTTCCAGTTCGGGCCGGCGGCTTCGGCAGACCTTGGCGTCGCGGCGCGCACGGTGCTGCGCGCGGCCGAAGCCGTGGGGCGGGGAACCCTCCACTACCAGCCCAACGGCGGCCAGGCGCCGGTCACCATTGTCGCCGACCATCTGCAACTGCGCCTGAACCAGCGGCAACAGCCGCGGGACGCGCAGGCAGAGGGCAATGTGCTCTGGTCCCAGGCGGCCTCCGGCCCGCGGCCCGGCCGCTCGGGCTCGGCGGACCGGGTGCAGGCGTGGATGAACCCGGTGACCGGACAACTGGAGCGCATGATGGAAACCGGCCATGTGATCCTGCGCTCGGAAGCCGCCGGCGCGGCGCATCCGGCCGAGGCGGCGCAAGGCGGCGTGCTCACCTGGGAAGCGGGCAACGGCCTTGCGGAGTTGACCCCAGGCGGTGGCAACGCGCGCGTGGTGGCGCGGATGGCCGGCGCCCGGCTGGCGGCGGCGCGGTTCCTTCTGACCCCGCTGGGGCTGACCGCAACCGGCCACGTAACGGCGGCCTTCCGCGGTGCCGGCACGGCGGTTTTGCCCTGGGCGCCGACCCCTGGCCGCAAGGACGGTAGCCTGCCGGTTACGGTCACCGCCGAGCGCCTCCAACTGGCGCGCAACGGCCAGCGCGGCAGCTTCCGCGGGCGGGTGCGGATTTGGCGCGGGACCAGCGTCTTGCGCGCCGAACAGGTCCACTTTGACCGCGCGCAGGGCACCTTCACCGCGAGCGGCGCCGTCCGCGCCGAGTTCGTCGCTCCGCAAGGCGCCGCTTGGGCCTCCGGCACGGCCCGCCTGACGGTGGCGGACGCGCAGCCCTGCGCTCCACCGCGCGCCTGCGCGCCGGCGCATCGCACGCAGCCGCCGGAGCCGTTGGCGGTGCACGTAGCCGCGCCGCGGCTAGTGTATTCGCGGGCGCGTGGACTCGCCCAATTTACCGGCGGCGTCGCGGTGGTGGCGGCAGCGAGTAATTTACTCTGTCAGTATCTAGATATTGACTTCACCCCCGGTCCGAAGCCTCGGCCGCGGCGCGTCGTGGCCGGCGGCGGGGTACTGCTCACCCAGCCCGGCCGGCGGGCGCAAGCGCGGCGCGCCGTGTATCAGGTGGCCCGCCGCCAGGTGACCCTGAGCGGCGGATCGCCCAGCATTTCTGATGCCGAACTGGGCCAGTTGGCCGGCCGTACGTTGACTTTTTCGCCCGTGAATGATACGATCCGGGTCGAAAGTGGGGCCCATACGCGCACCTTCGCCGCCTATCGCGTGAGCCACTAAACCCCGTGCGCAGAGCCAGTTCCGTGCCCACGCCGGGTCCCATGCAGCAGCTTCGCACCCTCGGGATCGCCAAAGCCTATCGCGGTCGGACGGTCGTCAAGGGCATCAGCCTTCAGGTGGACCGGGGCGAGATCGTCGGGCTGCTGGGACCCAACGGCGCGGGCAAGACCACCACCTTTCACATGATCGTCGGGCTGGTGGCGCCCGACGTGGGGCGCGTCGAGCTGGGCGCGCAAGACCTCACCGGCATGCCCATGTACCGGCGTGCCCGAATGGGCTTGAGTTATCTGCCCCAAGAGCCGTCGGTATTTCGCAAACTAACTGTCGAGCAAAACCTGCTCGCCGCGTTGGAGGTCCTGTCTTTGACCGCGGAGCGGAGGCGCCGCCGGCTGGAGGAGTTGCTGGACCAGTTCGGCTTGGCTCGGGTGCGGCGCAACCCGGCCTATGCGCTCTCCGGCGGCGAGCGGCGCCGCGTCGAGATCGCCCGCGGCCTGGTCGGGGATCCCGCCTTCATGCTCCTCGACGAGCCGTTCTCCGGCATTGACCCCATTGCCGTGTTGGACCTCCAGCGCATCATCTTCGATCTCAAGCGGGCCGGCATCGGCGTGCTCGTCACCGATCACAATGTGCGCGAGACCTTGAGCGTCACCGACCGCGCCTACATCATCCACGACGGCGCCATCTTCCGCACTGGCCGTCCGGACGAGTTGAGCCGGGACGCCGAGGTGCGGCGGGTTTATCTGGGAGAATCGTTTACCCTGGTCTGAGCGAGCTTTTTCCTGCGCGCCCGAGCGAGCGTTATGTATCAGGGCCCGAAGCTGATCCCCAAGCCGATGCTCAAGCAGTCCCTGACCCCGGGACTGGTGCAGATGGTGAGCATCCTGGCGATGAACAAGACCGAGTTGGAGGAGGCGATCGCCCAGGAGTTGTTGGAAAATCCGCTGCTCGATGAGGCTCAGGAGGACGGCCCGGCGCCGCCGGATTTGGGGCAGCTCGAGGAGGAACTGCACCGCGCCCCCGCCGACGGCGAGGTCCTGGCCGCCGTGGATGGCGCCGCCCAGGACGGCGAACGGGAATGGCGCGACGAGGCGGTGGCGAGCCCCGAATTTCGGCCCGACGGAGACGCGGCGGCGGCCGCGCCGGAAGCGCCGGTGGACCCGTTCGAGGACATTGACCTCGGCAGCTTCTTTGACGATTACCTCGATCCCGGCTACACGGGCGGCGAACGCGAGGAGATCGAGCGGCCCAGCTTCGAGAATTTCCTCAGCTCGCCCACCGGCCTGAGCGAGCATCTGCGCTGGCAGTTGGGGTCCTCGCCGGCGACGCCGGCGCTCCGCGAGGCGGCCGAGGCGGTGATCGGCAACCTGGACGAGGACGGCTACCTGACCGCCGAGGACGACGGCGGGCGGCGGCCGCTGCGCCTGGAGGAGCTGGCCGAGCTGGAGGGGCTGGCCATGCCCCTGCTGCGCGAGGCCCTGGCCTTGCTGCACTCCTTTGATCCCCCCGGCGTGGCCGCCCGCGACCTGCGGGAGTGCCTGCTGTTGCAGCTGCGGCGGCTGCCCGTGGTGAACGCGCTGGCGCTGACGCTGGTCAGCGAGCACTTGCCGGGGCTGCAAAATCGGCAATACAAAGAGATCGCGCGCGCTACCGGCGTGCCGCTGGAAGAGGTCATGGCGGCGCTGGAGTGCGTGAAAAAGCTGGACCCCTATCCCGGCCGGCAGCACAACAAGTCCCAGCCGCGCCTCATCGAGCCGGACGTGTACTTCGTCAAGGGCCGCGACCAGCGCTGCGCCGTCTGCGATCGCGAGGATTGCCCCAATCGCTATCGCGTCGTGACCAACGACGACGGCCTGCCGCAGCTCCGCTTGAACCGCCATTACCGGGCCATGAAGTGGGACCGCCAACAGCGTGACGTGGCCAAGTACATTCGCGACCGCTATGCCAGCGCGGTCCAGTTCCTGCGCAATTTGGAGCAGCGGAAGCAGACCATCGCCCGGGTCTGCCATTCCATCATCGCCCGCCAGGCGGAGTTTCTCGATCAGGGCATGGATCAGCTCAAGCCGATGATGATCAAGGACGT